>NC_009828.1:1823561-2135342 GCF_000017865.1 Pseudothermotoga lettingae TMO
AACCAGAAGAAATACAAAAAAATGAAGGTAAGTCAATGGTATGGATGATAGAACAGGCAATTTCAAAGCTGAAATCTCCTCCAGACATAATATACGATGAAGGATGGTGGGGAAAGGAAGCAATGATAAGGGTATTTGGAAGAGATCCGGAAGAAACACTCGAAAAAATAAAGCTCATGTTGGAGGAATGAGTGAGGAGTATAATTTGACTGGGTGTGAAAGATGTGTGAATTTTTCTGGAGGGAAAAACTTACACATGATATTCGAATAGCTGGTATAGACGATGAAAATATCCTCAGCGGCTTTTTAAAAGTTCCAAGAGAAAGATTTTCTCAGATTGAATATCCTCCGCAAGTTGTTTATTCGGACCAGGTAATCGTTACAATGAAAGATCAGGATGAATATTCTACATCGAGTCAACCTTCTTTGATGGCATATTTTATGAAAATTGCACATCTTTGCCGTGGTATGAAGGTACTCGAAATAGGTTCTGGAACAGGCTATAACGCCTGTGTTATGGCTCAAATCGTTAAGGAAAATGGGTTGATAGTGGCTGTAGAATACAATCAAAAATTTCTGCTTTATGCAGAGAAAACCGCCAGAGAGCTGGGAATAAACAATGTTATTTTCGTTAATGATGATGGGGCATCCGGTTGCGAAAAATACGCACCCTATGACGCAATTATTGTCACCGTAGCTGCGGATAATATTCCATATACCTGGATCAAACAGCTAAAACCCGGTGGTAGAATTGTATTGCCAATAGACATATATGTCATTGATTCGCAGCCCGCATTCGTCCTGGAGAAAATTGAAGATGGCATCAAAGGAGATTATTTGTTTGAAACAAGATTTTTGAAAGCCAGAGGTTCATTAGGAAATTTGAATCAAAGAAATCTTGAGAAATTGCTTTCTTTCGAAAAATTATCATATTCACAGCAGAATACAGTTATTTATACCAACATCCAGTTTTTGAAACTTTTACACTTATCTTTCTGGTCTTTATGCATGAGGTCAAGAGAAATTTGCCATATAGAGGAAAATGGATACGCTGTCTGGAATTCATGGAATGGAAAGTGGAATATATTTGGAATTATCCAAAAATTGTTCAGGTTGTTCGACGAATGGAAATCTACCAACCAAAGTTCATTAAGGGAAATACAAATTATCTACGATCTAAACATGAATTTTTTAAGATTGAAAAAGAGGGGGAATTGATATGTTCAAAAATTTTACTCTGTTATCGCTTCTTTGTGCAACGATGTTTTTTGGAGGATATGCTTATTTTCTAGGTAGCAATATACTTGAAATACCTGACTCAAAAATATCCTTCGTCGCCAGTGATATGGATAAAATTACCTTGACAATTTATGAACTCGAAATTGACGCAGTAAAACTTTTTACACAGGCTGAAGAACTCCCGATCTCGAAAATAGTTTCGAATGCAAAAAAGCATGTTTACCAAAGAACTTTCACCATTACTGATAAATGGCAGGAGTTCTCACTGGAGTTTGAAGAAATAGGAGTTTACCTTGCTGTCTTAACAGGATTTGAGAAATCAGAGAAAACAACCTACGATGCAATGGTACTCATCGTTACAGACATGGGAATAGTCTTTGTAGCTGATGAAGAAAAAGCAATACTTGGGGTGGTAAAGACAACCGGGGGATTTCTGGAAAATGTGACCGTTTATCTTTTGAAAGACAACAAAGTTATTGGCAAAACGAAAACAGATGAAAATGGTTTGGTACGAATTGATAAAGATTTTGATTTTGCCTTAGTTAAGAAAGAAAAATCACTTGCTTTCTGTAGATTTTACAGAACACGCCGCTCTATCGATAGGGATGAAAAACTATTTTTGCTGACAGACCGCCCCATTTATAAGCCTGGAGACACAGTCAACCTTCGTGGACAGCTTTTTAAACTTGATGGAAGCTATTACACAGCACTTGGAGCATCAAGGGTGACAGTCAAAATAGAAGACCCAAAAAATAACGAGATTTACAGCAAAACACTTTCGACAGATGAACTTGGTGGTTTCTGGGATAGTTTTGATCTTGCCGAGACCTCTTCTGTAGGAAATTACACTATAAAAGTTGAACACAATGAAAGAGATTTTTACGAAACTTTTCTGGTGGAAGAATATAGAAAGCCAGAGTATAAAATGGAGATTTTGCCCGACAAAGAAAAGTATATTTCCGGTGAACCTGTCGATTTCACCATAAAAGTTAATTACTTTAACGGGCAACCAGTAGCTGGTGCTCAGGTGGCTCTTTATGTAAATGCAGATCCCATCGAGCAATCAGAATATCTTGTCTACAGAGCTTATGAATTAACAGACGAGAGTGGGCAAGTAAAAATCTCACTGAAAACAGAAGAAGGTTTCGAAGGTTACTACACATTACAAGCAATAGTAGCTGATGAAAGTCAGAGGCAAATTGAACAGGAAAAATCAATTTATATATATGCAGATAATGTAAAAATCTCGGTTGACAGAGATTATATATTTGCAAAACCTGGCGAATCAGTGGAGTTGAAAATATTTGTTTCAGATCTCAACGGAAACCCATTGAGTGGACAGATGTCAGTGCTAATCGGTGAAAATGAAAAAACCTTGCAGGTCGATGACGGTAAAGCCATCCTTAAATTCTCACCAGACAAAATAGGCAGTTTCAAAATACAGCTCTCTTTCCAAAAAGCAAGGAAATCGATATATGTGCACTCCTACGCATGGGCAAAGGGGTATAAAATTTCAGAATTTGCTGTTGTTACCGATAAAGAAAAATACAAACCAGGAGAAAAAATCACGGTTCAGTTATTTTCACCTTCAGAGGTTTCGGGCATAATTGCACTTACTGCCGACACAATCTATGATCTGAAACCATTTTCTCTGAAAGATCACTCAACTGTAGAGTTCACCATACCAGAGAATGTAATAGAAAGGAACCTATTCCTTATTTTCTTGGCATATGAAAATGGACGGAGAATCATGGACAATTTGAAAATAGCTATCGAGCGGGATCTAAATGTTGAGAAAGCGGAATTGTACTTTGACAGGGAATCGTACAAGCCCGGTGAGACAGCAAAATTGACTATCAAATCCAAAAACGATGGTGTATTCTGCTTAACAATTGTAGATGAAGCCATATATTCAATGATTGGCTTCAATCCTGCTCAGATCGAGGAAGTGATTTATCCACAAAACAATTATCCGGATGTCACATGGAGCTTTTCTCAAAGATGGTTTTATATCGATCTGGCAAATCTAAAAAGTACCGGCGGCCTGTACAGCATGCTCCCAGAACCTACAACATTCGAAGATTTTAAAAGATCCGCTGTTGAAGCGAAGATAAATGTAAGAGAATACTTCCCAGACACGGCTTTGTGGATACCTCAATTGAGGACTAAAAACAAAACAGCTACAGTTGAATTTAAGATTCCAGATAGCATAACAAATTTCATCGCTACTGCTTATGGATTTTCCACAAAATCAATGATGCAGGCAAACAGTTCATTTGTCGTTACGAAAGATTTCTATGTTACACCGCATTTGCCTTCATTTCTTCGTGAAGGAGATGTTATGCAAATATCAGCAACAGTTCACAATCAAACCAGCGATATATTAAAAACAAGGCTCTGGCTTGAGCTTCCAGAAACTGTAAAGTTGATCTCTCCAGATCAATCATTAAGCATATTTGATATAGTACCAAAAATTTCTAACACATCTTACTGGACTATAAACGCCCTGAAAGAGTCTGATCTATCAACAATAACGACCTACGCAGTTAGTCACAATGATTTAAAAGATGCAGTTGCTTTGAATATCCCTGTAAAACCATTTGCTTTTGAGAGAGAATTCTATGTACTCGAATTTGTCGATGGAGTAAAAGAAATATCTTTACCTCAATCAGAGTATAAAACCGCTAAATTAAGAATCTTTTCAAACATAATACCGCTTGTTGAAGACTCAATAAGACACCTGATCAAATATCCGTATGGGTGTACCGAACAAACTATGAGCAGTTTTCTGCCAGCTGTAATCGCTTCACAAATGGGATTGAAGATAGAAGATCTTGAAGACATCGTCAGAAAAGGCTTGATGAGATTGTACAAATATCAAAAATACGACGGTGGATGGGGATGGTGGCAAACCGATGATAGTAACAACTTCATGACCTGTTATGTGATGGAGGGATTATATTACGCAAAAAAAGCAGGCATTGAAGTAGCCAGCTCCGTAATTAACAGTGGAATCAATTATCTTAAAGAAAATCTTTCAGCATACGGAGTTTACGTGCTCGATCTTTACAAAATTCCACATGAATCGTATACACCACAAAAAGACATTGACTGGATCTATCTTTCATTTTCTAATGAAAAAGCGCTCGATGAAGCATTAAAATTGGTGCATGAGACAGAAAAATTTGCATATGTCGATCAGGTGTATGATTTCTTTACATCAGATGTTCAATTAACTTCGATATTGCTGAGAGCCCTCACAAAATGGGGGAAACACGAAGGCTTGCAGAGAAAAATCATCAATTATTTGTTTTCAAAGAAAGATGGGTATTTCTGGTATTCCACAAAAGATACCTCATTTGCCGTTCTTGCATTGCTTGAAGTCCTGCCAGGCGTTGAGAATCCACATCTGGTAATTGAAAATGGTAGTAAAGTGGTAGAACTCGATACAGAAGGTGAGCTTTCTCTTCAGAAAGAAGACCTAAAAATAAAAGGTAAAGGACTTGTAGAGGTACACGTAGTTTATTACGAAAGTCCAGTAGGTTCTGTAAGCGATGGTATAGAAGTAAAAAGAGATTTTTTCAAGCGTTATGAAATTCTGATTAAAAATGAAAAGAGCATAATCGACGCTTTTATCCCCATAAATCAGGATTACATACCTGTTTCGGTCGAGTTGCTCGAAGAATTGAAAAATGGAGAGATCTATATCTCGGCATTTGATGACGGAAAATACTCTTACAGAGGAACTACGTTCACAGTTAACGGAAACAAACTTTCTCTGAATGAAATGGAATTCGAATTTGAAAGACTTGAAACTTTTGATGGACTTATATTAGTGATAATGGAGAACGCAGCAATGGTTTATGACACAAAAACGCAAACTGCAAAAACACACTTTGGTACCTCAGATGCCAATTTAACGAAAATGGGAACAGTTTATCTGAAAGATGGAAAGCTTTGGATAAACGATGAATTGATAGTGATGGTCCCTCAGGATGTGAAATCACTCTCCTGTTCAAAAGATGAAATACTGTTAAAATCCGAAAGAGGAACTTACTGGTTCAAAGAAGGAAGATTCACCTTATTACCTTTTATAGCAGAGAGAATACTGAGCTGGGACGGGAAAGAGCTTATCTGTGATAAAGGATTCACTTTTTCTGGAAACGATGAACTGATCACAGTATCACCATGCAAAGTGACTTTCAGCACAGGCACTGTTTCTGTAAACTCCGGAGACATAATGAAGACTATCATATACCTTGAAAACGGTTCTGGAAATTATATAGTAGTCGAAGATTACTTTCCATCATGTGCCCAAATTTTGCAGAATTATAATGAAAGAAGCCTTCAGTCCTATTCGAAATTCGATTATATGTGGTATAGATCCTGGGAAAACTGGTACCTGGCAAGGGAAATTTACGAAGATCGCATAGCCTTTTTTACATACAAATACTCG
This sequence comes from Pseudothermotoga lettingae TMO, assembly GCF_000017865.1. GTDB lineage: Bacteria > Thermotogota > Thermotogae > Thermotogales > DSM-5069 > Pseudothermotoga_B > Pseudothermotoga_B elfii. Next base: position 1,829,257 of record NC_009828.1, read on the forward strand.
AATGGAAGGATGAGTTATGTTTGGCGAGCAACCGCAAACGGAAAATACCGGATTTTACCAACTCAGGCATATTCAATGTATTACAAGGGGCTCTATGCTCATTCTGATCCTGATGTGCTCAACATTGGTTTTCGGTCTGAAGGTATGGAATCTGAGTGAACTTGTCAAACTGGGCGACGTATCGGTCGCCCTCCTTTTCAAAATTGAAAAAGTTGCCGAATTCATAAAAGTTCCAGCTGAATTTGACGTAATAATATATGAATCGGAAAATCTTGCAGAATTTCATCAGCTTTCAAACAGACCGTATCATGTGGCTGCCGTCTATAAAAATGGAATGATCATAACCCAGCCGTTTTATATTCTTAAACAAAAGGGCTTGCTTGAAGAAGTCTTATTCCATGAAATCCTTCACAGTATACTTAAGAAAAATTTTCAACTGCCTGCATGGATAGAAGAAGGATTTATTTTATTCATAACTGGCGCCGATTTTGATGAATTGAGAGGATTCCACAGAGATTATTTTCTCAGATTTATTCGGAGGGTAAGATATGAAGAAATACCAGATCTTCTTGATTGCTATCGTATTGATAGTAGTATGGAATGTGATAACGGGCGTTAGGTTTAGAGTGGATCTGACTGATCAAAAGATCCCTGTTAAGGATAGGAAAGATATTTTTATACGCGCCAGAATTGCATCGGCAAAAGTTTATTCAAACAGACCTGTTGAGATTAAAAAGGACGGAATTTTGATACCAGATGTGAAGCTGAACGAAAAAGTAGTTCTATATTTTGAGAGCAAGGGTTTTATAAAAAAAACGAAAGCTGTTTCTCTGTACTTCGAGGCAGATACTTCAGATGATGATGAAGATGGTTATCCAGATTGTCTTGTACTCAGTGAAAATGATGCGGAAAAATTCAGAAACTGGTTCATTTGGATAGGTTTGTCTGCCATAAAAAACGAGCCGGTTTTGTGGAACGAACATGAAAGAGATTGCGCAGGATTAATACGTTACTGTTCAAGAGAAGCACTTAAAAAACATGATGGAAGATGGCTGGAAAGATCGAATTATTCGGGCCCAATTTTTGATGATGTGGAGAAATACAATTATCCAGACATACCTTTGATTGGAGATAAAATATTCAGAATTATTTCAGGAAAATATACAAATCCTGGCGAATTTTCTGCTTTCGCGTCAGCCAGAATCATGCTCGAAAACAGCTTGAAATTCGTTTCTAAGGATGTTGAGCATGCTTTGCCTGGTGATATAGCTGTATTTTTCCATCCCGAGGATTTCGAATATCCATATCATATGATGATATACATATCGGATATATATTTTTTGCAGAATCATAGATGGTTTTTGTATCATACCGGCCCAATAGGAGAATCAGCAGGGGAAATGAGGTTTGTGAGATACGAAAATCTTGAAAAACTCGATCCATCATGGTCTCCACGGGAAAAAAACAGGTATTTTCTTGGTTTCTACAGATTCAAATTTTTGCCATAAATTAAAAAATGCCGGAGCCTTTGCTCCGGCCAATGGGTGGGTTTATCTTATCCGCCTACGTGTTTTACGCCTTCAAAAATCGCTTTAACATTCAATTCGATTATTTCTGAGTTTTTCGCAGATAGCTTGTATTTCATTGCCTCTATCAGAGAATCCACTTCAGTACATTTTGTTGTATAGACAAACGCTCCAAGCACAACCATATTTGCCACCTTAACATTGCCAAGTTTTTCGGCGATATCGTTAGCGGGTATTTCGATTACCTTCACGTCATTTCTCTGAGGCTTCCTATCTATAACTGAAGTATTGATAAAAAGATATCCATCTTTTTTCAACTTCGGCTCAAATTTCAAAAGTGACGGTATGTTCATTGCAACAACTTCCAGTGGTGTATCAACAACAGGAGAAGCAACCGGTTCATCACTTACAACAACTGTGCAATTGGCAGTCCCGCCGCGCATTTCTGGACCATAAGATGGAAACCATGTTGTGTGCTTTCCTTCATTCATCGCAGCTTGAGCAAGTACCTGACCCATCAACATAACACCCTGTCCGCCAAAACCAGCAAATATTATGCTATGCATCATCATTCCTCACCAACCTTATCAATAAAAACGCCAAGCGGGTATTCTTTCACCATATTCTGTTCAAGCCATTGCATAGCTTTTATGGGGCCCATTCCCCAATTTGTCGGACATGTAGATAAAACTTCAACAAGACCATATCCTGTATTTTTTATCTGCGCCAGAAAAGCTTTTTTTATATATTTCTTGGTCGTTATAACATCTTTTGGCGTTGCTACCTTGGTTCTGGCTAAAAAAGCTACTCCCTTCAATTCCTTGAGAATTTCACATACGTGAACGGGATAACCTTCCTTCTCTGCATTTCTTCCATAAGGTGACGTGGTAGTTTTCATGCCCAGTAGCGTTGTTGGAGCCATCTGGCCACCCGTCATTCCATAAATCGCGTTGTTTATGAAGATGGTTGTGATTCTCTCGCCACGATTAGCAGCATGGATTGTTTCGGCTGTTCCAATTGCAGCGAGATCCCCATCGCCCTGATAGGTAAAAACTACAAGATCTGGCCTCGCGCGTTTCATACCAGTTGCAACAGCAGTAGCTCGACCATGTGGAGCTACTGTACCATCCAAGTTGAAAAACTCGTACGCAAAAACAGAACACCCGACGGGAGCAACAATTATTGCTTTTTCTCTGAGATCCAGTTCATCTATAACTTCAGCTATCAACCTGTGAACTATTCCATGATGACAACCAGGACAATATGTGAATGGCTTTCCGCTCAAGGATTCCGGCATTTTGTAAACTGCTTTATATTCCATTTCAATGCCTCCCAACTAAGTTCTTGAGATGAGAAAAGATCTCTTCTGGGGTAGGAACTACACCGGCCATTCTCCCATAAAACTCTACTCTTGTTTTTCCAAGAACAGCAAGTTTTACATCTTCAAGCATCTGACCGGAGCTCATCTCAACTGTTAACACCATGGACACTTTCTCAGACAATTTTGACAGGGGTTCATATGGGTAAGGATAAAGTGTAATCGGCCTGAACAAACCAGCGGCTATTTTTTCCTCCCTTGCCATCTTAACAACACTTTTAACTATTCTTCCAACTGTACCGTGTGCAACTATCAAAATGTCAGCATCGTCTGTATTGTATTCTTCCCAGCGAGGCTCTTGACTTTCTATTCTGAAATATTTTCTTTGAAGCTCCATATTCATCTTTTCAAGCCCATAAGGATCTATATTGAAACTTGTTACCTGCCTTGGCGATCTATTTTTTGCGCCTGTCAATGCCCAGCTATCGTTATCATAAGCAAATTCTTTCTCCGGAAAACTCACTGGCTCCATCATCTGTCCAAGCAAACCATCTGCAAATATGAGTACGGGATTTCTGTATTCATCTGCAAGCTCAAAAGCAAGCATCGTTAACTCAACCGCTTCCTGAACTGTTGACGGAGATAGAACTATGAGTCTGTAATCTCCATGACCTCCTCCCTTTGTTGCCTGAAAATAGTCACCTTGGGATGGCTGAATATCGCCCAGCCCCGGCCCACCGCGCACGACATTAACAAAAACCGAAGGAAGTTGAGCACATGCTATGTAAGAGATTCCTTCCTGCATCAAGCTGAAACCTGGAGATGACGTAGATGTCATAACTCTTCTGCCAACACTCGCCGCTCCATAGACCATATTCACAGCAGCAACCTCACTTTCAGCTTGAAGAAAAGAACCTCCTACCTCGGGCAACCTTCGAGCCATATACTCTGTAAGTTCGCTCTGAGGCGTGATAGGATAACCAAAGTAATTCCGACATCCAGCTTTTATAGCAGCTTCTCCAATAGCTTCCGTACCTTTCATCATAACTCTTTTCACTTGAATCACCTCACAGGTTGAGATAGTTTGTAAACCGTTATACAGGTATCCGGACACATCATGTAGCAAAAACCACAACCCGGGCACTTTTCCTGTGGATCGTATTGTTCTGCAGGGTGATACCCTTTACTATTGAATTTTGTCGAAAATCTTATTATTTTTTGAGGGCACGCATTTATACAAAGTCCACAACCTTTGCATCTTTCACTATCTATTTCTATATAAGCTTTTTTCAAGACAACTCCTCCCTTTTTTTCAAGAATCTCTTTATGCGAAAAATATTGAACTTACTTATCAAAGTATCTGTCTGAGCTGTGACAGTAAATGCAATAGGTATGTTTAAAATCTCTGATGCTTTTGAAATTACTATCTCGCTATCTTCTATTAAATCAACTGTCGTTTCGCTGCCAAGATTTGTATTGTTGACAAGATAATCTACCTTTATTCCAGAACGTTCCTCAATTCTTCTCACAACCTGCACAATCTGCTCAGAGCTCTCTGTAAAAGGTCTTTTAGTGTTAACAACAAAATATACCCTACTGTCTCCGAGATACTCTCTTAGATAACCAAGAACTACGACACCTCTTTCGGCGCCTCCCACATCCAGAACGACCTGATACTCAGGATTTCCAAGATACCCCATAACAGAAGCCGTTATTAAGGGTAAATCTGCGTTTAAAATGTTCTCGGGCGGTGTGATCGTTTTTATATCGTAAGACTGGATCAATTCTCGAACATCCCTGATTCTGAAATAAGGTGATACAACATCAACATCAGCAATTGCTACCTGGCTGCAATTCTGCTTGAGGTTGATCGCATAATTTATAGCTATCTCCGTTTTTCCACTTCCATACAGCCCTACAAAGACATGATTTTTTGCCATTTTTCCGCCTCTTTACTGTATATTTTTGCTTTTTCCTGGCCTCTTAAAACCCTCAAAACTCCAAGTGCAAGTGCTTTCTCTTCATCTCCTCCTGGATATACAAAAACAGGTGCAATAAAAGAAACATATTCTTTGAGCCAGCTTATCATGTATCTTTCATCGTAGGCAAGTCCACCTGTGAGAACTATTGCATCTACATCTCCCCTCATAGCCGCAGCTGTTTTACCGATCCATTTTGCTATCTGGTATGACATAGCTCTGTAAACAATTTCTGCTTTTTTATCTCCCTCAGAAATCCTTTTTTGAACCTCAATAGCGCTGTTTGTCCCAAGATAAGCAACCAGACCCCCGTTACCCTTTATCCTTCTCATGACCCACTCTTTCGAATATTTTCCAGAAAAACAGAGGTCTATCAATTGCGTTAAAGGAAGTGTACCGCTTCTTTCAGGGGTAAAAGGCCCATCACCATCAAGTGCATTGTTCACATCAACAACTTTTCCTTTCACATGGGCCCCTACAGATATACCTCCACCCATATGAACCACTATCAAATTGGCGTCTTCATAATTTTTTCCAAGTTCTGCAGCGGCTCTTCTCGCAACTGCTTTTTGGTTTAAGGCATGAAAAATTGACTTTCTTGGCAGCTCAGGGTGCCCGGAAAGCCTTGCGATTTCTGCAAGTTCATCTACCACAACAGGATCGACGATGTAGGATTTTATCCCTGCAATTCGAGCAAGTTCATATGCCAGAACTGCTCCAAGATTGGATGCGTGTTCACCATATTTAGCTTGTTTTAATTCATCTATCATAGATGTATTCACTTCATACGTCCCCCCTGGTATCGGACTCAGTAGCCCGCCCCTACCGACAATAGCTGAAAAATCGTGGATGGAATATCCACTTTTCTCAAGAAAGTCAACAATCACACCTTTTCGAAATTCATATTGATCAAAGATGGTATCGTATCTGGATAATTCATCCGAACTATGTCTCAGAGTTTCTGACAAGATCATGTCTTCATTTTCAAAAATGGCGAGCTTTGTTGAAGTCGAACCAGGATTTATCACCAGAATTCTGTACACTCAACCATCCCCTCAAACAAGTAATGCACCAAGTGCTATCGAATAAAGTTTCGTTTCATCCGAATCGGCCCGTGATGTTAAAACAATTGGCAATCTCGCTCCAAGGATCACAGAAGCAACTTTAGCATTTGCAAGAAAAACCATTGATTTATAGAAAATATTCCCCGCTTCAATATCTGGCATGATTAGTACGTCAGCATCTCCTGCAACCGGACTTTCTACACCTTTATGCTTTGCAGCTTCAATAGAAACAGCGTTATCAAGAGCAAAAGGTCCGTCAACAATGCAATCTTTTATTTGATTTCTATCATTCATTTTGCTCAATATCGCTGCGTCCAAAGTTGCGGACATCTTCAAATTTGGGATCTCAACTGCACCAAGTACGGCAACCTTCGGCTTTTCCACTCCAAATTTTTTCATGACTCTTACCGCAGCATTTATCATATCAACTTTCTGTTCGAGAGTGGGCGATATTATCATCCCGGCATCGCTTACTGCCAAAAGTTTTGCGTATGAAGGTATATCAAAAACACTTACCATTGTCATGGTTGAACCTGTTTTCAATCTATATTCATCTTGAAGGACCAATTTCATAAGGTCACCGGTTTTAACCAGCCCCTTCATTAAAAGTTCCCCATTTTTATCTGCAATCTCCACAGCTTTTGCAGCAGCATCACTCTCTGGGCTATCCACCACTTCACATTTTGATAAATCGAGATCAATATTTGAAGAAAGAACTTTTATTTTTTCATACGGTCCAACCAGAATCGGTGACACAATTTCGTATTCAACAGCAAGTTTTACGGCATTCAGAACAACACTATCAGCAGCAGACGCAACTACCAATTTTCTTCTAATCCCTCTCACTTTTTCAACGATTTCAAGAAACCTGCTCATCAACAACACCCCACTCTTTGGCCTGTTCATAACCTCTCAAAACTCTCAAAGCTCCAAATGCCAATGCCTCCATTTCAAACTCTCCAGGCACAACAAAAACAGGGGCAAATCTATAAACATAACTTTTTATCATCTCAACAAACTCATTACTATGAGCCATACCACCTGTTAAAACTATCGCGTTCACTTTCCCGCACAAAACTGCACACATTCCCCCTATTTCTTTACCAACCTGATATGCCATCGCCTGAACAACTACATTCGCTTTCTCATCAGTTTTCGCCAACTGTAAAGCTTCTCTCAGGTCATTTGTCCCAAGATAGGCAACAAGTCCTCCCTTACCCACAAACTTTTTCTTCAATTCCTGTTTGGTATACTTACCCGAGAAGCACATTCTAACCACATCACCGACAGGCAGCTCCCCTGTTCTCTCTGGGCTGAATGGCCCTTCGTCATTTGCATTATTCACATCTATAATCTTTCCCTTTCTTATTGCTGCAACGGAAATTCCTCCACCAAGGTGAGCAACCACAAAGTTCAGGTCTTCATAATCTGCGTTCAGTTCCAAAGCTACCTTTCTACAAACTGCTTTTATATTCAGGGCGTGTGAAAAGCTTTTTCTCTCTATTTCTGGAACACCTGAAAATCTCGCTTCGTCAACCATTTCATCAACAGAAATGGGGTCTGTCACATAAACAGGTATTTTTCCTTGACCCAGTTCATAACCGATAATAGCAGCAAGATTAGAAACATGACTGACTGGCGAATCATACTTCAAATAATGAATCATCCTGTTATCTACAATATAAGTTCCACTTTTAAGGGGAGGTAATATTCCTCCTCTTGCGGCAATGGCATCAAAATCTTCCACTTTAAAACCGTGCTTTTTCAGTATCATAAGTATATTTTCTCGTCTGAAATTCAATTGATCCATCAAATTTGGATGTTTTTCAAGATCTGATAAACTGTGCTCAACTTTTTCCAGAAGTTTACATTTCTCATCCTCATAGACTGCAATTTTTGTGGAAGTTGAGCCAGGGTTTATCACCAAGATTCTGTACATTTCATTTCATCCCCCTGGAAACCCTGTATTGATCAAAAGCTGTTCTCAATCTCTTCACACCTTCGTGAATTTCCTCAACAGAAGGCAAGCAGAATGACATTCTCATAGATGAAGATGGTTCAGAATAAGGTCGGAATGCTTCTCCTGGTATATAAAAAACTTTGTTTTGTTCTGCAAATTTGAACATTTCCATCGTGTCGTAACCTTCCGGAAGGGTGGTCCATATGAATAATCCACCGTTTGGATTTGTCCACTTCGTTCCTTTAATGTCACCAAAATAATTCTCAAGCGCTCTGACCATTTCATTTTTCTTTTTCCTGTAAAGTTCTATGGCAGGTTTGATTTGTTCAAGCACATCATAACGTTCGAGATATCTTGCTGCAAGCCTCATCGTTAAAGATGGACTGCATAGATCTGTACCCTGTTTTGCAAGAACCATCTTCCTCACTATAGACTTATCTGCAACAACCACTCCTATTCTCAAACCGGGGCAAAGAATTTTGCTGAAAGTATTTAAAAGAATAACCCGATCAGTTCCTCCAAGTTTCATTATTGATGGCACATGTTCCCCTTCAAATCGAAGTACACCATACGGATCGTCCTCAACAACAAGCAAATCATACTTTTCTGCAACCTCGATCAGAGCTTTTCGCTTCTCCAGAGATGTTGTGACGCCTGATGGGTTTTGGAAATTTGAAACAACGTATATAAATTTCAATTTTTTTATTTCTCCCGCTCTGTCTATTTCTTCAATTTTTTGCTCAATCATATCTATATCAGGTCCATCTTCATCAAATTTTGCAACAACAAAACGCGGTTCTCTCATTCGAAAAGCACTTATTGCTCCCAGATACTCAGGATCACCAACAACAACATAGTCACCTGAATCTATAAAAACTTTTCCCAATAATTCAAGCGCTTGCTGAGAACCAACTGTTATGAGAATATTCTCGTGTGATAAACCTTCTATTCCATAAATTCTCTTGAGTAAGATCAGTATCTGATTTATAAGCTGTGGGTCACCTTCCGTGACAGAATATTGCAAAGTATATTTATATTCTTCTTCTAAAATCTCTGAAGCTATTTTTGACAATTCATGTCTTGGGAAAGTCTCTGGATCAGGTGTCCCTCCGCCAAAAGAAACAGCGCCTGGCATATTAGCGTATTTGAGTAATTCTCTGATCATCGATGATTTTAATCTTTCCGCAAGTTTAGAAAAGTTGTGTTGTTTTGTCTTCACACCATCACCCCGATAATATATTATCAAATTCGTGCCAAGGTCGTTGTAACACAAAAAATCACTTTTCATCAAATTTTTCTAACTTGCAAGAAATTGCATTATGCAAAAAATGGCATGCAAATTATTGCATAAATAGAGGTTATAAGAAAGCAGTTTCTACATGTTAAACTACTTTTGGAGAATTATAAGGAGGTGTGTATATGCTCAGGAAGAATTACATAATGGCCCCGGGTCCCACACCAGTACCAGCTGATATACTCCTTGCCGGTGCAAAAGAAACTATCCATCATAGAACACCGCAATTTCTTGAAATCATGAAAGAAACACTTGAAAGTGCAAAATATCTATTCCAGACTAATAGTAAAATCTACACTTTCGTATCATCGGGAACAGGAGCAATGGAAGCAGCTGTCACAAATCTGATGAACCCGGGAGAAAAAGCGATAGTTGTTGTAGCAGGAAAGTTTGGAGAAAGATGGAAAGAAATTTGTGATTCATACGGTATTCAGGTTGTAGAAATAGCCGTTGAATGGGGAAATGCTGTTAGTCCGGAGCAAATAGAGAATGTTATGAAACAACATCCAGATGCCAGGGTAATATTCACAACACACAGCGAAACATCGACAGGAACGGTAATTGATTTGAAGTCCATCGCCCAACTTACGAAAGATACCGATCATGTCCTTGTTACAGACGAGGTAAGCGGATTACTTGCCGAACCACTCAAAATGGATGAATGGGGAGTAGATGTAGTTGTCAGCGGTTCTCAAAAAGGCATTATGATGCCACCTGGCCTTGCTTTTATGGCTCTAAGTGAAAAAGCATGGAAATTAGTCGAGAAAAATCAGTGTCCAAAGTACTATTTTGACTTGAGATACTATGACAAAAATTATCCAGACAACCCGTGGACTCCAGCTGTGAACATGATATATATGCTCAATCAAAGTATAAAAATGATAAAAGAAGAAGGCATAGAAAATGTCTGGGAGAGACATAGAATTTTGGGAGAGGCGACGAGAAACGCGATGAGAGCACTTAATCTTGAGTTATTCTCAAAGAGGCCGGGAAATGTTGTCACAGCAGTAAAAGTTCCAGAAAGCATAGACGGAAAAAAACTTGTTAAAATCATACGGGACAAATATGGTGTAACAATTGCCGGCGGGCAAGGACACCTATCTGGAAAAATCTTCAGAGTAGCACATCTCGGATATGTGTCGATGTTCGATACTATAACTGCAATATCAGCTCTGGAATTTACTTTAAGTGAACTCGGTTATAAAATTGAACTTGGAACTGGTGTCAGAGCAGCAATGGAAACCCTTAAACGCGAGGGGGTAGCTGGATGATAAGAGTTCATATCAACGATCCTCTGGATCAGGAAGCATTAAATTTGCTCAAATCAAAAAGTCAACTTCAGGTAACGTGCGAACATCTTGATAAGGATAAACTACTCGAACTGATACCGCAAATAGAGGTTCTTATTGTCAGAAGCGCCACCAAAGTTACTGAAGATCTGATAAATAAAGGCGAAAAATTAAAGGTAATTGGGCGAGCTGGCGTTGGTCTTGACAATATAGATGTTACTGCAGCAAAGCAAAAAGGAATAAAAGTTTTGAATACACCTGGAGCAAGTTCCATATCTGTAGCAGAGTTAACATTTGGTCTGATACTTAGTGCATCTCGACATATTGCAAGAGGCACATGCGATTTGAAAAAAGGACTCTGGACCAAAAAAGAACTTGAGGGACATGAGCTTTATGGAAAAACAATAGGTATTGTAGGATTGGGAACCATAGGAAAAGAAGTCGCAAAAAGGTCAATCGCTTTTGGCATGAAAGTCATTGCGTATGATCCATTCGTTGAATATTTCGAAGGAGTCAAAATGGTCAGCCTTGAGGAGTTGTTTACAAATTCAGATATCATAACTCTGCATGTTCCATTATCAAATGAAACAAAGCACATGATAAACTCTGAAACAATATCCAAGATGAAAGATGGTGTGATAATCATAAACGCTTCACGCGGAGGAGTGATAGATGAACAGGCACTATACGATGCTCTCAGCTCTGGAAAAATTTATGCAGCTGCACTCGATGTATTTGAAGTTGAGCCACCTGCAGATGATCTGAGAAAAAAATTATTACAACTCCCCAATGTCACTGCTACTCCTCATATAGGTGCCTCTACTCATGAAGCACAGGCAAAAGTTGGAAGAGAGCTTGTAGAAAGAATCTTTGCAGAACTTGGCATATAAAAGGCGGCTTTTGCCGCCTTTTATATTGTAACGATCCTTTGGCCGGCCAAAACAGCATCCTTAGCAGTCTCTTCAAGTCTTAAAAGTAAATCTGATGCATCTGTTATTTCATTTGTTATCTGGCATATCGATGCTATGACATCTGGAAAATGACTCGTTTTTGGCAGCTTTATGCGTTTTGCACGTCTGATCAATCTACCCACAAAAACTTTTGCCCCATCCAAACCAATGTATGGGAGAATAGCTATCAGGGTGTTTTTATCATAAAGAACAATTCTGTCAGAGGTTCTAGCCTGCTTTTTTGCATTATTGTAAAGAGCTCGCGTGGTAAATTCCTCATCGGAACAAACTTTTACCATGGCAATCGACAGGGGGATGTTATACCTTTGCGATTTATATATTTCTTCATCCAGAAAAGTTTCTATACTGCATCTTGTCAGAACATAGCAATACATCAGCTTGAATTTCATAAGATAGTAATCAAGCTCCTGGCCAGGTAGTATCACATCTACAACTTGATCCAGATCATCCGGTATGTGATTGGTTACAATTACAGAGTCAAGAAATGGATGCGCCTTTTCCCCAACATAAAGATCGGCATCTTTTTCATCGGCAACAGCTACGCCGCAACACATGCCAATTGCATGAAAGATATTTGCTTTTGTTTTTTCATCAACAATATCAACATATACCCGCATGTTTAACGCCTGCCATTTCAAGAAAATATTTGTGTATTCTTAAATCCTGGCCGAGCTCTGGATGAAACGAACTCGCAAGCAAATTACCCTGCCGCACTAAAACGGGTGAATCTCCATAACGAGCAAGAACTTCCACTCCTTCACCCCACTCAACAATCTTAGGAGCTCTTATAAAAATTGCTTTGAATAAACCTCCAGTCGATGGTATATCAAGATTAACTTCAAAACTTTCTACCTGTCTACCGTAGGCATTTCTTTCTACAACTATATCCATGAAGCCAAAGCTGTATTGATACGGATAATTCACTATTTGTTTAGCAAGTAATATCATACCTGCACAGGTCCCATAAATTGGGAAATCCTGATCAACCAGCTTTTCTAATTCATCTGCTATTCCCGTCAATCTTGCAAGTTTGCCTATTGTTGTTGATTCACCGCCCGGTATTATAAGCCCTTTTGTTTTTCTAAGATCTTCAACGGTTTTTACTACAATTGTCTCAACTTGAAGTTTTTGCAAAGCCCAGAGATGTTCCCTAAAATCACCCTGAAGCCCCAGAACCCCTATGGTCAACTTTACCATCCTCTCTCCTGCATCCGAACTTCTAATTCTTCAACCTCAAGCCCTGGCATCGGCTCCCCTATATCTTCAGAAACCTTGAGCAACATATCAACGTCATTCCAGTAAGTCACAGCCATAACTATAGCACGCGCCATCTTTGCAGGATCTTTCGATTTAAAAATACCAGATCCAACGAAAACACCATCAGCGCCAAGCATCATCATCAGTGCTGCATCTGCAGGAGTAGCAACACCACCTGCGGCAAAATTCACAACAGGCAGTCTACCGAGTTTCTTGACTTCCCTTACCAGTTCTACAGGTGCACCTATTTCCTTGGCATAAGAAACCAGTTCCTCATCAGCCATAGTTGTGAGTCTTCTTATTTCATCCATAACCCTTCTCATATGTTTAACCGCTTCAACTATGTTTCCTGTTCCTGCTTCACCTTTAGTTCTTATCATAGCAGCACCCTCAGCAATTCTTCTGAGGGCTTCTCCAAGATCTCTCGCTCCGCAAACAAAGGGAACTTTGAATTCATGTTTGTTTATGTGAAATCTGTCATCTGCCGGGGTAAGAACTTCTGATTCATCTATAAAATCTACCCCGAGTGCCTCAAGAATTCTCGCCTCAGCAATATGGCCAATTCTTACCTTTGCCATAACAGGTATTGAAACAGCCTGCATGATTTCCTTTATCTTTGCAATACTTGCCATGCGGGCAACACCACCAGCTTTTCGTATATCCGCCGGTACGCGCTCAAGTGCCATAACCGCAACTGCGCCAGCTTCTTCTGCTATTTTTGCTTGTTCTGCTGTTGTTACATCCATTATGACTCCGCCCTTGAACATATCTGCAAACCCTGTCTTCACTGTCCATGTACCCTTCTCTGTCATAATCACACCTCCTCTTCCCAGTATCTTTTGAAAACTCTTTCAAGTCTTGAAGTATCCTGTTTAATCCGTCCAACTTTCGCACACGGTTTTCCATCAACCTCAACTATATCAGCTGTAATGTCAACCTTGTGTCTGAGTAATTTTGACCCAACAGCATACACATCTACAGGCACTCTTAGTTTCTCGAAAAGAGAAATTTTATCGGCATCAAATCCTCCTGAAACAACTATTTTTAGGTCCTTTAAGCCAACTTTATCAAACTCCTGCCGTGCACGCCAGACAAGCTCCGGACAAACCCCCAATGAAGATTCGTCCCTCGGAACAACTGAAATATCCCTCAAATTTCCAGAAGTATCAAATCTTACCCCCCATATCCTTCCCTTGCCCACACCTATTATAGGGGAAGGATCAGTCACACCCAAAACGAAATTCTTTCCGGTTTGCTTTTCATAGAAAGATTTAACAACCCTCAAGGTTGTCCCAATAACGTCATTATCCCAGTCCACCAAAATTATGCGATTCACGTTTTCAGGCATATGTTTGTCAAAAGCCACAGCAGCTTCCTCTGTGCTTCCGTTGTACGCTGCTATAAGGGCATGTGGCATTGTTCCCATGGATTGAGCTCCCCAATAATCAGCGTTGGCATCTGTCGAGACACCAAAAGCACCGGCGCAAAGTGCCGCATACCCGTCGGTTGCCTGAACCCAGTAATGATCAAACCTGGCGCTGAAATACAGAACTGGTTTACCGTTCGCAGCTTTAACAACGTTTTTAACGGCTGTAGCCGTGCTCGTGGCCCTTGCAATGACTCCTAAGAGTATTGTCTCTAAATACCCAAAATACGTTGGATCTCCCTCAATAGTCATGATAGGTTCCCATTCCCTTGCTTCATCGCCATCATAAAGGGCCTTGACTTCTATCTCATCCCATTTATCTACCCAGAGCTGGTTCAATTTTATTCTCAAATCCCATTTTCGTTCAGTATATTTCAAAACAATATCTGTCCTCATGTCAACAGAAGCAGCCTGAATAGCTTTATCAAGTGAGAGGATCTCCTGAAATATCTGTTTGGCTTTTTCTTCGTCTTTGTAATATCCGGTCGCAAACCTTAAAATTGCCAGCGCCTCGTCTATACCAACAACTGTGCAATCTTTTCTTGGAAAAAATTGGTACAGAACCCTTGGATGTCTGTTGTCTTTCTTGAGTACCTCAACATACCTTGAGAAATATATATCTGAATAATAGTCATTTCTGATGCGATCTATGGGAACTTTAAATACCTTTGGATCGAGTCTTTTTTTTCTCATAAAATCACCTCAGCACCAAGGACTTCTTTCATCATACGCAGGGCAAATTCGTGAAATTCACGATCATATGAAGCTGTTGCTTTTTCGTAAACTTCTACCTTGATATTTCTGTTTCTGAGTTCTTCAACAGTGAAAAGAACGCATATGTGCGTAACAACTCCGCAAACCTGGACTTTATCTATCGAGAAATTTTTCAAAATTCTATCAAGCTCTGTCCCGTAAAATGCACTGTATCTGGTTTTATAAACTGGGTAATATTTCGGATAATTTTGAAGAAGCTCTCTCAAAGGAGCAATAAGTTCAGCACCAGGCGTATTTTTAATACAGTGGCTTGGCCACATCTTAAACTCTTCATCATTTGCTTCATGCCAATCTTGCGTTGTTATAACAATTTCAGATCTTTCCATTGAATTTTTGATAACATCAATAGCGGGCGCAACAACCTTCTCGGCGCCCGCAAAATAAAGTGCTCCATCAGGGTCCACAAAATCTCTCTGCATGTCTATAACAATCAATGCATCCACACCATCGCCCCCTGGGGTGGTTAAGATTATCTCACGGGTTTATCTTTTGTGGCCTCCTCCAGAGCAAGCAATCTTTCCCATCTTTTGTCAACATATTGCTGGAGTTCATCTATTATTTCTTCTGCATCTGGTTTTTGAAGTAAAGGTCTGAATCTATCCTGAACTTTGACAAATTCAGAAACAGGTTTGAAACTCGATGGTTTTCTGGTGACTTTATAAACACCGCGATCCACCTCATACAGAGGCCAATATTTAGTCTGAACAGCAAGCTTCGTAATGTCAATTGTCCGATTTTCTGGAACTCTCCAGTATCTGACGCAGGGACTCAATACAGCTAAAAACGACGGACCTTCGAAAGTCAGTGCTTTCTCAATCTTGCTTATAAAATCCATCGGTTCACCAGCAGTAGCTGTCGCGGCATAAACATATTCATGACCTGCTACTATCTCTACGATGTTTTTCTTCAATTGAAGCTTTCCTGGTATCTTTTTTCCAACAGGTGCAGTGGTTGTATCTGCACCGGGAGGTGTTGAGCCAGATCTTTGGTTTCCCGTGTTCATATAACCTTCATTATCATAAAGAATATATATAAATTTATGTCCTCTTTCAATAGCACCGGAAAGTGACTGTAAACCTATATCATACGTTCCTCCATCTCCACCGAAAGCAAAAAAGGCATATTTTCTATCAGATGGAATTTTCCCGGATTTTTTAAGAGATCTATAAGCAGTCTCAACACCGCTAATTGTTGCAGCTACGTTTTCAAAAGCATTGTGTATATAAGGAACCGTCCAGGAAGTATATGGATAGATTGTTGATGAAACTTCCATACAACCAGTCGCAAATCCTATTACAGGTTCGTATCCGAGTGCTTTAGCGGTCATTAATGCTATTTTTACAGTTATTGGTGCGCCACATCCAGGGCACATTCTGTGCCCTTGCGTTAAACCAGGGTCTTTATCTGTAAAAATCTCTGCGAGTTTCTTCATTGTCAACGGCATTCAATGCACCTCCTCATTCTCTCAGACCAAGGTACAATTCCTGGTCTGCAACAAGTTCATGACTGATAGCCTTTTCAAAAGCGTACCTTATCAATTCTGGATTAACATCTCTGCCGCCAAGTCCATAGACAAAGGAACCAAGAAGCGGCTTCGATGCTACTTCATACAGAGACGACTTAACAGCCTCATATAGAGGTGCTTCTGCACCAAAAGAAGCCGATCTATCGAGAACGACAACGGCTTTTCTACCTGTAAGGTACCTCTGTATTTCAGCTTTCGGGAATGGTCTGAACATCCATATTTTTAACAACCCAACTTTTTTTCCTTCTTCTCTTAATTGATCAACAACATATTTTATCGTCCCATTAGTTGAACCAAGAGCTACCATAACATACTGTGCGTCTTCCATTTTGTAAGGTTCAACATAATCATATTTCCTGCCAGAAATTTTGTAATACTCTTCAGATATTTTTGAGAATACCTCAAAAACATTTTTCATTGCCTCAATTTGCTGCCTTTTGTGTTCGAAATAATAGTCGTATAGATCAAGAGGACCGTATGTCACTGGATTTTCCACATCAAGGAGAGGATAGAGAGGCTTCAACTGACCAACGAAACTCTTGACAACATCGTCAGGCAACAATTCAACCGCTTCTACTCCATGAGAAATGATGAATCCATCCTGATTAACCATAACAGGCAGTCTTATATTTTCATGTTCGGCAATCCTTACAGCCATGATTGTCAAATCGTAAACTTCCTGCGCGTCTTCGCAGAAAAGCTGTATCCATCCTGAATCTCTTTCTGCCATTGTATCACTATGGTCACAATGTATATTTATTGGCCCACTAAGTGCTCTGTTGACAACCGGCATTACTATAGGAAGTCTCAATGAAGCAGCTATATAAACAATTTCATGCATTAGTGCAAGTCCATTGGCACTGGTTGCTGTCATTGCTCTTGCGCCTGCAGCAGCGGCACCAACAAGTGCACTCATCGCACTATGCTCGCTCTCAACAGGTATCATTTCTGTTTTAACTACACCATCGGCAACATATTTTGCAAAATATTCAACTATGGGTGTTTGAGGGGTGATAGGATAAGCAGCCACTACATCAGGTTCAATCTGTTTCATAGCATAAGCGGCTGCCTGTGCTCCAGTTATAGCCTGTCTGGTAAGCTTCATACTCACTCCTCCTCGTGTGAAAACTCTGTTTCGGGTCTCATCTCAATAGCATTTCTTGGGCAAACATTAGCGCAAATACCACAGCCTTTACAATAGAAATAATTTATCCCTTTCATAACAGAATTTTCCTGAATAATAGCAAGGTCCGGACAGTAGAACCAACACATCATACAATCTATACATTTTGATCTATCATAAACAGGTCTTTTCACGCGCCAGTCGCCGGTTTTGTATTTGCGTGCAGTTCCCGGCTCAGTAATAATTCCACCAATTGGAACTTCATTCCATTTCTTCAACTCAGCCATCGCAGGCCACCTCCTCGTAACCCCGTCTTAAAGCTCTGAGATTGGCTTCAAGCATCTCTTCAGAGAGCTTTTTTCCAAACATATTCTTGATTTTTTGCTCGAGCGATTCAAGTGTCACAACATTTGTAATTTTCGCAACTGCACCAAGAATAACTGTATTTGGTATCCCTCTTTTAATTTCCTCAAGGGCTATATCAGTTGCTTTCAATGTACAAATTTTGCCATTAAAATGTGTTTTCTTTCTAATGTAGTCGACAGGGTGGGTTGTGTTAACAATTAAAACACCATCTTCAGTTATGCCCTCGACAACCGCTGGTGATAACAGCGTATCATCGATCACCACAACCACATTTGGTTTCTCAACTGATGAATGGATAGTAATCTTCCCATCGCTAATTCTGTTGAATGCCCTCATAGGCGCACCAGATCGCTCCGCACCATATTCGGGAAAAGCTTGGGCATACTTACCCATATCCAAAACTGCTTCTGCCAAAAGCTGCGAGGCACTTTTCGCACCTTGACCAGCTCTTGAGTGCCACCTGATTTCGTAATATTTGGCAGGCACTGTATCCCTCCTCTCGGATTCTGCTAACGACTATATACCCTGTAGTCTATCCAGGGGAATATCGCATCCATTTGCTCAATTTGCGAAAGATATTCTTCATCTATATTATTGCTCAAAAACTGTCTTTCCAGATCTAAAAACCTTTTCACATGCGTTTTAATTCTGTTAACTGCATATTCGACACTGGTGTTTGTCGTAATGATAAAGGCCCAATCGCTCGATTGAACAAGCAAAAGCTCACGGAGCATCTGGTTCAGTACTCTTATTTTTAACAAATCGTGCTCGTCCTTAAATTCACTTGCAAGTTTCTCCATTCTGTCACTCAATTCGTTCATATGAATGTATATCCAGTCATTTCTTCCGTTTAACCATGTTTCATTGTAGCCGCCGTTTCCCCACGAAGAAGCCGCCGGTGTGAGTATTTGAAACGAATCAAATTTTTCGAGGACCTCGGAAGCTGTCAGAGGTTTCATTGAACGAACCTTCGCGGCTTCTCTAAAGAAATATTCCAGAAATTCTGGCCCTTCAAACCACCAGTGCCCAAACAACTCCGTATCGAAAGGAGCTACCACGACTGGAGGTTGATCAAAAAGCTCATAAAGTCTTTGTATCTGAGTAAGTTTCTTATCAAGAAAATCTAAAGCATGCTCTTTTGCAGCTGTTAAAGCATCATCACGATTGTAGAAAGATTTACCGTCCAGCGGTAATTCTTTGGAAGTGATTTTGTAATATTTGATACCTGTATTCACACGTGCACCGCTTGGATCTATGTATGGCTTTATGTAATCAAAATCTCTGTCAAAACCTATATCTCTATAAAACTCCCTATATCTGTAATCGCCAGGGTATCCCGTTGAGGCACTCCAGACCTGTTCACTCGATTCTGGATCCCTCGAAAAAGCGAAAACACCAGATGGAGTCATTACAGGCCTGTAAACATCATATTTTGGTTTTTCATCAGCGTACCAAAGTGCATGTGAGTCAACAAAGAAAAATCTCAATTCATGTCTTTTGAGAATCTCATCCAAACCAGGATAATAACCACATTCAGCAAGCCACATGCCTTTCGGAGGAAAACCAAATACTTCTTGGAAAGCTCTTACTCCAAGTTTTATCTGTGAGTTTACAGCAACAGGTTGATGTTGCATTAAAGGCAAAAATCCGTGTGTGGCGTTGCATGTGATAAGTTCGATGTTTCCATCAAGTGAGTGTTTTTTAAATCCGCTGGTCAAATCGCAGTTCAGAGATTTATAGTACTCCAGTACCTGAGTAAATCTATTCTTGTAAAAAAGAGCAAGTTCTTTTTCTTCAAGGGTCCTTGCATGAACTATTTCTTTGTCGCAGAGTTCGATAAGTTGGGTTACGTGGGTTAAGAATTTTTCCTGAAGGCTTTTTGTTTTCATCATCTCAAGAAGTGGCGGGGTCAGAGATATTGTTACTTTAAAAGATATTCCATCCCGAGCAAGTCGATCGAAAGTCATCAATAAAGGTATATAGCTTTCGATAACTGCTTCGAAAAACCACCTTTCTTCAAGAAAAGAATCATGTTCTGGGTGATGAACATATGGAAGATGAGAGTGAAGAACAAGGCTGAAATAACCGATCACTTTCTATCACCTGCCAGATTTGAGAAACTTGAACCACGGCTACCACCTATGTGCTCAACAGGCTTTAAAAAAGCTTCACCTACAAACACGTATTTCTTTCCTCTTATATACCATCTCTGTCTGTTAGAAGGTGACGGAGAATCTGAAGGTGTCTTGCAAAGATTTGATCTCAGTAGCGGGATGAAATCGTAGCCATTTTTGTAACCTATTTCTGCAATGTAATCTGCATTGGACATCGGGACATGAAAATAATAATTTCTGCAGACACCGAGATCAATCCCAGCCTCAAAAATTCTGTGGGCATTTTTTCCATCAAAAATAATGAACGTCACATCGTACAATCTCACGACTACATTCCCGGCTTTAGAAAGTTTTTCAAAAGTTTCTGCAGACAGATCCCAATAAAGATAAACAAGGTGAGGGTTAACCGGTAGAAGCACTATCTTATCCGAGCCATACGAAAAAGGAATTTCGTTAATCTCCTGCACAGTTCTTTTCGCAGAAGCAGGTGGAGATGTAGCTTCCTCAGGTAATTTCGAAGCGTATTCGCTGATTAATTTGTATACCTCCTGTTTTTTCATCATTTTCTTGACTTTTAATCCGAGTTTCTTGGCGAGCGCTTTTGCTTCTTGAATGGAAGGATTGCGATGAAGGAAATCAAACAAATCTTGGCGCCTCATGCCTTGCGCCTCCTTTTGCATAATATTTACATTTTATTCTATCATGTTCTAAAATAGTTGTAAATAGATAAAAAATAAAAAAACAAACGGGTATAAGGACCCTGATCTGGTTTATTTGGCATTTTTGAGGTTATTTGATGCTAATTTAAGATTCTATTCCTTTTATTTTTGCAAGTTCTTTTAAAAGCTTTGCTTCTTCAGAGGAAAGAGTTTTTGGTATTCGAACATTGACTGTGACATACAGGTCACCGCGCCTACCTGTTCTTACTGATGGAGCACCTTCTCCTTTAAGTCTAAAAACTGTCCCTGGCTGAGTACCTGCCGGTATTCGAAGCATTGTCGAATTTCCCGTTGGCAAATCGAGTTTCATAGTGGTACCAAGAATGGCTTCGAGATAATCTACCGTTACATCAACATATATATCATCGTCCTGTCTTCTAAATCTCTTATCTGGTCTGACATGGATCAAAACATACAGATCACCATACGGTCCACCACCGTAACCAGCGTTACCACCTGATTCAATTTTTATCCTGGCCCCATCAGAAACCCCAGCGGGTATATTGACAGTAGTCCTAAAGCGATTTCTTATTCTACCCGATCCACCGCAAACACGACATTTTTCTTTTATAACTCTGCCAGTACCACCACAAGTGCTGCAGGTTCTTGTACTGACGAAAACTCCAAAAATACTCCTTCTTTCCTCTCTTATGACACCCGTACCGTGACACCTCGGACAGGTTTGATAGCCGCTGCCTGGTTCAACTCCCTGCCCCTGACAGTGCTCACAGCGTTCATACCTGTCATACTCCACAGGTATCTGTTTCCCAAGAAGAGAGTCGGCAAAATCAATTTCAATATTCAGCGTTATATCTTCACCTGTTCTTCGCCTGTTCTGCTGCCTCTCCTGCGTTCCTCTTTCCCCAAAAAATATGTCGAAGATATCTCTTCCTAAGAAACTTTCAAAATCTTTGAAAATATCTTCAAACGAACCTGAGGAAGTCTGCTGAGAAAACTCAGCTTCTCCAACATAACCAAAGCGATCGTACATAGCTTTTTTTTGAGGGTTGCTTAAAACTTCGTAAGCCTCCTGTATTTCTTTGAACTTTTCTTCGGCTTCTTTTTTGTTCTCTGGATGCAAATCGGGATGCCATTGCTTTATAAGTTTTTTGTAAGCCCTTTTTATTTCATCCTGCGAAGCGTCTCTTGATACACCCAAGATTGCGTAATAATCCTTACTCTGTCTTGGCACCGTTTTCACCTCTTGGCCTGACTGCTACCTGAACTTTCACAGGCTTCACAATTTTTTTGTGAAATTTATAACCATTTTCCAGGATTTTCAAAATTGAATATTCTTCTTTTTCATCTGTCTCAACACGTTCCACTGCCTCGTGTTCGAACGGGTCAAATTTTTCTTTTGGTTCTATCTTGAAAAGTCCTTCATCATTCAAAATTTTCCAGAGCTTTTTGTATATAATCTCCATTCCGCTGTAGAAATTTTTGTATGATTTTGATCTTCGAACTTCTTCGAAAGCTCTTTCCATATCGTCAAGCACAGGAATTAATTTCACAAGGAAGTATTCATTGGCATTTTTCAAAACCTGTTCTTTTTCTCTTAATGAATCTCTTTTGTAGTTCTCGAATTGTGCCTTGAGCTGTCTTAGATGTTCAAGTAACTCATGCTTCTCTTTAATGAGCTGATCTAATGCCGATTGATTTTCTTTTTGTTCGGTAATCTGGGGTTTTTCATTTTCGTTCATTATTTTCCCTCCTCTCTGGTTGCAACCGTAAAGTACTCTGTAAGCCTACTTGTCATATATCTCAATGAATTGAATATATCTTCATATCTGACCACCTTGGAAGTGATGGCCATCACTTTTCCCATTAATTTGTCCTCCTTTTTGTATCCGTCAATGAAAAAAGCGAGATTCTCCAGACCAGATACACCGTGTTCAGAACCAATCAAGACCGCAGGAATCTCTTTCGCATTAATAAACACCTTTCTTAGCATCAAATCGTCTGAAAAGAAATTTGACAGCTTTCTGACCTCCTCTACATCGAAATCTTCAGCGTTGATCAATGTATCAATACCAACTTTAATTAAATCATTTCTGAAATCTTCTTTTAAAGTGTTAACGAGATACTCTGAAAGATCTATCAAATATTGATCAATTTCGCTTTCCAAGATTCGATCACTCATATTTTCTATATTTCGCCCACTTAGAAGCTGATTCATTATACTTTCCAGTGATAGATAATCTATTTCCTGAAAAGTCCTGAATGGTATAAATTTTACCAGCCCAAGTTCCATTACCATGGAAACCACATAATAAGTTCTGGTGACTGGTGCTATTGCAACACGGAGAATTTTGAGTTTCTCAACGGCTGGTTTTTCAAGAATAACAGCACCTTTAGCAATCTTCGAAAGGGCCATGGCCGCCCCTTCGAGTATTTTCTCCATATCACCAAAAGTAATAGGATACTTTGAATAAATCGAAGATGAGCGCTGCGTGTATTCTTTCATCAAACTGAGCGTTTCGTCTACATAGAATCGATAACCTTTATCAGTTGGAATTCTTCCAGCTGACGTGTGAGGTTGATGCAAATAACCAAGATATTCAAGTTTTCTGAGATCATTTCTCACAGTCGCACTACTACATGAGAGATCTGAAGCCTCCAGAACCCGCTCGGAGCTCACAGGCCTCTTTGACATTATATACTCACGTACAGCACAGTAAAGAATCTTTTTTTGCCTCTCATTTATTCTTGATTCACGCCTCATTTTTATCACTCTCATCATTTGAGTGCTAATTTTAGCATAGCATAACCTGGAAAACTTGTCAAGCTTTACAAGCGGTGTTACAATTGTTTAGAGGTGGTGCAACAATGCTTGTCAGAAATCTGATTGAAGCTATCGATGAAGTAACCCTGAATCTCCAGTTTGATGGAGAAGATATCGTAATAACAGGCATCACCAATAAATCAACCGAGGTTCGTCCGGGGTATTTGTTCATCTGTCACAAAGGAAGTCGATTTGATTCTCATGAAATAGCTTCTGAAATAATCAAGAAAGGTGCCTCATTTCTTGTTGTTGAGCATCCCATATCAGTGGATTTTCCTCACGTGGTTGTGAGTGACAGCAGACTTGCCGAATCTATCTTATCTGCTTTATATTACGACGATCCATTCAACAAACTGCTTACTATAGGTATAACCGGGACAAATGGAAAAACAACGGCAGCTCATTTATTTCACCACGTCCTGAAGACTCTCGGAAGTAATGGCAGCATGCTTGGAACAATTTATTATGACATACTTGGAGAGCAAAAATTTCACCATGACAATACAACACCAGATGCAATAGAAATTCTCAAAGCAATGAAAAACACAGTTGATAGAAGTGGCAAACATTTTGTGATGGAAGTTTCATCACATTCTTTGGCTATGAAAAGAGTAGAGTCTGTAAAATTTGACATTGCTGCTCTGACAAATATTACGCGTGATCATCTTGATTTCCACCAAACTTTTGACGAATACATAAAGACCAAACTCCATATATTTGATCTATTAAAAGAATTCGGTATAGCGGTTGTCAGTGATGAATTCGAGCATATAGTGAACAAAAGAGTGAAAAAAGTAATCTACGGCATGTCTGAGAATAGCGATTACAGAATTCTATCTGCAGAAATAGACAAATTTGGAACAAATTTCGTTTTGAAAAGCCGCTTCGGAGAACACAAATGCTCAATCAACATACCCGGCATACACAATGCATACAACGCAACACTTGTAATTGCATCTCTTTGTGAACTTGGATACGATATTGAGTCTATTATAGAAGCCATTAAAAGTTTTGAGGGAGTAGAAGGAAGGTTTCAGTTCATACGCGAAGGCACTCTGGTGGGTATCGATATCGTTGTTGATTTTGCTCACAGCCCGGACGCACTGGAAAAAACCCTTATCACTGCAAGAAAAATCGCAAGCGGAAGAATCATAACAGTTTTTGGAGCTGGTGGCCAGGCAGATAAAGGAAAAAGGCCAATGATGGCTGAAGTGGTCTGCAGATACTCAGATGTAAGCATAATAACAACCGATGATCCAAGAGGGGAAGATCCCGAGGAAATATTATTCGAAGTTGAAAAAGGTGTTCCATCAGGATCACCATATCTCGTTATTCCAGACAGAAAGGAAGCAATAGAAACAGCTCTCACTTTGGCAAATCGCGGAGATATGGTCATAGTAGCAGGAAGGGGACATGAAGAATATCAGATTTTCAGCGACGAGAGGAAAATTCCATTCAAGGACGCTGAAGTAATTAGAAAAATCCTTTTGAAAGAATACGAAAAGGAGAAAAAACGTGTTTGAGAATTCTCGTTTTGTCGTTGATTCAAGGCAAGTTACCCCCGGATGTGTTTTCGTAGCCATTAAAGGTGAAAAAACTGATGGACACTTTTACGCCAATGAAGCAATTAACAAAGGTGCTGCTTATGTCGTTGCTGAAAAAAAACTACAACATATTCCAGAAGAAAAATTGATAACTGTCAATGACACAATTGAGTTTTTGCTCAGCAATGCCAGAGAAAAATTAAAAAAACATAATCCAGTTGTGATAGGTATAACAGGTTCAAACGGAAAAACCACCACGAAAGAACTCCTCTATCAGCTCTTGGGAAAAGACAGGGCTTTTCGTAATCCAGGAAATTTGAACACGGAGATCGGTTTGCCACTATCGATTCTCAATGAATACAATGCGGAGAAATTCGCTATTTTAGAAATGGCTATGAATAAATTTGGAGATATTGCAAGATTATGCCAAATAGCCATGCCTCACGTGGCAATTTTGCTGAATGTTGGAACAGCACATCGTGGAATAGCAGGAAATCAGGAAATGATATTGAGAGGAAAACTCCAATTAATCGAGAATATGCAAAAAAATGGAACAGCCATAGTTTTGTATGATAAAAAACTGCTGGATAGAATTTCATTGAAACCTATGGTAACTTTTGGCTATAAAAAAGGAGATTATCAACTTGTCGATTATTGCTATATTGATTTCTCAACGAAAGCCTTCTACAAAACCCCAAGAGAGCAGCTAATTTTCAACCTCAAATCAATCTGGAATGCCGGTCAGCTAACAAATATATCAGCAGTTTTAGCCGCACTGGACATTCTTGGAATAGACTGTAATAAAAACATCCTGGAAAACTTTACGCCTGTGGCTGGAAGATTCAGGGTAATGAATTGCAATGGAATTTATGTGGTGGATGACACTTATAATGCAAGCATAGAGTCGTTTGAAACAGCCGTTGAAACAATAAAGAAGCTTGGTAAAAGATCATTTGCTGTAGTTGGTTCAATTAAAGAACAGGGAAAATACTCAATTGAAACACACAGGAAACTTGGCGAGATTCTCGAAAAATTAGATGGTGTTGTGGTTTACAATGTCGATAATGAGATAGAAATCATGAACTGTTCAAAAAAAATTTTTGCAAGCAACAGCGCAACAGAAATCTCTGATTTTTTGAAAAGAATCCTGATACCCGGCGATGTAGTTTTATTCAAAGCATCAAGGTCAGTTCAAATAGAGAAAGTTTTGCAAATATATACGGAGGAGATTAGATGTTGATCCCGTTTATAATTTTCGCAATCTGTGTGATTCTGTACTCTCCACTCATAAAATTTTTGAGAAGATATAAACTCGGTCAGTATATAAGAGAGGAAGGGCCGGATTTACACAGTTATAAAGCAGGTACACCCACAGCTGGGGGAATTTTGTTTGTTTTGGTACCATCTCTGTTTATCTTTTTTGTTAACACAGCCGATGCTCTCGCGCTTATCTTTTTCGGCTTCATTGGCTTTCTGGATGATTTTCTCAGCCTGAAAAGAAAAAAATCCATGGGCTTGAGAGCATGGCAGAAATTTCTACTTCAGGTAATTTTCTCAACAGTGATATACCTGATCGTAAATCCACAAAGAAATCATATTTTGATACCATTTACCCACTCAACTTTGAACCTTGGATATTTTTACCCAATATTTGCTATTTTGTTTATAGCTGGCTTCAGCAATGCGGTTAACCTTACGGATGGGCTGGATGGGCTGGCTGGTGGAGTTTTTCTAACCACCAGTTTGCCATACTGGGTATTTCTGAACCAGAGTGAAAAATCACTTCTGTACACATCAGTTGCCGTTATGGCTTTTTTAATCTATAATATCAAGCCAGCCAAAGTATTCATGGGAGATACTGGAGCTCTGGCTCTTGGAGGACTTCTTGCAACAGTCTCGTTAAGAACCTCGAACGAACTTTCATTGATATGTTTTACTCCCGTTTTTCTTGCCGAAACCTTTAGTGTGATATTGCAAGTGGTTAGCTTCAAGATCTTTAAAAGAAGGATATTTAAAATGGCGCCTTTACACCATCATTTTGAACTTCTTGGATGGAAAGAAGAAAGAATTGTCCAGATGTTCACCCTGGTAAATCTTGCAATTACAACCTTTTTCATGTTGGGAGCACCCCAATGATGAGAAGATTTTTAGCAAAGCTTCTTCTGCTATCTTTTTTCACGTTTTCATCATTCAGTTACGCAAACAGCGTAAAAATAACTCATATAGAAGCAGGTTATACAAGAGCATCTTACAACGACGAGATAATATGCCTTGTAAGATCTCAATCACCATCAGTGCTTGTACTGAATAAAAACGGAAAGACGATAAGCAACATAACAGTTGGACTTTCATATCCTGTCAGTGCCATTTACAAAGCTGGTATGGTATTTATCTCTGATTATTACAAATCTTCTGTCATGGTTTACACAATGTTCGGCAGATTTGTAAAGAGAATAGACGTTGGCTCCCATCCAACAACGATAAAATCCTTTGACGGCAAAATTTATGTCAGTTGTTCTAAAGACAGTTCTGTTTACGAAATTGATTATCAAACACTTCTGGTTAGAAAAAAATATTCCTTTAAATCGGCCTCACCATACTTTGAAGTGTTAGACGACAAATTAGTTTATCTGTATTTTTTCGACAGCGACAAATCTTACGAAATCGTCAGCGAAAACAGAGTTGAAGTGAAAGTGGACAACCTGAAAAATCCTGTTAAATACATTGAAAAGAATGGAGTTTCTTTTCTGCTGGGCTATACAGATGGAATGCTGGTTTGCCTGAAGAATAACAGAGAGATGTGGAGAATTAATCTTCCAGATTTCGCAAGAGATATGGTACTCACAGAAAATTATATTGTCGTTACAAGTTTACTTGAACCAATTGCTTCACTGATTACATACACCGGTGAAATCGCACAAAAGATCATTTTGCCGAATGTTTCCCATAGAGTTCTGAATATGAAAGAAAAACTCGTCTTTCTGAATCATCTACCAGGAGAAGTGTATATAGTTGATCCTGAAGAAAACTCTATAGAAACAATAAATGTGGGAACTTACGCATTAGAGATGTTTAAAATTTCAGAATCTGAAGTAGTTGTTCTGTGTTCTGACTCTGGAGAGCTCTACTTTATAAACCTTGGGGAATAATCCCCAAGGTTAGGATTTTGAAATAATATAATCTACAATATCCTTTACTGTCGAAATCTTTTCCAGATCCGAATCATCAATCTTTACATCAAATTCTTCCTCAAATGCCATTACCAGATCAACCAGATCTAAAGAATCAGCATTCAGATCTTCTGTCAATTTGCTTGTTTCACTGATCTGACTCAATTCAACTCCAAGTTTCTCGGATATAATTTTCGCAACTTTTTCAACGATTGCATTTCTGTCCATGAAACAACCCCCTTACAAAAGTTATTCGCAAAAGATTATAAAAAACAATCATGATTATGTCAAATCAACTATTTTCTTTCTTTGTATTTATAAAGAATATTTAAAAAACCAGAAATGCTCTCTCAGGAAGCATATATTCAAGAATCCACAGCTGTCTTTATTGGAAGAAATAACCTCCAAAAAAGCTGTTATCTATCATGGAACGAAGCTTTATTGCATTTTTTACAGCCTTGCCACGATAACAATTATTGAAAAAAACGAACGTATCAAGCGACTTTCTAAGTAATTTTTCAATATCGATCTTGAAAAGCTCCAGTTCTTCTTCAGAATAATCGTAATTGTAACGCTCAGAAGAAGAAACAAACCATTTACTGTTCCTGCCATGAAATCTGAAATAAGAAATATCAGAAGTCTTTAAAGGTCTGTAAGGAAAAAGATTCCTGATCTGCGGTTCATCAACTATGACATAACACATTTCATTTTCTTCGAGAAACCTGTAAACATCGTCTGTGTTCCAGGATTTATGTCTGAATTCGATAGCTATGGGAATTGTAGAAGTATCTCTGATTTTCTTCAGGTAATCAACATTTTCCTTGGAGTAGGTAAAAGAGTAAGGAAATTGTGCGAGCAAAACTTTCAGTCTCTTCTCGAGAATCATCGGTTCTAAAGCATTTAGAAGAAATTTGATATCTTCGCGAGGAAAATGTGAATTTTTCCATCCTTCATGCGTAATCGAGCCTGGAACCTTTACACTAAAAACAAGTGAAGAAGGAGTTTTTCTCACCATGGAAACTATTGTCTTATAACCTGGAAGGCCATAATAAGTGAAGTTCAGTTCAACCGCATTGAATTTCCAGACAGCCGAGTAATATTTTATCATCGCTGAGCGAGATATCTTTTCCGGGTAAACAGCTCCTATCCAGTCATCAAAATAGTACCCGCTTGTACCAATATACAACAAGATGATTCCCCCTAATTATGTTATCATCAATTCTGGTGATGGAGATGATAAAAATAGGTGCTCATATGCCAATTTCATATGGTTTCGAAAAAGTACCCGAGTTAACAGTAGAAATAGGGGGAAACGCATTCCAGATTTTTTCACACAGTCCAAGAACCTGGAGAGCCGGATTGCCTTCGAAAGAATCATGTGAAAAATTCAAAATTTTCATGAATAAATGTGCAATTCCGTTTCAGAATGCGTTTTGTCACACAGGATATTTAATCAACCTGGCAAGTCCGAAAGAAGATATATGGACCAAGTCTGTGCAATTGATGATAATTGAGGGCAAAATCTGTGAAATGCTGGGTATCCCTTATCTAAATGTTCATCCGGGAAGTCATACCGGTTCTGGAGAAAGGGAAGGTATGCAGAGAATTGTTAGGGCAATAGATGAGTTTATGAAAAACACTTCGAACATTACATTGCTGCTTGAAAATGTTTCTCCAAAAGGTGGAAATATTGGCTATAAAATGCACCAACTTGGCCAGATTATAAAATCTGTGTCTTATCCAGATCGAATCGGTGTTACTTACGACACATGCCATGGTTTTGATGCGGGCTATGACATAACCACAAAAGAAGGGGTCACAAAATTGCTTGACGAAATGGAATCAGCATTTGGACTCTGGAGGCTGAAAATGATCCATTTGAACGATTCCAAAGCACCTTTTGGAAAACCTCTTGATAGGCATGAAAATATTGGTAAAGGTTATATAGGTGATGAAGGATTCCGAAACTTCCTGAGCTTTTCCCAGATACAGAGCGTACCATGGATTCTGGAAACACCTGATAGCAAAGACCTATACAAAACAGAAATAAAACACGTGAAATCTCTTCTGGGGTTGATTGAATGATTTCTGACGGATTTGTGCTTAAAAGAATCGTAGACGAATTAAGCAGTCTTGAAGGGGCAAAACTGAGACAAATATACCAATATGGTAAATCGGACATATACCTTTATTTTCAGAATGCCGTGGTAAGAATATGTCTTGAGCCATCCCTGGCACATATTTGTTATACAGAAAAAGAAGATTTCTCAGATCATCGTCCATCAAATTTTGTGCTGCTGTTGCGTACAAAGCTTAGAAATGCTCGTGTCAGGAAAGTCTGCCAGGTATCACTTGACAGGGTTATGTTCTTTGAATTTGATAAAATAGACGAGATTGGAAACAGACATTTTTACAGACTGTATATCGAGTTTTTCGGAAGCCACTGCAATGTTATTTTTGTGGAAAATGATATCATAATTGATGCCTTGAGGTCTGTTCTGACAGTGTCTCGTCGAATTCAAAAAGGGGAAATCTATCGATCAAGCAATGAAAAATTGAATCCACTTGAGGTTACTTACAATGATTTTTCTTTCGATGAACGGGCAAAAATCTCTCAGGTACTCTCACAGGAATTCTTTGGGTTTTCAAAATATATAATAAGGGAACTTTTGAACAGAGCAAACCTCCAAGATAAACTTGCCTGCGATCTGCTCACAGAAGAGAGAGAATCTTTAAAACATTCTTTCTTTTCACTCATCAATGATTTCGAAAGAGGAAAAACATATGTTTATGAATTTGAAGAAAAATTCTTAATCACAACTATTCCTTTGAAAACACTGCCATTTAAAAACCTGTCTGAACATTCGAATATATCCAATGCTATAGATGATATTTATAAAATCGTTCTTTTGAAAAAAGAGGTCGATAACTTTAAAGCAAGATTGATAAAATGCGTGCAAGATAAAGTAAAAAAAAGCGAAAAGATCCTCAACACGCTTGAAGAAGAATTATTGGCATGCCGGAAAGCTGAGGAATATCACAAATACGGAGAGTTGCTAAAATATGCTCAGGAAAAAAAAGACCTGCATAAATCTGTAAATGTTATGGACTACAATACAGGTCAAATGACCTTGGTACCACTGGTTGACGGAAAAGGTGTTAAAGAAAGCTCCCAGTATTATTTTGCTCTTTACAAAAAGTTAAAAGAAAAATCTGAAATACTGAAAGCACGAATAAAACGGGAAACTCTTTTTTTGAATTATGCCGAACAGTTGATGCACACCCTAGAGCTGGCCGAAGACCTTGAAACACTTCAGGAAATAGAACAGGAAATGGCTCAGCAGGGTTTAATCAAGGAAAAAACTGTTTTCAGAAAATCGAAAAGTAAGCCAGAGTTTAAAAAAATTGTGTATGAAGGATTTACGATACTGGTTGGAAAAAACAATAAACAAAACGAGAAGCTTGTCAGAATCTCTAATAAAAATGATATCTGGCTTCATGTTCATGAAATGCCAGGTGCTCATGTTGTGATAAAAACAAATGGTCAGACTGTGCCAAGAAAGATTTTAGAGTTTGCTGCAGCTATCGCCGCTTACCATTCTAAGGCACGTTTCTCTTCAAAAGTTCCTGTAGATTACACGCCCATAAAAAATGTTCATAAACCAAAAGGCTCCCCGCCTGGTATGGTACTTTATACAAACTATGAAACCATTTTTGCAAATCCCAACCTGCTTAAAACTTCTGGTTCATACCCTTTTTAAAATTATATAAAGCGATACTTGACAAATTATAAAGTTTCCCCCTAAAATATTTTCATAAAGAAAGGGGGAACAAAATATGTTTAATGCTTTTATTGCAAATTTTCAAAAATCATGGATAGAATTTAAGCGTTATTATTTCAACACGATCTCCAGCCTGGTAACTGTACTGATTTTCTTCTACCTAATATTTTTTGGAATAAAAGCAGTGGGAGGTTCAGCACCAACTTTTGGCGAAACAATTGATGGGGTTATTGTGGGTTATTTTATGTGGTTGATGTTTATCTTTTCTTTCCAGGGTGTGGCATGGGGGATAATAGATGAGGCACAGAGAGGGACACTTGAACAGGTATTTGTTGCTCCAATAGCTTTTGAATATCAGATGCTTTTCAGAATGATCAGTGATTTTGTTTTCAATATATTGTTCGCGATCCCGCTGATGTATTTTGCAGCTTTCACAACCGGAAGGCATTTGAATTTTGATCTTCCAACACTTCTGTATCTGTTAATTTCCGGGACGGCTTCTGCACTTGGCATAGGTATGATGTTAGGCGGAATAGCACTCGTTTTCAAAAGAATATCATCGTTCATTCAGATAGTTACTTTTGCATCCCTTGCATTTACGATGTTTGACTTCTCTAAGTTTTATTATCGACTGCTTCCAATGTCACAGGCAGCTTTTCTTATGAGAAAACTTGCTATAGATGGTCTTAGATTCTATCAGTTTTCTGCCCAGGATCATTTGTTGTTGTGGGTTGTGGCTACGATATATCTTTCGACCGGTATATTAATTTTCAGATTATTCGAAAAACATGCAATGACTGCCGGTACTCTTGGGCAATATTGATAAGGGGGTGTCGTAATGATACAGATCAAAAATCTTGTTAAGACCTATCCAAAAAGAGGCTCAAAAGAACGCTTGAAAGCCGTTGATGATGTTTCTCTCGAATTGAAACCAGGCGAGATATTCGCATTGCTTGGACCCAATGGAGCAGGTAAAACAACAACCATAAAATGTGCGTGCGGCCTCATCGTACCTGATAGCGGGCAGATAAAAATCAAAGAACACGATGTTTTGAAAAATAGATCAAAAGCCCTTCAGCATATAAGCGTCGTTCTTGAAGGAAACAGAAACCTTTATTGGCGAATGACTCCTGTTGAAAATATGAAGTATTTTGCGGGCATTCGAGGAAAACATTTAAAAAAAACTGAAGCTTTAGAAATCTTAAAAACACTTGGTATAGAAGAGAAAGCAAACGAAATTGTTCACAAACTCTCAAGGGGCATGCAACAGAAAACAGCAATAGCCGTTTGTCTTGCGGCTGGAACAGATATACTCTTGCTCGATGAACCCACTCTTGGATTGGACGTGAATTCCGCTGTCGAATTCAGATCTTTGCTCAAAAACCTTCAGGAACGTGGAAAAACCATCTTGCTTTCAACCCACGACATGAATCTGGTTGAAGCTGTTGCAGATAGAGTTGCTATAATGAGCAAAGCAAGAATAGTTGTGTGCGAAGAAAAGAAAAAGCTCTTGAGTCTTTTCAGCGCAAGAGGATATAAAATCTGCCTGATTGAAAACGATTCGCTCCAGAAAAAATTGAGAAATCTCGGATTCACTGAGTGGCACAAAGATGGGAACATCATAGAAATACACCTGAATCTCACCACTTCAAAACAACTCTACGAGATCATAGAAATGTTTAAGAATAACCAGATAGAAATAGAAAGCATAGAGAGAGAATTGGTTAATTTTGAAAAAATCTTCATTTCATATACCAACGATACACCCTCCCAATCGTGATATATACTATTTGTGGTGTAATCTGTGCCCAAATATGGCAGATTTGCTCTTCTATAGTATAATCAACAAAGTGTGATGAAATCTAATCAGGGAGGGACTTGTATGAGACATCCCCTTGTGAAAAACGCGGAAGATAGGATGAATAAAGCTGTTGAGAAAATCAGCGAAGAGCTCCGAAAAATGCGCACAGGCAGACCTTCACCAGCAATTCTTGAAGAAATAAAGGTGGATTATTACGGTGCTCAGACCCCCATAAGTCAACTTGCAACAGTGAATATTACCGAGGATAGAGCCCTGATAATTAAACCATGGGACAGATCGGTACTCTCATCTATAGAAAAAGCCATCTTCGCATCTGACCTGGGACTAACTCCACAGAACGATGGAAATGTAATAAGATTGACTTTTCCCACCCCAACAACAGAACAAAGGCAAAAGTGGGCCAAAAAAGCCAAAGAGATTGCTGAACAGGGCAAGATAGCCATAAGGAACATCAGAAGGGATATTCTGAAGGAGTTAAAAGGTGATACAAAAGATGGCAAGATTTCCGAAGACGACGAAAAGAGAATTGAAAAGGAAATACAGGATCTAACAGATAAGAAGATACTGGAAATAGATAAATTGCTTGAAAAGAAAGAAAAGGAGATAATGGAAGTTTGATCACACATTTAGCTTTCATAATGGATGGAAATGGAAGATGGGCTCAAAAGAAAGGACTACCGAGGGCTGAGGGCCACCGAAGAGGAGCCCAGAAAGCCGAAAAAGTCGTAGAATGGTGCGCCGAACTGGGCATAAAATATGTCACCCTGTACACCTTTTCGACAGAAAACTGGAAAAGACCAAAAGAAGAGATAAACTATCTTTTTCTCTTACTGGTAAATACAATAAAGAGAAAATTTAATCATATGATGAAACAGGGGGTTAGATTGAGATTTTGTGGTGTCATAGATGAGTTGCCAAAACAAATAGCAGACATATGCCGGGAATTCGAAGAAAAAACGAAGCACAACGACAAAATTCAGGTTATTCTGGCATTAAACTATGGTGGACGCAGAGAATTGATTGATGCATTCAACAGAGCAATAAAAGCTGGTGTAAAGTCTCTTAGTGAAGATGACTTCAAGCAATTTCTTTACTTGCCCGACGTTCCTGACCCCGATTTCGTGATAAGGACTTCGGGCGAAATAAGGATAAGTAATTTTTTGCTCTGGCAGACAGCTTATAGCGAGTTGTATTTTACAAAAACTCTGTGGCCAGATTTCGCAAGAAGCGATCTTTTGAGAGCTTTAGATGATTTCAACAAGCGTCACAGAAAATTTGGGGGATTATGATGGCTGAAACAAAAACAAGACTTATTACTGCTCTAATAGTTGCTCCTTTTGTGGTCGCATGTTTTATAAACTATAACAGTTTGATAGGATTGGTTGCCGCTGTAGTTTTACTCGCTTCTTACGAGCTCTTGAATATGGCAATACTCGACCAGCAACACAGGATTTTTCTGTATTTTGGCGTATCGATCAGTGTTGGCTTCACTATTGTTTATGGGATATTTCAAGCAAGAAATGGCATGTTGTTGCTTTGCTTAGCATTCATTTTGAATGGCGCTCTATCTGTTTTGACGATCAAAAAAATCTCGATTGTATGGAATACTGTACTCGCTTCGAGCCTCTCTTTACTCTATATAGCGGGATGTCTTTCATTTTTCTTCCCATTATATCTAAAATTTGGTGCGGCAAACGCACTTTTGAACTTAACGGCTGTCTGGCTGTATGACACCGGGGCGTATTTTGCTGGCTTGAGATGGGGAAAAACAAAGATAGCAAAGCATATAAGCCCATCCAAAAGCCTTGAAGGAATTTTTGGTGGTTTTCTCACTGCAATCGCATTCTCGGTTGTTTATAAAATCTGTTTTGAGCTGATTTTTCACAGCGAGGTTATGCCATTCAAGTCGCTTGTAATTTTCTCTCTGACGATAGCCATATTTGATACATTTGGCGATATATTTGAATCTGCCCTGAAAAGGTACTTCAATCTTAAGGACTCTGGAAATGTTTTGCCAGGTCATGGAGGTATGTTAGATAGAATTGATGGATTGTTATTCGTTACGCCAGTAACCTATTTTTTATTTACGCTTGGCATCTTATGAGGAGGTTAAGATATGACAGGAGATGAGCTTAGAAGCGCATTTTTAAGATTTTTTGAAAAGAAAGGTCATAAAATCTTGCCAAGTGCTTCTTTGATACCAGATGATCCACAACTTCTGTTTACAGTTGCTGGAATGGTCCCCTTCAAACCCATTTTTTGGGGAAAAGTAGAACCAGTTTATACGAGAGTAACAACCTGCCAAAAATGTTTGAGAACAAACGATATAGAAAATGTTGGACGAACACCAAGACATCAAACATTTTTTGAAATGCTCGGAAATTTTTCTTTTGGGGACTATTTTAAAAAAGAGGCCATTATTTGGGCGTGGGAGTTCGTCACCGAGGTGTTGAAGCTTGAGAAAGACAGACTGTGGATCACTGTGTATGAAGAAGACGAAGAATCTTTCAAAATATGGAAAGATATTGTTGGAGTATGTGAAAAGAAAATCATCAGGATGGGAAAAGATACAAATTTCTGGGGTCCAGCGGGGCCAACAGGTCCGTGTGGACCATGTTCAGAGATTCATTATGACACAGGTTTAAATGAAGATTGTTCTGACGGAGAATGTACCCCTGCCAATTCAGATAAACGTTTCTTAGAAATATGGAATCTGGTTTTTACTGAGTTTTACCAAGATGAGAAAGGTGCCCTGTATCCACTTCCAAGAAAAAACATAGATACTGGTGCTGGCCTTGAGAGGGTTGCATCTGTTGTACAAAAGGTTGAAAGCAATTTCGAAACAGACATTTTTAAACCTATTATCTCGAAAATTGAGGATGTGCTTGGTGTCGAATATAAGAAAGACGAACAAAAAGATATATCTATCAGAGTAATCGCAGATCATTCAAGAGCTGTGAGTTTTTTGATAGCCGATGGCGTCTTTCCATCAAATGAAGAAAGGGGATACGTGCTTAGAAGAATTCTCAGAAGAGCTGTCAGGCACGGTGTTCTACTGGGAGCACAGAAACCATTTTTACACCTCATAAATGAAACTGTAATAGAGCACATGGGTAACACCTATTCTGAATTGAAAAACAGAAAAGATCTGATTCTGGAAGTTACACGAGCCGAGGAAGAAAGGTTTTTCAAAACAATCTCTCAGGGAAATGAAATGCTCAGAGATATAATCTCCAGATCAAGCAAAGTGATTGACGGAGAAGACGTTTTCAAATTATATGACACTTACGGGTTCCCACCAGACATAGTTGTAGATGTTGCAAAAGATTATAACTTGAAGGTGGATCTGGAAGGATTTGAAAAACTCATGAAGATTCAGCGGGAACGAGCGAGATCTGCAAGAAATAACGTTGAATATGCAAAATCTCAGGAAATTTACGATGAACTTGCACAGAAATCAAAAACTGTATTTGTCGGCTATGATACACTCGAATGCGAAGCTAAAGTTATTTTTTTAAAAAAGTCTGGTACAAAATATGAAGCTGTCTTTGACAAAACTTCCTTTTATGCAGAAAGAGGTGGCCAAGTTAGCGATGTCGGACAGATTGTCTGGGATGGCGGCTCTGCTTCAGTAGAACACGTTTTTATACCTGTTGAAGGAATTATCGTGCACATAATCAACGTGGAAAAAGGCGAACTAAAAGAAGGAACAAAAGTCAGACTGATCGTCGATAGGGAAAAAAGACTGTCCACGGCGAGAAATCATACCGCTACTCATTTACTTCACGCAGCGCTAAGAAAGGTGCTTGGAACGCATGTCAAACAAGCAGGTTCACTTGTAACACCGGAAAAATTGAGATTCGATTTTACTCATCATAAACCTCTAACAGATAATGAATTGATGTCGATAGAAAACATGGTTAACGAAATAATACTCAGATCGATACCCGTAATCACAGAAGAAAAATCTTACAAAGAGGCTGTAGCAGAAGGTGCAATAGCACTATTTGGAGAAAAATACGGCGACGTGGTAAGAGTTGTCAAGGTGCATAGCTTCAGCGAAGAATTGTGCGGTGGAACTCATGTTAAAAATACCGGTAACATAGGTTTGTTCAGAATAGTTTCTGAATCTGCAATTTCTTCTGGTACAAGGCGTATAGAAGCAATAACAGGTTTCAATACATTGAATTATTTAAGAGTAAAAGAACAGCTTGTAGGAAACATCTGTGAGAAACTCGGTACCTCACAAGATGAAATTCTCTCAAAAATCGAAAATCTCATCGAGAAAAATATCAATTTGCAGAAAGAATTGCAGCAATTCAAATCAAAATTGCTTGTTTCTCAGCTCAAGCAGACTCCTTTTGAACAGATCAAAAACATTAGATTTGTGCACTGCGTATTTAACGACATCGAATCGAACGAATTGCGGAATCTTTCAGACATAGCTGTGGCTGGCGAAAATTCTACAGTGGCACTTTTGTTTTCTACGAGCAAAGACAAAGTCAATTTGATAGTACGTGTCACCCAGGATCTTGCAAAAAAGATCAAAGCAGGAGATATAGCAAAATATGCCGCTCAAATCCTCGAAGGTGGCGGAGGAGGAAGGCCAGATTTTGCACAGGCTGGTGGTAAAGATCCTTCAAAAATAAACAGCGTCATAGAATACACAAGAAAATTACTTGAACAGAATTAAAAGGAGGCTTTTGCCTCCTTGTTTAAATAAGGGGGGAACGATGTGGAATGGTTCATCGACGAGAGCTTCTGGAAGGATATGTACGACTGGCTTTTTCCACCAGAACGCTTCCAGACGGCGAAAGAGCAGGTAGAAAAAATTATAAGCATAACAGGTATTCAGAGCGGCAATGTGCTTGATCTTTGCTGTGGGCCGGGAAGGCACACATATGAGCTTGCAAAACTCGGTTTTTCTGTCACGGCAGTTGATGCCTCAGAATTTCTTTTGAACAGAGCCAAAGAACTGTGTTCGGAGTTTGCCAATGTGCATTTTGTTCATGCCAACATGAAAGATTTTGTCAAACCAGATCATTTTGATCTTATC
The DNA here is from genome assembly GCF_000017865.1 of Pseudothermotoga lettingae TMO. Lineage (GTDB taxonomy): Bacteria > Thermotogota > Thermotogae > Thermotogales > DSM-5069 > Pseudothermotoga_B > Pseudothermotoga_B elfii. The sequence goes on from NC_009828.1 coordinate 1,868,118, forward strand.
ATCAATATGTTCACTTCATTTGGTTATTTTAAAGATCATGAAGATAACCTAAAAGTTCTGAGAAACATCAGAAAAAGTCTGAAAAGTGGCGGCAAACTGCTGATGGAAATGGCTTCAAAAGAAATTGTTCTAAAAAATTACAAGGATTCCATTGTTAGTGAGCGTGATCAAAAGATGCTTATAGAAAAACACAGCTTCGAGCCTGGTATGGCAAGAATGATAAATGATTGGATTGTTCTTGAAAATGGGAGGTACAAAATTCATAGATTGGAACACTATTTGTATTCTGCACATGAACTCAAAATGATGCTTCAAATATGTGGTTTTAATAATATCATTTTATATGGGTCACTCGACAAAGATCCTTATGATTTGAATGCTAAGAGGCTCGTTGTTTTAGCTTACTGACTGAATATAAATTTGAATCAACTTCTATGATTCATTCTTGTTTTCTTTCTTAACTATTAATTGTGAATTGAAAAGAATACTACTGAGCAAGAGCACCATTAGGAAGCATAGAAATGCTATTAGAAACATTGGTTGATAATTACCTTTTGCAATGAGGCGCCCTATGAGTCCAACAGAAAGAGATTGCGAACACATGTTAACAACATTGCCAATCCCAAAGATCTTTCCTTGATCATGTTTCTGTGCAAGAGATGAAAGAAGCGAGTTTACCATAGAACACAAAAAACCAGAAGTTATTCCAAACCCAAGAAACCAGATGAACCAAAATAGGGTGAAAATACTTTTGGTTGTTACCAAGCTATAGGAGAATACCATGAAACCACAAACAAGAGCCGCCAAGAATGAGCTTAGAAGGAATAATTTTTTCTGGCTAAAATACTCAACAAACTTGCCTGTAAAAATGCCGGACACACCACTAAGAAGTGTGAGTCCTCCCACCCATATTGGTGACATAGTTTCACTAATCACGGCATTGTCGGTAAGAAAAGATGTTAGATAAGGTATTATGCCTCCATATGCAGCCCAGAAGAAAAAATGAATACAAAGGTATAATCCTAACGCAAAATAGTTTATGGTCACCTTTGTCTTTGTTCTATAACGAAGTTGCCTTTCACACATCGAATGGACAATGTTCTTTTTGCGATGAGTAAATATAGTCAAAGCCAGTATTGACAGAACTACAATAAACAATTTTAGGGTTACGTTCAAGTTATATTTCTCCGAAAGGGATACCAATACAGATGCTCCAAATAATGAGATATTGACTACGCCTGTTGAAATCCCGAAATTCTTAGTCCTGTTATAATCCTCACTTTGATCACTTACCAAGACTGAGTAAGGTATCAAGAAACTGAAAGTACACAAGACAATCAAAAAGCCAGAAAAGATTACCATTGGTTTTGTTAGAGTCATTATTCCAAACAAAGCAAGAATAATCACAAGAACTAATATAAATATAAATAGCATCTTCTTTCCGAAGAAATCAACAAGAGATCCGATCAACGGGCCCACAAAAGCTGTACATAATATACCAGCCGAGAAAACTAAACTGGCAGCTTGCATATCTCCCAGTTTTTGTATCAAATATGGTATCAAAACCAAGTTCGAGATCGCATAAAGAATTCCCAGTGTGCTACCAACGCATATTATTGCAAACACGATATATCACCTAAAAACATAATTTCAAGCATTTGGGCATATTTACATAGATCGAGTTTATTTATTCTTAACACTTCATGCACGATATCGTTTGGTATATTGTGATTTTTGGCATATAGAGTTGAAAGTGCACCAGCAATCGCAGCAATTGTATCTGTATCACCTCCAATCGATGCTCCCATTTTTATGGAGAGCCACACATCCTCTTTTGCATACGAAAAAATAGCTACAGATGCTGGGACAACCTCATTAGCTTCCATTGTTGTTCCAATGGCTTCGTATATGAAGTCCATAACTTCATTCATCGAAGACATATTTTTGATAGTATCAATTGCAAACCCAATTCGTCGACCCGTATATGCTCCAACAAAATTACCGGGTCCCATTTTTCTTCCTTGAAAAGCTCCCTGTAATATATGATTTATAATCTCATCATAGGTCGCCCCCAAGGCAGCATAATGATATCCAAACCCAAGGGCCATTGCAGCTTCTACAGCTATATCCGAGTAATGCGTACATAAACAACTTTCCCAAATGGCTTTTTGCAAGGTTTCAATATCACCTTTCTTAACAGATAGGGAAACAGCAAGTATTCTCATTGCGGCACCACAGGTGGTACCTTGACCCTCGCCTGATTTCCCGGATAAAACCCTCAGTGTACTAGGTCCCAGAAATCCTTTTGCTGCGGCATTTGTTTCTTCACACCAGGATCTCAGAGTGTTCAACGTTATATCTTTATCTATCTTTCTCGCATTATAATAAGCTTCTATCAACTCAAGTACCTGCTCGGTATCATCAGTCACCTGACCTTTTTTGAGATTCTTGTGTATTGATGATATGCAGGTTGGATCTAAGAGCTTATCGATTAATCCATAATTCTTTCTTATTGTTTCTCGAGTCATGAATTCAGTTGGCATACCCATTGCATCACCAACTGCAAATGCCTCCAAGGTTTTCTCAAATATCTTGGCCACGTTCATTGGACCTTTCCTCCAATCCAAAAGCACAAGTAATTGCTGCCTTATCGTTGAATTTCAGAGTACACTTATCTGTGCTTCTCATGTCTAATCTCGGATTTCCATCTACGATAACAAAGCCTTTTGTTTTTCCAACTTCAACGGTATCACTATTCTTGAATATGAACTGTGATAGCAAAAATGGCGATATGGCATCCAATTCTGTTGCCACAATCTTGATAATTGGTTGTTCACTGACAATCATTCCTCCCACCATGTTAAGATATGGTGCCCAACACAATTTGCCGGACAAAGCCTTCCCTTTGTGAACATCAACTTTGTGCAAAGGAGAGATTATTATTTGACCTATCTCAAACGGAATTTTCACGAGTTCTCCATTGATTCTTATTTCAGTTTTTGAAGTTCCAATCTTTGTAGGCGTGGTAGCAATTTTCTGTCCTTTCAGAAATGCTTTAGCGTCAACTGTGCAAACCTGTCCTCCAACTGTTGAAACTGTGCAATTACTAAATACCACATCATTGAAGGCAACCCCGATTAAATTTCTATCATCGTATACCTCTACTCCAGCTACTGGCCTTGTAGAGAACTTTCCTAAGTTGAACTTCAACAAATCATCTACACTTTTGAAAGTAACTAAAGGCCCAGCATTAATAGTTCCTAAAGCCACACCAGCTATCGGTACAAGTTTTCCTGCCAAGTATTGGCCATAAACAACGTCACTCAATGTCCCATCCCCACCAAAAACTATTACAAAATCAACATTTTGTAAGATACTTCCTGCTATGATAGAGTCTTTTTCAGTACCATATGCGTGCTCTTCACCAACAACACTGTGTGCTATACCTTTTGGTAGTAATCTTGAAGTTGCATAAGTGCAGAATAAGTTGTGATGGACAAGTTCCCTTGCTAAAAGATGCCATATTTCATCGAATCCAGCGTATTTTCCAGATGATGGGTTACATACTATCCCAATCCTCATTGTTCCATCACCCGAACTATTTCTCGAGCAGTTCTAATGTCGGTAATTAATATGTTTATAAACCTTCCTTTCATGGCAGCACATATTGCTTTTACCTTCTCTTCTCCTCCGGCGATACCGATGACTCGTGGTGTATTTCTTAACTGCTCCAGAGAAATACCCAAAACATGATCTTGATAGCCTTTGAGTTCACAAGCATTACCATTTTGATCAAAGAATCTTGCTGCTATATCACCGACAGCTGCTTGGCTTACAAGCTTTGTGACAAAATTTTGTGGGAGTACAGATCTAAAAGCATTCGACAGTGAAATGGGTTCGCCAATTCCTACGACCGCCAGATCGAGTCTGTCCCATAGATCAACAATGGTTCGCACACTTTCATTGCTAAGCATATATCTTAAGCTTTCATTATCTTCAAAGAATGCAGGAGCGTGAAGATAGTATCTGTTTGAATGAAATGCGTCAGCTATCTTTTCAACAAGTGCATTTACTTGATACTCGTATCTGTGTTGCCCTACACCTCCAAGTAGTGGTACAAACACGGTGTTGCTTAACTTCTTTGAGGTTATCATATGTTCAACTACTTGTGCGAGAGTTCTACCCCAGGAAATACCCACGATCATACCATCTTCAATTACTTTTCCTAAGTAACTTGCACCAGCTTTGGCTATACTTTCAAGGCGATCTCTGTCTCCTGTGTCAGCGATCACCGTTTCTCGTAAACCAAAAAGTTCCACTATTCTGTTCCCAAGATTTGTACTATCGATCTTGTCCTCATGAATCTTTATTTCAACCAACCCGCGCTTACGAGCTTCATTGAGGAGCCTTGAAACCTGGGATCTTGAAACACCGAAGGTTCTTGCAATTTGTTCTTGTGTGCAGTTTTCTATGTAATACATTTTGCAAATTCTGATCAACTCAGAATCATTTTTCTTTGAATCAGAAGATTTCATTGAGTCACCTCCACGAAGTCATAGGACAGATTTGCCCCATATTTCTGGATAACTTTTGCTGCCCAATTATGAGCAATTTCAATTGCAGTAAAAATGTCTCCTGTACGACTCAATGAAAATACCAATCCACTTACAAATGCATCCCCTGCACCAGTTGTATCAACAATATTATCAACACTATGGACAGCAAATTCTCTTACGAGTGTACCTTGATAGTACAACTTCGTTGGATTTTCACCACTTGTAACGATAACCCACTGGCTGATTTCATTGCATTTTCTGATTTTTGACGCTTCGTTCGCTGAAAGTACAGTGATTGATGAAAAATTAGCCACTTTTCTTATTTCATTTTCTCCAAAATATAAACCACAACCGCCTGGCACATATATTTTCAACCTTGCACTGCTCTGTAAAGCTCTGAGGGCTTCTGAAGGAATCGAATCTGCAACACATACAACGTCATATTCATCATATCTTGTGTCACCATCCGAATGGAAAAGTGCATTTCCACCAAGAGAGATAATTCTTCTACGTCCCTCTTTGTCAAGTAGAATAATGGTTGAGGCAGTTTTTCCTTCTGATAAACAATGAACCTGAATACCCATCTTGTTTAAAGAATGCATTATAAAAGTTGCTACGTCATCTTTTCCGATTCCACAGAAGAGATGAGTTTCGCAACCGTTCAAGGCGAGGTTGATAGCAATGTTGGCGCCGCAACCACCAATTGTATGAAACTCTTTTAATGCAAAAACCATTGAATCGTCCTCAGGAAAAGATTCAACAAGTATATAGTGATCCAAAGCAACGGCACCAAGCACTGCTATTCTCATTACTTGATGGCTCCTTTCGTTAATCCGCTGACAAGGTATTTCTGAAAGGCCAAGAAGATGCAAATTGGTGGCAATGTGCAAAGAAGGGACGCTGCACAGAGATAACCCCATTCAACCGCTCCACCCGTACCAAGGAATCTTGCAAGAAGGAGAGGCAATGTATAACGCGATCTGTCTTGAAGTAGCACTAATGCAAAGAAGAATTCATTCCAAGCGAGCATGAAAGCGAATGTCCCAACAGCAATTAATCCTGGGACAGCCATTGGTATTACAATAGTCAACAACGCTCGACTCCTCGTGCAACCATCTATCATAGCGGCTTCTTCAATAGATACTGGGATCTGATCAAAGTATCCCTTTAGCAACCAAGAACAAAAGGGTATTGTAAACGAAAGGTAGAGTATAACAAGACCCGAGAGAGAATTCATCAAATTCAAGTTTTTCAAAAGACTTGTAAATCCAACTGCCATCAGAACACCAGGAAATGCTTGTGAAGCGAGTAACCATATTACCAGCTGACGTTTCCCAACAAAGGAAAACCTTGATATAGCATAGCCAGCAGGAACCGTTGTACAAAGGCAAAGAACAACTGTACATGCCGTGGTCATCAAACTATTTCGGAAATTGGTTCCAAAGTCCATTTTTCTGAATATATAAGAGAAGTTCCCCGTATAGAAGGTTTTCGGTAATCCCATAGGTTCTCTGAGGATTTCTGCAGTGCTTCTGAATGAGTTACTGAAAAGTAAGAAAAGTGGAGATAGGATTATTAGAACCACCAAGAGAGCCATTATGTTTGCTACGATTACATAGGATTTCTTCCGTTTCATTCCCTTTCCACCTCTTTGAGCAACATTTTTACATAAACAGAAACTGGTATAAGCAAGATCACTAAAGAGATAACACCTATCGCTGCTCCATAACCCTTTTGATAATACGCAAATGCATTCTGATATCCGTAGAGAGAGAGTATCAATGATGAGTTTCCAGGACCACCATTTGTCAAAACAAATACCACATCGAACATATTAAAGGTCCATATGCACATGAGTGTTAATATGACCGAAATAACACTCTTCATCATTGGTAGTGTTATGTGAAAAAAACTCTGAACAGAATCAGCACCATCTATCTGAGCCGCTTCATAGATATCAGATGGAATGGCTTGGAGCCCAGCCAGGAGCATAATTGTCATGAAAGGTAGGCCAAGCCAAATGTTAACAGCAATGCACGCCATCAGAGAATACCCTGGTGTTATTAACCATGAAGGAGGATTCGACATCAATCCAGTAGCTTTCAGAAACGCGTTCAATGGGCCTTCTGTGGACAGAATATATCTCCAGATTAAACCTGCAACGACAGGTGGGGTCGCCCAAGGTAAGAGTATAAGACCACGATAGAGATTCCTCATCTTTACACATTTCATGTTCATGAGTAGAGCTATTGCCATACCAATAATAAACTCTGAGCCAACACAACTCACAACCCATATAATATTATTTTTCAAACTTGACCAGAAAAGGTCATCCTCAAAAAGTGTGACAAAATTATCTATACCAACAAATCTCTCTTTACCAGCAAAAATACTCCCGCCATAAAGACTAGACATCATACCCTGCACGAAGGGATAGACACTCACAATCGATATGATCAATATAAGTGGAAATAAGTATTGAAGAGCTTTTTTCGTGTCTCCCAAAGAATTCATTTTTTATACTCCTTCCCGACTATCTCAGGCCAAGTTGTTTCAACAAAGCATTTCCCTTTACTTCGATCTCTTTGTACGCATCTTGCGTACTTAATTTGCCAAGAATGACTTTTTCAAGTGTTGGTGCCAATATTTTCCATTCAAAGGTGTAAAAACCAGGCATAGGTGGTTTCACATTCTTAGCATATTTCAAGAGTTCGTAAGCATAATTCCAGTCATATTTGGGTTCCGAGAATCTTGAATCTTGCAAAGCACTATTTCTCATCGGGAATAACCAGTCTTTGTAACTTATATCCGCAGAATTCTTTGTGTTTGTGAAAAATCGAATGAATTCAAAAGCTTCCTTTTTGTATTTACTTGCTTTTGATATACCTATTCCTTGTGGATCGGCAGCGTTAGTCATATTTTCTCCCTTTTTGATCCACATCAATCCCCACTCGAAGTTCTTACTGGCTGATTCTGAAAGCAATCGACGATTCCAACAACCAAAGACAACCATTGCGTATGTTTCATTTAAGAAGCCTTGCATCAAGGAAGTATAATCAATGCTAATTACATCACTAGGCATGACTTTGTGTTTTGTTATCAGTGAAAGATAATAATCTATAGCTTCCCTGGCTTTATCATCGATCTCAACTTTCCAATGTCCCTTTTCATCTGTCTGAAGTACTTTTCCCCCGTTTTGCTCTATCAAAGTCCAGTGAAATCTTTCCATAAGTGGTGCAAGTAATCCCCAAGTCTTTCCATTTGTTTTTTGCACTATTTGTGTAGCTATTTCTACTAATTGATCCCAGGTCACTATTCTATCACTTGGTAGATCAATACCAAGTTCTCTGAAAAGCTTCCTATTGTAGAAAATTACTTGACTTTCTCTACACCAAGGTATTCCAAAGATATTGCCTTTCTCATCCATACAATCACGCCAGGCATCATTAGGTATATCTTTCAGTATCTCATTATCTATAAATTTGTTTAATGGTTCGACAAACCCCATCAATCCAAATTCCCTAAATTTCTCAGCATCGGTATGGAAAATGTCAGGAGCCGTTCCTGCACCAAAGTTAGTTAACAAGTACTGATCAGATGTTTCCCATGTTCCCCAAACTATTTCTACTTGTACATCAGGATTAGACTCGTTCCACTCATCAACAATGTCAAATACTTGATCAACTGCACCAGGTTGCCATGCCAAGCAGTAGAATTTAAGCTTGACTGAGGCAAGGAGAGTTATAGAAATTGTTATCATTAACAAGATTGCAGACACTTTTCTCATAATTATTCCCCCTTTTCAGTAAAAATTCCAAAATCATCGATCAAGATATTCTCACAACTATCTTCAGGTTACTGGGATTTGCTGCTGCTTGAAATGCCTTCTCTATCTCATTCAGATTGAATTCACCCGTGATCAGCTTTACATACATATTCTGGTGTATTTTCAATTCTTGGAATGCATTTCTGAAATCCTGATCAGAAAAACCAAAACTTCCTATGAGATCGATTTCATCGTAATGTATATAATATGGATCAATAGAGAGTCGTGAAGACCTTGACATTCCTCCAAATAATTCAATCTTGCCGCCAGGTTTAACACAGTTGAAAGCTTCTATTACTGCATCTGTTGAATCATTAGCAACTATGATGTGGTCAAATTTACCCATTTTGGATGAGAAATCTGTAAGTGAAACCATGTTCACGTTAATAGTCTCAAATTTCATGGTTTGCGCTAGTGCTAGTCTGTTTTCATTTATTTCAGACAGAAAGACTTGGTTATTCCTGTTTCTGAGAAGAATGCTTGCAAGTATTCCCATTGGTCCGGCACCAATTACGAGGATTCTTTCTTGTTCTCTGGGTTTGATTCTTTCAATTCCATGAATTACACATGCAAGAGGTTCTGTAAGTGTTGCTATTGCATCATTGATCTCCATGTCAACTTCAGCCATAGTTCTTCTGATTAGTCCAGTTGGCACAACCAAGTATTCAACAAATGCCCCATTGATCCAGATTTTGTTTCTGCAGAGTTCAGAGAATCCTTTTTTACAGAATTCACATTCGCCACATCCTAAATAAGGTGGGATCGCAAATTTCCTTCCAAGCAATTCATTATCAGCCACTGTATTTACCTTTACTACAGTGCCCACTACTTCGTGTCCAAGAATACAAGGTGGTCGAAAAAGAGGATGTCCACGTTTATAAGTTTTAATATCTGTACCACAAATTCCAACAACTTCGACTCTTAGAAGGACTTCGTCATCAGTCAAAACTGGATTACTAACTTCTTCTATCTCTATTTTTCCAATCTCTTTGTAAATAGCTGCTTTCACTTTCCTTCCACCCTTCCATGAAACACGTATTAGTTAATAGATACGGGGGCATGGATACCCCCGCATCTTCTTACTACATCTCAACTCTTATTTCTATTACCCACCACGCCCAGTTTTCCTTAGGATAGATTTTTTCAATCTCTGGGTAAGTGGTCACAGGGAATACCAATTTCAGTGGTCCACCTTGATTTTGAGGCAAATCTTTTCCTTTGTTGGCATATGCTAATATTATTGGATACAACTTAGCGTCGTTGACGGTAACTGTAAATTCTTTTTTGTCAGAACAGACGAGAATGATTTTCTTTGCATTTGTCGGATAGCCCACATAATTGAGCAAATCAATTAGACTTATCCCTTGGTAGAAGCATTCTCCCATCCAAGGATCCTGAACGACATAAGTTGTTCCAGCCATTTTTTTAAGCTCCTCAAGTGTGAAGGCATAGCCATCTTCAGTGTTTTTTAGAGCTATAATACCTTTGGCTGTGAGTACTGTGTCTGCAAAGAGAACCCCAGTACAGAGTGCGATAAGAACAATCAAGAAGACCTGTTTTTTCATTTTCCTTCCCTCCCATCTGTATTTATCTCTGGATGATCCCTTCATCCAGATGAATTCTTAGTGGATCAGCGACAACCCAAGGATCTCTTACTACACCCGTGAGGCTGTACATTGCTGAATCGGAAATCGTATTCGATATATTGGGATTACTAAATTTGACCATCATGCCATCCGTTCCATCATAGAAAGAAACTACAGAACCGGATTTAGCTACAAACTTAGCATTGTCAACCGTAACCAGTTTTCCAAGAAAGCACTCGGGGTAATCTTTGAGAATCTTAAATGTTATACTTCTATTACTAACCCAGAAGCTCTTCCGTTTCTCTACTTGAGTTTCGGTATCTTTAAAGACAAATTCGTGCATTCCTTGAGCCAGATTAGTTAGATTCAAACGATAAAGATACTCCACCCAGTTGTCTTTGTTCACAATAATTGGTTTAAAGGAAAGCTCTTTGCCATCAATGGAAATTGCTACATTTGAAATAAATTTCGAAGTGACAACTCTGATGGGTACAAGCCCTGATAATACACCTTCGAAAGGAAATTCCAACCAGATTGAGAGATCTTCATTGATGTTGATATAAGCATAGTTCAAAACATTTCTACAAGTTTCAAACAGCACGTAGCCAAATTCGTCTCCGGATGGGGAAGGTCCTTCCCACCAAGCACCACATACTGCTCCACAAGTAAGCTCCAAATAGGGATAGTCAGATAGTTTTATCATTGTATGCCAATGACCCGAGATATGAGCGGTTATCTGATAATCAATGAACAGTTTTTTGAGTTCTCTGTTGTTTTCGGAGTCAGTCAGGTCATAAAGTGGTTCATGAGAGAAAACTACTATTGGTTGATTGTTTGGTACCAAAGTTAAGTCCTTTTCCAACCATTTGAGTTGAACGGAATCAATTTCATATTTAAGTGAGCCACGGTCTGATAGATGTATGTCGAGAACGATAAAGTGAATACCAGATCTGTTAAAAGAATAATATCTTGGACCAAAAGTTGCTTCGAAAATCCCAGTTGGTCTTTCAGCCTTACTTTTGAATTCATGGTTCCCAATCGCATAGAAGACATCGGCCTTTATTCTATTCATATAGGAAGCGACTCGTCCAAGCTGATCTTTAGCTGATTGATCATCGATGTCTCTGATACTTGCTCCAATGTCTCCAAGTACTAATACGAAGGAGAGTTCCTGTTTGTTCAGACTCTGTATCAATTTTTCCAAGTACTTGTCTGCATTATATTTCATCGAGCGATCTGTCAAAGCCTTTGAGAATGCTTCGGGATTCTCCGCATAATGAATATCACTTACCACGGCAAAAGTTCTACTGAAATGAGATTTGGTGAGTGCAAATAAAATTTGTCTCTCATTAGTTGAAGAGTACCACTTTCTGCAAGCATATTCATCAGGTAATATTATGAAAATAAAAGGTTCGTTAGTATCTAAAAAGAAATCTCCATCTTCATTTGTTGCAACTATTTCTCGTCCATCGGATACATAACAATTTGGCAATCCTATCTCGTCTTCATCAAAGATGCCATTGGCATTTGAGTCCAGAAACACTTTTCCACTGATTGCATGAACTGTAGTAAACGTTAAGACAGCAATTAACCAAAAAATCGTAAGACATTTCTTCATTTTGTTCCCCCCTATTTTGCATGGTGATGCACACATGAAACAAGTTTTCGTACATATTCGGTTACATCATCGGCTTGGAATACATTTCTTCCAAAGGCAACTCCTTTTGCTCCATGATCAATGGCTTCACGAACCATAGAAAACGCATCCAGATCCTTCGGACCACCGGCTATCAGAATAGGTATTGGAACAGCAGAAGTTATCGTACTGAAAGTATCTCCCCCTGTGTAGTAGACTTTCAATGCATCTGCGCCAAGTTCGAAGGCAGCTCTGACACCGGTAGCAATACAGGTAACGTCATTACTCTTTGAGTTTTGCGAGAGTACTTCAACAAAAAGTGGTATACCTTCTTTATCGCATTGTTCCGCAATTTTTGCAACAATTTCAAGCGATGGTATCTCACCATCACCAGCCACAAAGCACATGACAATGACTGCATCTGCACCCAATCTTAGTGCATGATCAACAGATGTTGTAAGTCTGTGAAAATCAAATTTGGGGCTATAGTTTGTTGATGCACCTGTTATTCTGAGTATTATTCCGACATCGCCAGAAATACAGTCGTGACATTTGTTCAGAACGCCGGGGTTTAAGATCAAAGCGTCCGGTTTTCCCATAATCACTTTCTGAATCGTGTCACGTATATCTACAAGACCTGGTATGGGGCCTTGGAATTGACCGTGATCGAGGGCAATTACAGCAGAATAACCATCAGGTTTGAATATTCTCTTCAGTCTTAATGATTTACCATACACGCAACGTCACTCCTTCACAAATGTGCTGCACATTTGTGAGCATACGAAATTTATTTTACCTATAGATTAACAAACGGTAACATAGAAGTGACGATGAGCAGTATTTTGACTTGAACGTAGTTGTTATTCGTGTGTTTTTGAAAGAACAAGAAGATACAAAAATAGAAGAAATCCACAAAAGATGATTTTTTGTAAACCTGCTGCGTTATAATTTACAAAAGAGGTGAATTTAGTTTATGAAACTTAATATATATGACCAGGATATTCGCTTGATTGATCCTATATGTTTTCCGATCTTCAAAACAAATGGCAAAAAAGGTGTACTTTTAATTCATGGTTTCACAGGAAGTCCACACGATATGATTTACGTTGCACAAAGACTTTTCGATGAAGGCTTTACTGTATCTGTTCCGCGGCTTCCCGGACATGGCACCAGCCACAGAGATTTTCTGAATTCAACCTGGAAAGACTGGGTTAGAAGGTCAATAGACGCCTATCTCGATTTAACCAATTTTTGCGACGAAATAAGCGTTGTTGGCCTTTCAATGGGAGCACTTCTTGCTGCTGTTGTAGCATCGAGATTTAAAATCAGGAAAGTTGTCCTGGCAGCCCCTGCTTTCAAGGTAACAGATTGGAGACTGAAATTCACCCCCTTGATGAGTTTATTTGTGCATTACAAAGAAAAAGAACCACCAGTTTTTGATGACCCTTCACTCAACAAATTAGCCCAAGAATATTGGAATAAAGTATTTATAAAACCTGCTGCGCATTTGTATAAGCTACAAAAGGTTGCCATAAAAAGTCTCGAGATGGTTGAATCTCCTACATTAGTCATAGTAACCCAAAAAGACAACTCTGTACCGTTATCTGTTTTAGATGTTATAAAAGATCATTTGAAAGCTGAATTCAAGACTGTTGTTCTTGAAAAAAGCGCTCATCCTGTGACAAATGATGTAGAAAAAGAACTTGTTGCTGAAAAGATAGCAGAATTTCTTTCTAACTAAGGAGGAATCAAGGTTGATAACACTTCAAGATGTGAGAGATGCAAAAAGAAGAATTTCACAGTTGGCCCACACCACGCCTGTTTTTTCATCCCAAACTTTGAACATACTTTCAGAGAGTTCTGTTTTTCTAAAAGCGGAAAATCTTCAAAAGAGTGGTTCTTTCAAATTCAGAGGTGCGATGAATTTTCTGCTTTCACTGAGCAGGGAAAATCTGAGAAACGGTGTTGTGACAGGTTCGTCTGGCAATCACGGGCAAGCTCTTGCTTGTGCGGGCAAGATTTTGAATACCAATGTAACTGTAGTTGTACCAGAGGATGTTTCGGCGGCTAAACTTTCAGCAATAAAAGGGTATGGTGCAAGGATAGAACGATGTGGTAGAACGTCGACAGAAAGGCTAAACAGGGCTTATGAGATATCGCAACAAACTGGGGCAATCTTTGTTCCCCCGTTCGACCATCCATGGATAATGGCCGGACAAGGCACGATAGGGCTCGAGTTGATCGAACAACTTTGTGATTTTGACGCTGTCTTAGTTCCTTGTGGCGGTTGTGGGTTGATTTCAGGTATTTCTAAGGCGATCAAAGAAATTCTCAAAAATGCCAGAGTTTACGGGGTTGAACCAGAGCAGAGCAACAGCACATATCTTTCTTTCAAGGCAGGTCATCTTGTTGAATTAAAGAATATAAATACAATCGCTGATGGATTAAGGACTGCTGTGCCAGGTACGCTTACCTTTCCTGTTGTTCAAAAGTACGTAGATGACATTCTTCTTGTATCAGAACAAGAGATAAAAAGAGCTGTTGTCTTTCTACTTGAGAGGATGAAATTGCTTGTGGAACCTTCAGGTGCAGTCACTGTTGCTGCGTTGTTGTCTGGTAAATTTCCGTTGAAAAACAAAAAGGTCGTTGCCATTCTTTCGGGCGGCAATGTGGATCTTTTTGCGCTTTCCAAATGGATTAAAGAAATTAAACAAGGAGGGTAAAAATGAATCAAAGAGCTCTTGATCTATTTGAAAAAGGTTTTAGTTGCTCTCAATCGGTTTTTGCAGCCTATGCACCGATGTTTGGTATAGACGAAAAGACAGCCTTAAAAATCTCATCTGCATTTGGTGGAGGAATGTCAAGGCTTGCACATGTTTGTGGCGCTGTCTCTGGTGCTTTCATGATAATAGGTTTAAAAACCGGTGGAGAAGACAAAGAGCAAACATATCTTCTTGCAAGAGAATTTGTTGAACAATTCAAGTTATTGGACGGATCAATAATGTGTAAAGATCTTCTTGGCTGTGATATAAGTACCAGCGAAGGTCTGCAGAAGGCAAGGGCAGAGAATGTTTTCAAAACAATCTGTCCAAAGTATGTGAAAGATTCATGCAATATCCTGGAAAAAATACTCTGTCTGTGAGTTGAAGGAGCCCGAACATGGAAGTTTTTGAACTTGATAAAAACCGCTGGAAGGATTTCAAACTTCATTTCAAGTGGTCGAGTGATAGATATTACAAAGTGGATATCAGAAGAACACAAACAGGATGGATGATAGAATTGAAACTTCAAACGACCGATAAACCCATCGTTAAAGATTACGAAGAGCCGCTCTGGCAAAAATGGATGGATGAAGAAAGCGGCGATGGAGCTCGGATATTTGGTGTGAAAATTGACGGTGAAATTGTCGGCTGGATGACCGTTGGCATTGAGAGTTGGAACAACAGACTTAGAGTATATGAATTACTTGTTCTTGAACAGTATCGTAAAAGAGGTATAGGAAAAATACTCTTAGACAAAGCCAAGCAAATAGCAAAACAAAAACACTGTCGCGCAATAGTTCTTGAGACACAGACCAATAATGCCAATGCCATTGAATTTTACAGAAAACAAGGTTTTGAGTTTGATGGTCTTGATATCACAGCCTATCACAATGATGATGTTGAAAGAAATGAAGTCAGAATAGAAATGGTTTTCAAGAACTTTTAAATAGAGTCAGATTTTACGAAAATCCAAAGGAGTTAAACACAATTGCCATACAAAAAATGGAGTTCAATTTCCAGTTTACTGTATTCTGCACAAGAATTGAAAATGATGCTTCAAATGTGAAATTTCAACAATACCATCGCCTAAGGTTCATACCGTATGTAAAAAACTCGATTGTTGTGGTTGAATAGAAATTTTCAGAGAATTATTTGGAAAAAAGCTTGAATTTTGAGCGAGTTGTATTATAATGAAAATTAGTCTGGAGAGGTGGCCGAGTGGTCGAAGGCGCTTGCCTGCTAAGCAAGTGTTGGGATTTACCCAACCGAGGGTTCGAATCCCTCCCTCTCCGCCAGGTTGTGCCCGTAGCTCAGCTGGATAGAGCGCCAGACTGCGGATCTGGAGGCCGGGAGTTCAAATCTCCCCGGGCACGCCAGAAGCAGGCCATTTTCCTTCCTCTATCATCCTTGCCAAGGTATATCTGAAGCCCTTCGTTGAAACTTTTATATTGCCCTTTGTCGCTATTGCGGTTGCCACCGCGCAACCTGCGATAATGGTTTTTTCTCTTCCGGGTGGTATTATCTTCATATCTAATATTTGCTGAAGATTCATCTTCCTGAGCTTTTCTGAAATTTTATAAATATCTTCAGGCGTGAGTATAAAACCATCGAGTGATTTTAGATCCCATTTTTGAACCTTTAACGCGGCGATTGCAACAAAGGATCCTCCAATGCCAACAGGGTTTTCAAAACCAGGAAGCTGTTTTAAAACATAATCAACGGTCTTGTCAAAATCCTTTGCCCTGGGTAAAGAGAGATCAAAGATAGAATTCAAAACATGTGTGCCTATCTCAAGGCTCACAAACCAATCTTTTTTAACAACCTCCAGACTGCCTCCTCCCAGATCAAAGACTGTGACATCCATACTTTGTTTTGGATCGATACACAAATATGTCAAATAAGCTTCTTCTTTTTCTGAAAGAATTTTTCCTTTTATTTCAAAATGCTTTAACAGCCTGTGGAAAAGTTCTGGTCTCTGGCGAAAAACCGCAGTACCAAAAGCGTATGTTTCTATACCGCTGATTTCACTTTGAATCTTCTCAACTGATTGCTTTGCAACACAAAAAGCCTGCTCATCGTCTTTAATTGACTTGAGGCCAACTTCATAGACCTTCTCCAAGAGTATCTTGCCTCTATCGTAAACAAGAGCAATAAAAGAATTCGAGCCAAGATCTAAGACGGCTATCATCCCACCACCCTTTCAGGCAACTTCTCCAGTATTCGAATGACACAATCTTTGCTCTTACCCAACTCAGACAGTCTGTTGAAAAAAACTTCGATGCAACAACCTTCTGATCACCTCATACCACAATTTTGACACATTATCATGACAAAAAACATTGTGGATTTATTATTCGGCTTTCGCTGCAAGATTTCCATCATATGCCGAAAGTAGCATACAGCTTCTATATTTGTTTTTGACAGGTGTTTTTAGAATATAAATCTCAAAAATATAGTGTATAATCTTTTCAACTTGGCAAGGGGGTGAGAGAAATTACACTCATAGAATTGGGCGGTCGCTGACTGCGGAATATTTTCCTTCCTCTTTCAGATTTTCCTCCGTTCAATTTCTACCTGTTTCTTAAATTCCCCAAAGCCTTTACAGAGAAGGTCATTTTATGAGAAAATGGCTTTTTGCCTTGGTTTTGTCGACGACTCTTTTACTGTTCAACTGTGCCGCACCAATTGTCCCAACAACGTATGACATTCAAGGTACGGTAAAACTGTGGAACGACACAGCTTTGTCTGGAGTTACTGTCACAGCAGGTACAAAGCAGGCAACGACAGATTTAAACGGGAACTGGTCTATCAAAGGTTTGAGTGGTAATGTAACAGTATCTGCCCAACTAAGCGGTTATTACATAGTGATTTCGGGTATGGTCTCTCCAACAAAGCAGGTGTCAGGTGCTTCGACAGTAGATTTCACAGCCTATTCTGAAACTGAAGATTTTGGAGGAGGGACTGGAACACAGAACGATCCATACATCATTGTGACAGCCCAACAATTGAACAATATCAGAAATAACCTTGACAAACATTTCAAGCAGATCAAAAACATCGATTTGAATGATCTTAAAAGCAAATTAGACCCAATTGTTGCAAACTGGGAACCAGTCGGTCATGATTTTCCAGTCAGCCCTGGTCCATTTACAGGTAGTTACGATGGTATGGGATTTGAGATTCAAAATATGGTCGTATTGAGTGAAGTAGATAACTATTCAGGCTTTTTCGGTGTTATATCCCAAGCAACTATAACAAATATTGTCTTTAAAAATGCAACAGTTGACTGGAATGCATCTTGTTCAGGCATATTCGCAGGGAGCATAAATGATAGCTTGATTGACAAAATAGTTATTCAAGATTCGTCTATATCAAAATCTACTAATATTGGAGGTTTTGCTGGTTACACCAGTGGTTCAACGATTACAAATTGTGAGATACAAAATATAACAGTAGAATCTCCTGAGGGTGGTTATTATTTGGGTGGATTTGTCGCAGATGCTAATGCTACGTGGTTTGAAAATTGTTCGGCGGACAATATTGAACTTAAAGATCTAAACAATTCTAATACACTCGCAGCGGGTGGCTTTGCAGGTTATTCATCCATAAATGGTTTTAAGAACTGTTCTTTTAACGGTACGATCAACGCAACAAGTACATACACAGGTGGTTTTGCAGGTTATATCGAATGGCATGAAGAAGGACCGGGAAGTTTCGATTCTTTCGAAAACTGTTCAGTATCTGGTCAAATGTATGCAAGAAGAAACCCATCACAAATGTCTGGTTATGCGGGAGGTTTTGCTGGTTTTATAAAAGGTTCTTCACAAAGCTACTCGTTTACAAACTGTACTGTCAAAATGGATATTGAAGTGAATTATCAGGTTACAACAGTTGGAGGATTTGCCGCGGAGATTTCAGGACGTGGAGAAAGTTTTCTGAGATGCTCTTTTGAAGGTTCTATCAGCGCAACTGATAAATTTATCGAAGTTGCTGGTTTTGGTCATACTGGTTTGGAATCGTCGTTTGAAGAATGTTTTGCAAAATTTGAGATCAATACAAAAGATGATGCCTCTGGCTTTATCAGTATTATCGGTGATGCTAACAATGTTTCTGTCAAAAACAGCTATGCAAAAGGTACCATTTATTCTGAATCAGGTTCAGCGAGTGGGTTTATCGTAATGGACTCTGCTATTCATCCAACTGTCCAGAATTGTTATTCAGCAGTTTCGCTTGAAAATTCAACTTCTCGCTATGCCTTTGTCTATAACGTTTATTTTTCAACCGAATCTATCCAGGTCAATACACCAGGCTGTTTTTACGATTCAGATATTTCTAACGCTGAAGATGATCATTCAACTGCTCAATACAAAAGTACAGCCCAAATGAAAACTCAGTCCACATACACAGGCTGGGACTTCGATGAGATCTGGGCTATCAATTCTACGATCAACGATGGTTATCCACATCTACAATGGGAAAATTGAGATAGGGCAGCACATCTGTGCTGCCCTGTTAATCTGAAATTGCCCTGTGAATCATCGGATCACTTATGCTGTAGATCTTTTTCCCGTTTTTGTAATTAACCTCCAAAAAACCCATTTTCTGAAGCAAATTGAGATTGTTGCTTAATGTCTGATCTGTTATAGAACCAAAACGTGCTTCAACAAAATTTTTCACCTGGCTGAAGGTTTCCGCTCCAAAACCAACTGCCTTCAGAACAGATATGTAATTTTCAGACCTCAGCCTGAGTAACTCAAGCTCTTTTTTGACTATTTTTATGGCAGATTTTTCTGTTTCCTGCAGGGCGTTTCCCCAGTCTTTGGTCGTGGAGACTATATAACCGTATATGGAAAGGTAGCCAATGATACCATCCAGTAAATCAACTGCCTTTTCAATCTCTCCAATAGATGGTTCTATACCAATTTGCTTGAACCCTTCAACGAGAAATTCAACCGATTCAGCCCTCTGGAATCTCTCAAGCAACAATTCATGGACGTATCTTCCGAAAAGTGGTGAATTCGCATCTTCCAAATTCAAAAAATCATGCAATACACCAATTTCAGAACCTGTTAATACAATGACTATGTTTTCAAGATTATCGTATATGTACGCCATGAGGTTCAACAGCTCTTTTCCGCCTCTGCCGTAGAACCTCAACACCTGGGCTTCGTCGAAAGCAATGAGCAATCTTGAATTTTTCTTTTTCATAACCTTGTTGATCAATTCAAGATAACCTGTTAGATTACGATCTTTTTGGAGTTTTTCAAAATTCAGCTCAACACCACCCACATTTATCTTTGTGATCACTTTGAAGATCGATCTATTCTTCTGGATAATATCCTCAAATTCGGATATGATTTTCCTTTCAAAGGAAATTCTGTCAAATCTGTTGATTTTTTCATATACTCTGCAATCTATAAACACTGTCGAATGCCCCTGATCTTTCATTTGCTCAAGGAATACTTTCAACACAGATGTTTTACCTATTCTCCTTATACCAGTTATGAGAATAATTCTTCCTGTTTTCGAATATTCACTGAGTTTGGACAACTCTTCTTCACGATCATACAGATTTTCCTTAGAGCTTTTTGGCGTTAGCGAAAAATACATAACTCAACCCCCTTTGAGTAACTCAACCCCATTTGAGTAAATATATTATACATTTTTTTAGGAGTACTCGCTCATCATGCAGAAAAATTCTTCAGGAGGGTAATAATTGGCAGAAAAACAAAAAAAGAAAGGCAGACTGAAAGCCTTTCTTAAAATCATTATCGTAGCTCTTTTTGTGAGCCTTACGATACTTATATATGGGTATTTCGTCTTTGAGTACAGCAGAATAAAAGGGCTTTCTGCTAATCCTGTTGAGGACTGGAAAAGTTATATATCGTTTCTCTTATCAAAAATACCGTACGTGGACAGGTATGTTAAATACGAGCCACTTCAGATACTCTCTCCGTCAGAATATTTTGAAGAAATATCAAGAGCTGCTTCCACAAGAGCTCAACAAATACTTGAAGAGGCAAAAAGCGCAAAATCCCAGGCAGAAGAACAGCTGAAACTTGTTGAAGCAGAAAGAAAAATAGTTCTACAGATGAGAAAAGAATGGGAAGAAAAAATGCTTCAACTTGAAGCTAACACAGGAAAATTGCAAAGCACAGAAGATATTAAAAAAATAACCGAGACTATTTCCAGTGCCGATCCAACTGGAATAGCACCTGTCCTTGCGAGCAACGCGTATACAGTTGATTCAATAGCCGCAGCCCTTTCAAATCTTTCACCTGACCTGAGAGCAGACGTTTTAACCGAACTTGGAAAAATAAACCCAGAGAAAGCTGCTCAGGTGATGAATAAAATCGCGTCTGTAGAAGAAATAATCAGCTCCTTGAATGAGAGAGAAAGACAGATTGAGGAAAAGCAAAAGCAACTTGTAAATGAACTGTCTCTCATGATAGACGCAAAAATAATCAAGGACCTTTCATTTGACTTCATAAAGCAATTTACTGATGAACAAATTCTTCAGATGATCGATTCATTATCTCTGGACGAAAACTCTGTGATGATAATACTCACTTCCCTGGAAAGCGAAAGATCGAAAGAAATTCTGAAAAGATTAAAAGATGAGAAACCCGGATTGTTTCAAAAGCTTGTACTCAAGGGGGTGAGTTTATAACCACACAACCTGTCTCGAGTGGCGAGTTTTCAGAACAAAAATCTGTGAAGACTAAATCTTCGAATTCAAGCTCATTCGCAATGATATTAGAACTTGTTAAAACAAAAGTGCAACAATTATCTGCAATGCAGGGATTTGTCAAAATATCCCATCAGACAAATACCGCGGTCAAAACAAAGCAGGAAACTCAGAACGATGAAAAGCTAATAAAAAATCCTGTAACCGAAAAAAACGGAATAGTAAAACTTTCACAGATAAAAACTGACCTGAATTCTAAAATTGATATAGATAGTACTACGAAAAACAAACAGAGCACCAATCAGAAAACCATCACTGAAAAGCAAAGCAATGATGTAAAACAAAACCAGAATGCATTATCCAGCAAACAGATAAGCCCTGAACCAAGCCCAAAAATTTCTGTTGAAAAACAAAACGAGGAACTTTCTTCAAAAAATCTCACCGAGCAGGTTCAAAGTAAGGTTCAAAACATTCCAAAAAGATCGATTTTCAAAGAAGGCGTAGAAAACAAATCACATCAGGAAAATCAGCAATTAAAACAAATTGTTCATAACAATGGGCAAAAAAATACAGCTAATCAAAAGGTAAATTCTCATAAAATAAGTAATTTACAGATTCAGACCCAAAGCAAAAGCACATCTTTGAACATTCAACAGGATAATTCTCAAAAAACCGTTCATGCAAATATAAATATCCCTCAAACAGAGAGTCTTGGAGTGAAAAATAGCCATCAGAAACCCATTGCAACATCAGAGAAATCGGAAAATGACCTTACCATTACGATCAAAACCAATCTTCAAAGCAACACAAACAAACAAAATGTACAAGCGGAAAAAACGCAGAGCAAGGACATCTTCCAATTTCAAAAGCCCAGCCAGACATCTCAATCATCAAATCATCAAAGGGCAAATGTTGGGTCTGACTCACAGAATATCATTGTGTCAAAGCAACCAGTGGTAAGCACCAGAAAAGCTGAGAAACTTGTTTCTCAAACTAATGAACCAGAAGCCGAAACAGTTCAAAAATTGAGAACCGATCCAGACGTTCTTTCTATAAGCAAAACTACTAAAAAAACTGTACAAATACCCCGTTCAGAGGAACAGCAAAAAACAGTAGATTCGAGAAATTTAATTGAACAGCTTATTTTGCAGGGAAAGACAGAAATTTCAACACAATTGAAGAAAACAGAAGATCTTCCGGAACAAAAAATTTCTCAGCAAAGTGGGATAATAGCTGAAAATCTGATATCAGAAAAAAGTGTCCTTAAATCAAGTCAATCCCAACCTGCCATGACTTTCAAACAAATACAACTGATCATTAAAAACGCGGTTGTTCAGATCCAAAACAGCACAAGTGAATTCACCCAATTTAGACAGATTAAAAGAGAAATTCCGAGTCAGCTGAAAACATCTCAACCAATAAAAATAGAAAACTTCAAGCTCGAGATAGCAAAAAATTTAAAAAACGATACGCCAGTTATATCTGAACAACCTCAAATCGAGAAATTCAAACAGGTCGAACAAGTTAAAGAACTTTTGAATGAAAAGCTTGCACGTAAAACGTACGAAAGTGAGCAAATAACGCAAACACATAATGAAATTCAGAAGACAGCTGATTCAGTCGTGACAAGAATCGAACAACAAGAAAGAAGTTCTAACATTCAAACAATTGTTGAGACAGTTAAAGAAATGCAGAACAACATTGTGGAAAAGGCAACAGTTGATCTATCACCACCAAATCTCGGAAAAGTCGAAATCGAGCTAATAAAGCAACAGGATAGATTGATCATAACCTTGAAAGTCCAGACAAACGAGGCAAAAGAATTACTCGAAAAAAATTCCAAAGAACTCGCCTCACGATTGAGCACTCTCGGTTTTAAAGTCGAGCAGATAGATATCAAAACTCCTCATAAGACAGAAGAAGATCAACTAAGTAATCATCAGGAACAAAAAGAAAATCAAAATCATGAACGCAGACAAAAAAGACAACAGGAACAGGAGGTGAAAGAAGATGATCAACTCAATTGATTATTCTTACTCAACTTACACGAGTTCTGAAAGAACACCAAGCAATACTCTTGACAAAGATGCTTTCCTGTTACTTTTGATAACACAGCTGAAAAATCAAGACCCTCTTGAACCAATGGACAACAAAGACTTTATAGCCCAGCTCACACAATTTTCGACTCTCGAACAGATAACAAACATGACTAACTCAATTCAAGAATTCCTTACGCTGCAAGAAGGTGCACTTCAAGCTCAATCTGCCTCGCTAATAGGAAAATACGCTACTGTTCAAGCAAATCAGATCACTGTCAGTGACGGTGTTTCCGAAAGCATAGTTTTTGAACTTGATGAAGCAGCGCCGGTTATAGTGAGAATTTATGATTCAGACGGAAATTTAATAAGAGAAGCTACCTCAAGTACTCTTGACGCAGGAGCCCATGCGTACGTATGGGACGCAAGGGATAGCAGTGGTCTACAGGTAGAAGATGGTACTTATACCTACGTTGTTTCAAAGCTCAATTCAGACGGGAGTGAAACAGAAATTGGCGGAATCGAAGGCGGAAAGATCGAATCAGTAAAGTTCAAGGGCAATGAAATTTATGTCTACATCTCAGGTAAAGAGTATCCACTTGCTTCAATAATCGAGATATCAGAGGAGGGATAAATCATGATGCGCTCTATGTTCAGCGGTGTAGCTGGCATGAGAAATTTTCAATACGCTATCGACGTAGTTGGTAACAACATAGCCAATGTGAACACCGTGGGATTTAAAGGTTCAAGGGTAACTTTCCAAACGGCGCTCCTCCAAACCATGAAAGCAGCCCGGAGTCCACAAAACAACATTGGCGGCACAAACCCAATACAAATCGGTCTCGGTTCACAGCTCGCGACTATTGATAAAATAATGACCCAAGGTTCATTCGAAAACACCGGTAACAAAACAGATCTCGCAATTCAGGGAGACGGATTCTTCGTACTCAGTGATGGTAGCCAGTACTATTACACGCGAGCTGGCGCACTCTCTGTTGATACGAATGGAACGCTGATTCAGAGCTCAACAGGCTACAAAGTGCAGGGTTGGAGAGCTATACAGGATCCAGCTACCGGTACGAGATATGTTGACACAAACCAACCAATAGGTGACATAGTAATAAGTGCAGGAATGACCATGCCCGCAAACGCAACAACCAGTGCGACAATGGAAGGAAATCTCAATTCTTCTGTTGGGCCAACACCGTTTTCGATGACAGTTACTGATGAAGATGGAAACGAACATTCTGTGAGGTTTGTCTTTTCAAAAACCGACGATGATTTTGTAAGGCAGACTGATCCATTTTCAACCAAGCAAAGTTATACATGGACGGCTTACGACGAAAATAACGCTGTCGTATCCGTGGGCTACATAGTTATGAATCAATATGGCAATGTTGATGAAGCTGGAGTATATCAAAACCTGAGTGCTACAGCTACCACAGATGGTCAGCTAACGCAGGCAGATGTATCAGGCACTATCCCAGCTGATGGAGATTATCACGCAGTTGTTCTCGATAGCAATGGCAATGTGATTTTCAGTGATGCTGTAACGATAAGTGGCGGAAATTTCACAATAAGCGATTCCGATATTGTCAACGGTCAAAATTATACTGTTATTTTCTATGATGAAACAACAGCCAGCGATGAATTCACTGTTGCTACCGGTGCAAATATTTCAATCCCAACGGCTGGAGAAGCAAGGTTTTATGAGTCAGATAATCCATCAAATTACAACGTGCTTTCCTATGAAAGCCCGAAATATGTAACAGCGGTTCAAATGTATGATTCACTTGGAAATGCCTATTCAGTTTATGTGGAATTCACAAGAATAGGTGAATTTGGTAATATGAAAAACGCATGGATATGGAAAGCTTATACAGCAAGTGGTGAACCAATAACATATATTGATGCAAACGGCCAGAGTAGTGACGGAACAAACAACTATGTTGGCGGAATTATCAACTTCAATGAATCTGGAAGGATCAGCGGCATGTACGGAGTTACATGGGACGGAAGCCAACTTACAGTCGGTAACACTGAACTTCGAACGATCAGCTTTTCTGCATCTCATCGTGGTGATAGTAATGTTACTGCGGCAATTGACTTTTCGTCCATGACACAATTTTCTGGAAGTAATTCTGCCGCCTTTACCTATCAAAATGGAAATGCACTTGGAACATTGCAGTCTTTTGCAATAAATGAAAATGGTGAAATCATAGGCACCTTCAGCAACGGTTTGACAGATATTCTTGGTCAGGTGGCTCTGGCAGTTTTCAATAATCCAGCTGGTCTAACAGAGATCGGCGATTCGTTATACATAACCAGTTCAAATAGCGGGCTTGCACAGATTGGGACCGCGGGCAGCGGTGGAAGAGGCACACTTATACCAGGAGCTCTTGAAATGTCAAACGTTGATCTTGCAGAAGAATTTACGAGAATGATCATAGCCCAACGTGGTTTTCAGGCCAACGCGAGGGTTATAACAACAGCTGATACCATTCTTGGTGAGCTTGTTGCATTGAGAAGATAAGGTGATATTAAATGATCTGGCTCACACATCTGCGAGGAAAACAATTTGTTTTGAATGCTGAAATGATTGAATCAATAGAAGCGCTTCCAGACACAACAATTACTCTGTTCAACGGGAGAAAATATATCGTTTTGGAAAAGATCGAAGAGGTTGTCGAAAAGGTGATAGAATACAAAAGAAAAGCGTATCCTATGCCCGATGTTTTAAAATATTTACCTAAGCAATAGGCAGGTGGTTTAATGGATATTTCAACAATTCTTGGCATATTTATGGCTTTTGGTATGATTGTATTTGGTATAATCGCAAACAAATCTTCACTTGGAGTTTATTATAACCTGCCATCACTTTTCATAACCATAGGAGGCGCAATAGCTTCCACAATCGCTTCTCACCCAAAGGAAAAGAGTTTCAAAATAATCCAGGTGATGATGTCCACTTTCAAAGAACCAAAGATTGACAATGTTGGATTGGTCAGGACCCTTGTATCTTTCTCTGAAAAGGCAAGGCGCGAAGGATTGCTTTCCTTGGAAGAAAATCTGAACGAAATAGAAGACCCATTCATGAAAAAGGCGCTCCAACTAGTCATAGATGGAACAGATCCTGATTTGCTCAAAAATATGATGGAGACAGAAATGGATTTGATAGAAGAAGATCTGGCTGGCGAGAAAGCTCTGATGGATTCAGCGGGGGCCTATGCTCCTGCATATGGTATGATAGGAACTCTTATAGGTTTAATAGCAATGTTGAAGACCCTGAACAATCCTGAGACACTTGGGCCTGGTATGTCTGTGGCGCTCATAACTACTTTTTATGGTTCTATACTGTCAAACGCTGTTTTCTTACCCATGGGTGAAAAAATAGGTAAAAGGGCAGCAAAAATTCTCAGGCAGAAACAAATGATACTGGAAGGGGTCCTTTCAATTCAAGCAGGAGAAAACCCAAGAGTTCTGGAAGAAAAGCTCAAATCATTCCTTACAAATCAGGAAAAAGTTGTTTACGAAGCAGCCATACAGGAGGCAACTGCGTAATGCCAAGAAGAAAAAAGCAACCTGAAGCACCTAAGGGCAGCTGGCTTACAACATATGGGGACATGGTGACATTGCTTTTGACTTTTTTCGTCCTGCTATTTTCAATGTCAACCATAAGCCCTGGCAAATTCCAGCAAGTGGTTGTGGGAATAAGATCCGCTCTGACAGGAATGCCTCCAAGTGTTTTAACTGGTGGAAAGAGTCTTTCAGAAGAACCTTTGATAACTTCGCAAAGAGGGGTGTATCAAGAATTAATAAGAATTGCCGAAGAGTATAAAGGAAAAATAACGATTCAGGAAAAAGATGAGGGTACTGTTATAATTATGCAGGACATGGCGTTTTTTTATCCTGCAAGTGCTAAATTAACACCAGAGGCGAAAGAATTACTTGGAAAAATAGGGTCTATTGTGATAGAACATACAACAAATGTGCTTCAGATATATGGATACGCAGATGATCAGCCGCTGTCTCAAGATTCAATATATGTTTCAAACTGGCATTTGAGCTCCGCAAGAGCCTCAAGCGTTGTACAGTTCTTTACAGAGGAGCTAAAAAAAAGAAGATCTGTGGAAAGGCTTGCAGATATCAGGGCTGGTAGATTTGATCCGGAATATTTTTACGATTCCCAAAGATTTTACCCGATAGGGATGGGAGATTGGCCAATAAAAAGAGAAATACAGGCGTTGCGAACATACATAGACAGTGAAAAACAACTTGCAACCGATAAGCTTCAACAAGGGCAGATAAATCGAGATCTTTACAATCAAACCACAGAAAAACTTGATAGCGAATATCTGGCACGCCTGGCACAGCTCAGAAATCAGTACAGAAGGATTGATATACTTATAAAAAGGGAAAAAGCAAAGTAGGTGATACAATGGCTGACGAAGAAAAAAAGAAAAAAGGCTTTGGTGGCTTGTTAATGATGATACTTATCCCTGCCGTGGTGGCTGTTGGTGTGACCATTGTCACCATAATGATGCTTGGTACAAATTTGACCAGTCAGCGCCAGGAAACAACTACCGCAACTCCTGTGGAAATCAAGGCGGTTCTGATACAATCCGGGACTTACCAAACATTCATGCTGAAAGGCGGAAAAGAGGTTGCAGTGATCGATTCTCTGAGTTTCACTGTTGCGAGTGATGCCTGCAGAGCTGCCATAGGAAGCAAAAATGATGAAATAATGGATGGTTTGATGCTAATTTTTCTAAGCAAAGACAAATCTGAATTGAATACAGCTGCTGGTATCGAACTTTTGAAGAAACAAATAAGGGCCATGGTGAATGAAATTACAGGTTTTACGGGAGATAGAGAAAGGCTCGGCGTGATAGGAGTATATTTATATATAAAGGCCATCAGCTCCGTTGAATGAGGGGTGATGATGTGTCCGATGTTCTCAGTCAGGATGAAATAGATAAATTATTACAGGCAATAAGCTCTGGAGAAGTCACAGTAGATGAAATCAAAAAAGAAGAAACCAAGAAAGTCAAACTGTATGATTTCCGAAGGCCGAGTAAATTTTCAAAAGAGCATATAAGGGTCTTCGATATGATTCATGAAAATTTCGCAAGATCCATTTCTACATACCTTTCAGGAAGGGTTAGAACGTTCACAAACATAAATCTTGCTAGCATAGATCAGATATCATATGAGGAGTTTATAAGATCTCTTCCTGCTCCATCATTCATTACTGTTTTCAGTGCGCCTGAATTTGTTGGGAGCGCTATTTTAGAAATGAATCTGGAGATCTTCTACACGATTTTAGACTTGATTCTCGGTGGGCCTGGCATACCCAATGTGAAACGTACACCTTCAGACATAGAACTTTCTATAATGAGAAAAGAAGTTATGAATATTCTCACAAATCTATCTCAAGCCTGGAGTGAAGTTTATCAATTTGTTCCAACTATCGAAAGCGTGGAAAACAATCCACAATTTGTCCAGATTGCACCTCCAAATGAAATGATTTTGCTGGTGTCATTGTACGTTACAATTGCAAAAACGGAAGGATTTTTAAATATATGCTGGCCATCTTCTTTAACAGAGCCTTTTATGGACAAACTCTCTTCGCGAACATGGTTCACAGCAAAAAGAGAGCAATTGTCCGAAAAAATGCTTGAAGATTTAAAGCAAAATGTAAAAACCATGAAAATGAAGATATCGGCGATTTTGGGAGAAGCGATTCTCAGCGTGAAAGAAATTCTGGACCTTGAAGTTGGAGATGTCATAAGGCTGCAGACTCATAAAGATGATGATGTAATGGTTGAAGTCCAGAGCAAACCGAAATTTATGGCTCGACCAGGTGTCTTTAAAGGCCATAGAGCTGTTAAAGTTACCCGGATTCTGAAGCCGGAGGTGGAAGAAAATGAACAGTGATTTTCTGACACAGGATGAATTAAATGAACTTTTAAAAGGATTAAGTGACACCCTGAGCGAACATGACCAGGAAGCAATCAAAGAAATATCGAATTTGATAATTGACTCTTCAACAGCAGCCCTCGGCATTGTGATCGGCAGAGAGGTAAAAGTGACTTTGGTAGAAATCTCTCAAAAAACCCTGAAGGATTTGTTATCATCTTTCGATGAAACGATCGTCGCCGTTCAGATAGAGTTCTCAGATGGCCTGAAAGGGGAATTTTTGATATTGTTTCCACAATCACTCGGTGCTCGTATTGCAGACATGATGATGGGTGGGTCTGGTGAACCTGAAAGTTTCGAGCTGGATGAAGTAAGGTTGAGTGCAATAACTGAAACAATGAACCAGATGATGGGATCTTCTACCACTTCTCTTTCAGAACAAACTAAGAAAAAGGTCTCTATCTCCAAACTGAAAGTTGATCTTGTGAAAAAAGATGAGGAACCCGTTCTTAATTTTAATCTTGCCCAGGTACTGGCGTATGTCGCTTATGAAATTGACCTGGAAAACTCTCACAAATCCAAAATCCTGTTGATTGCACCTGCCCTGTTTTTCAAAGACATATACAAAATCATTCATCCTGCTCAGGAACCAGAGAAGGAAAAAGAACAGAAGAGAGAGGAAGAAAAAGTAAAAGTTCAGCCGGTTCAATTTCAAGAATTTGATCAATCTCAGAGAGCCGCAGTTTCTACACCATCGGAATTTTCCGATAAATTAGAACTGCTTTTAGATGTCCCTCTGAAGGTAGTTGTGGAGCTCGGCCGCGCAAAAATGACACTTAAGCAGGTTTTGGAAATGAATATAGGATCTCTGATAGAGCTGGATAAATTAACGGGCGAGCCAGTTGATATTCTCGTAAACGGAAGACTTATAGCAAAAGGCGAAGTCGTGGTAGTTGATGAAAATTTCGGTGTTCGAATAACAGAGATAGTTACACCAAAACAAAGAATCTATTCTATAAGGGAGACGAACGGACTTTGATGAAAAGACAGATAATCTTTTTTATGACATTGATCACAGTATCGTATCTTGCTAATCCAATATTTGATTTTGTTCAGAGCATAGCAGGTTGTCGCGATTTTTACGCACAATTTCAAATTTTAGCCAGAGTGAAAAGTGGCGAAGATTACCAGAATTTGTCGATGTCTGCTGAAGCGGCTATTAGAAATCTGGAAGATTTTTATTTGCTCATAAAAGAACCTGTGGTGCTTTCAGATCTGTCTTTTGTATACATTGCAAGAACAAAGCGGCTTTACTCTTCTTTTCCCGGGTATATTGATATGGAAAATATAGAGATTCCCGTTGAAAATATTCTGACGATTTTTGAAAGCATATTCAAAATACTGCAAACTCCCTTGGTGATAACCAAATTTGATGATAACAGCATAACTATAAGTCCCACATCATTTGTTCTCAATCAGGCATCTGAACCGGTTGTCTTCAAACTAAAAATTGAAGAAGGAAATTTAAAAGAATTCACCATGACTACATCCAAAAGCGATGATGAGTACATAAAGATACAGATAAACAAATTAATTCTTTTTGCAAATATTGATCAATACTTTCATCTTGCACGTTGAACGGAAAGAAGATTTTCGATCCCCCACGAAAACAGCTCTGGAAACTCCCTTCTGGAAAAATTATCATCGGAGAGTATCTCAGCATAAGTCACGGTTCCGGCAAGCAATCTTTTTATCTTTGAAAGATACCTGACCATTAGATCTATACTGACCATTCCCATTGGCTCTCCATGACCCGGAATAACCCAGTTAAAATGTCTTCTTCTCAGATCTTCCAGAATTGTTATCCATTGTTCTAAATTACTATCAGAAACTATTTCCGGATGAAATCCATTGAAAACAAGGTCACCAGCAACAAGAATTTTTTCATCTCTCACTATTACAACAGAGGAATCTGGTGTATGTCCTCCAAGTTTTGCTATTTGAAGATACTCATCACACCAATCTTCTTCAAAAGTAATAGAAGGAAGCACAGGTTTTTTAATCATAGGAAGATCTTTCAGATAATCTGCATCCATCAGAGACATTTTTTTCTTGGTCAAAGATGAAGAGAGTATTTGAACATCATCAAAAACAATATTCCCAAAACAATGATCTGGATGATAGTGGGTATTGATAACCAAATAGATTCTTTTTTTCAAAACACCTTCTATAAATTCTCTTATTTTACGAGCTTTTTCTTCAAAAAGAGAGGTGTCAACTACGATTGCCCCCTTTGAGTCGACGATAATCACAACATTTGCAGAACCATCTCCCCCTACCATATAAACTTTGTTACTAAGTTTTTGAATCATATATACCCTCCTGCCTCTGATATAATCTTCTTGCTATAATTCTTTAAGAGAGGATGCTTTTCCTTGAGAAGTGCTCTATTATTTGGCTATTATGGATATGGAAACCTTGGCGATGAGCTTCTGTGCGAATCAGCGCTTGATATCCTGGGCAGGACATTCGATAAAATCTACATTCTTGTCCCAAAACACAAAATTGAGGATTACACAAAAAAAGGTGTTGAACCAGTCAATAGATTTGATTTTATCTCTATTTTCACCGCGATTTTGCACAGTAAAGTTGTTGTGTGTGGAGGAGGAGGTATATTTCAGGACCAGACGAGTCTGAGAAGTTTTTTATACTATGCTTCTATTGTGATAGTTTCCACACTTTTTAGAAAACCTGTCGTATTGCTTGCTAACAGCTTGGGACCCGTTAAAAGAAAATTTTCCAGAAAGATTTTGAGATACATACTATCACGAAAGAACGTATACTTTATCGCGCGGGATCCTGTAAGTGCCCGGTATGGAAAATTGATGAGCCAAAATATTTTTGAAGGAACAGATCTCGCCATAAAAAGCCTTTCGAAACTACCCTTAGAGGTAAAAAAATCTTCTCAGGTGAGTTTTTGTCTCAAAGAAGAAATCAATCTATCGAATATTCTGAGCTTTCTCAAAAATATTGGTCTAAAAAGATTTTTACTGGTTCCCATGAGCCCTCAGGATGAAAAGGTCTGCGTTAAATTAATGGAGAAATATCCAGAACTCGAGTTTTCAAAAAAACCGTTAGAAGCCATAACCTGTTCTTCTCTTGTTATATCTCAGAGGATGCATGGCTCTCTTATAGCAGCTTACTATGGTATTCCATTCGTTAGTGTAGATAATTCCAAGGCGAGCAGATTCATGAAAAAATATCTTCCTGATTATCCGGGATATACCAGCAAAGCTGATACTAATATTATCACCGCAATTTCAAAAGTAATAAATATGCCTGTGTCAGTGGATAAAAAAATGCTCGAAGACGCTAAAGAGATGGAAGAAAAATTGATCAAATTGATTAGAAATCTTCAGAGATGATAAAATAAATCCCTTGTTTTATGGATTAATCAGGCGCCCCATGAACAAAATCAAATCGTAAGTGCTGTCGTATATAAAAAAAATAAACGGTCTATCCGCCCTAAATTCCACCGGTTTTTTTGGAGCCATCTTGATATTAACTATAGTAGCAGTTGCCGCAGCCGCCTGTGTTCCCTCTTCATATACCTCTATAAACGATTGATGAATCACATCTTTGATTTTCAGCATTTTTGTACCGTCCATTTTCGAAAAATCGGCTTCATCTGTAAAAGCATCAACAATACCCATGCTCATAAGTGTTCGTTTCAGATTGAATCTGCACTCTGTTTTGAATTTCGGAATATGAACATTCACTTCCGTCGGTTTTAAATTACTCCTCCATTTTTTAAAGAGATCTAATGAAATATTTTTCTCTATCTGGCTCAAATCTTTATCTTCTTTTGGAAGCACGATTATCATCGAGATCTTATTTTTCGCATAAGGTAACTCAAGAACCTGAACTAATGAATCTTCTGTATAGTTAGCTGTGATATTTTTAAACATCATATCTACTTCTTTTTCTTCGTTCTTAGAGATATGAAATGATTCCTTTCTGGTTGAAGAAGGATCAAACGGATTCAGCCATAATCCTTTAAAATATATAGCGTTTGTCAAAACAAGCCTTGTTAGTGAATCTATATCGTCCGGCTTTATCAAATCTCTAATCTTGTTATTCGTTTTTGCCTCTATCCATTCATTTATCTTTTCTCTTGCTTCATCTTTGTGGTTCGCAAAGTCGACATAGTTGATCCATGACTGGTAATACTTTTGTATCTGTTCGACAAACTCTTTTAGAAAAGGATATCCTTCCTGAAGCCACATAGAATTCGCAACAGATAGTTGATAATTTTCATTTGATTGATTTAAAGATGTAGTTAACTGTGAGAAATTGCTGAGCAACGTCTCGTCATCGAGATCGAAGTGAAGAACATTTTTCATTTGTTGTGCTGTATCAGAATCTGCACCAATATAAGTCATTGCAAGAGCTGAACTGATACTGAATGGAGAAAAAAATATGTTTCCCGGCTTTTCTGACAGAACTTTGTACAAATCAACTCCAAAAAGATTGCTTGAATCCTGGACTATGCCAAAACCTATAAGAATAAAACCGGTTAGAAAAGCCGTTAAGAAAACTTTTTTCATCTCTATCCCTCCCCTGATTCTACAAATAGGACTTAGTTCTTTCAAAAAAGTTTCAATCATTTTTTAGAGATATGCACGTAAAGATCAGATCTATACCAATATTATGAAAACAGATCCGTCTGGATAAGCTTGTTCAACAATAATATTACCGATTTTGGAAATTTCGCCTTCTATAAAGACTTAATGTTATTTCTCAAAATAGCCTCTTACAAGGCTCTTTCTGGAACTTACTCGAGATTAACTTCATCATGGACAATTTTTTAAACTGTATCTGCAGCAGACTAATAATCTGACCAAATTCATGAATTTTATTGAGTTCTGCTATGTAAATTATCACATCTGTGGGTAAAATATTATAATCGTGATACATTTCACAAAAAAATGTTTTACAGCGCCCTTCTTTCAAAAAAACAGGGTATTATCTATTACGGGAAAAAAATCACGATATAAGAAGGTGACACAGTGGATTTTTTATTCAGCAATGATCAATTACTTGCAAAACAGCTTTTCGAGGAATTTACAGAAAAAGAGGTTAAACCTCTTGCTGCAAAAATAGATGAAGAGGAAATTTTTCCACTTGAAACTATCAAAAAAATGGCAAAACTTGGCATGCTTGGTATCCCATTCCCAAAAGAAGCTGGTGGATCAGGAGGAGA
Organism: Pseudothermotoga lettingae TMO; assembly: GCF_000017865.1. GTDB lineage: Bacteria > Thermotogota > Thermotogae > Thermotogales > DSM-5069 > Pseudothermotoga_B > Pseudothermotoga_B elfii. Next base: position 1,902,390 of record NC_009828.1, read on the forward strand.
TTACATAACATATATTTTACTTGTAGAAGAACTTGCCAAGGCCTGTGCTTCTACTTCAATAATAGTTTCTGCCCATACGTCTCTCTGTTGCTGGCCCATATTCACTTATGGGAATCAAAAGCAAAAGGAAAAATATCTCAGGCCATTGTTGCAGGGTACGAAAATAGGTGCTTTTGCCCTTACTGAGCCAAATGCAGGTACAGATGCTGCAAGCCAGCAAACAACAGCAAGACTTCAGGATAACCACTATGTGCTGAATGGCAGTAAAGTGTTTATAACAAACGCTGCTCACGCCGATGTATTTATAGTTTTTGCAATGACAGATCGTTCGAAAGCTACCAAAGGAATAAGCGCTTTCATTGTTGAAAGAGGTTTTGATGGTTTCAGAATAGGGAAAATAGAACATAAAATGGGTATCAGAGGATCTTCTACAGCCGAACTTGTTTTCGATAACTGTAAAGTTCCCAGGGACAATTTGCTTGGTGAAGAAGGCATGGGATTCAAAATAGCTATGTCAACTCTGGATGGTGGAAGAATAGGAGTTGCTGCGCAGGCTCTGGGAATAGCCGAAGGAGCTTTTAATGAATGTGTTAAATATATGAAAGATCGTAAACAGTTTGGAAAAACACTTTCCAGTTTTCAGGGATTGCAATGGTATATAGCAGAAATGGCTACACAAATAGAAGCAGCAAGAAATCTCGTCTACAAAGCTGCATGGAAAAAGCAAAACAATCTTTCTCACGCCGTTGATGCTGCAATGGCAAAGCTGTTTGCATCAGAGATTTCCATGAAAGTAACCACGACAGTTGTCCAAATTTTTGGAGGGTATGGCTACACAAAAGATTATCCCGTAGAAAGAATGATGAGAGATGCAAAAATCACACAAATATATGAAGGTACATCAGAAGTCCAGAAAATGATCATAGCATCACATGTTTTGAAATGAGGTGAAATAATGAAAATTCTGGTTTTCATAAAGCAGGTACCGAACACACATGAAGTAAGAGTTGACCCTAAAACAGGAACATTGATACGTGAAGGTGTGCCCTCGATCATAAATCCGGAAGATAAAAACGCTTTAGAATTGGCATTACAATTGAAAGAACAAATAAAGGCTCACACAATAGTTGCAACAATGGGGCCTTCTCAGGCAGAATGGTCACTTCGAGAATCACTCGCTATGGGTATAGACGAAGCATATTTGATAAGTGATACAGCCTTCGCTGGCTCCGATACACTGGCAACAAGCCTTGTGCTTGCCGCTTTTGCAAAAAAAATTGGTTTTGATTTAATTCTGACCGGCAGGCAGGCAATAGACGGAGATACAGCTCAGGTTGGGCCAGAAATTGCGGAACATCTACAAATTCCACATGTTACATATGTTGAAAAAGCTGAATTTTCAGGAGATTTTGTGAAAGTTCAAAGAGCACTGGAAGATGGTTATGAAATAGTGAAAACCAAACTACCGTGTCTTTTAGCTTGCAGTAAAGACTTAAATATTCCAAGATATATGAATATGAACGATTTGTTCGGTTGTTTTAAAAAAACTATTCAAACCCTGAAACTTTCAGATCTTTTCTTAAAGAGAGAAGACGTCGGTTTAACGGGTTCTCCAACGAAAGTGAGAAAAACTTTTACAAAAGGACCCAGAAAAGAGGGAAAGAAGATCGAACTCAACCCGCACGAATCAGCCGAACAGATTTTCATAGAATTGCAGAACAGGCAGCTCGTATAACGGAGGGGATATTATATGGGCGTATGGGTTATATCAGAATACAGAGAAACTTTGCAAAGAGTCAGTATGGAGCTTATAGGAAAAGCAAGGGAACTTTCAGATGAATTGAATGAAGAGCTTACGGCAGTGGTTCTCGGATGGAAAATTTCCGATTGCGCAGATTTTTTAATTCAACACGGAGCAGATCACGTCATTTTTATAGAGCACGAGCTACTTCAACATTATACCGCAGGTGGATATACAAAAGTTTTGAGCAAACTCATCAACGAGAGAAAACCATCGATAGTTTTAATAGGTGCAACTCATATTGGTAGAGATCTTGCCCCAAGGCTCGCCGCAAGATTAAAGACAGGCCTGACAGCAGACTGCACCCACCTTGAAATCGATCCAAATACGAAAAATCTTCTCATGACCCGTCCTGCTTTTTCCGGAAATCTGATGGCTACTATTGAATGCCCCGTGCACAGGCCACAGATGGCGACTGTGCGTCCCGGCGTCTTCCCGATGCCTTGCGCAAATCCTTCAAGAAAAGGAACTGTGGAGTCCATTGAACCAGATTTGAGCGATGAAGATTTGCTTGTCATTGTTGAGAAAGTCATGAAAATTGAGAAATCATCGATTGACATCTCTGAAGCAAAAATAGTTGTTTCTGGCGGTAGAGGCGTTGGCAGTAAAAAAGGATTTGATATACTCCACGAACTTGCCGAAGCACTCGGTGGCACAGTAGCCGGATCAAGGGGCGCTGTTGAAGCAGGATGGATTGAGAAAGAAAAACAGGTGGGGCAGACAGGAAAGATTATTAAACCAAAGCTGTACATAGCATGCGGTATATCAGGTGCTATTCAGCATATAGCTGGAATGCATGAAAGCGAATATATTATTGCTATAAACAAAGATCCTGAAGCACCAATTATGTCTATAGCCGATCTTGCTGTTGTTGGAGATTTGCACAAAATAGTACCTCAACTTACCAAGCTTATCCGAGAACACAAACTTTCCTGTAAAGCTTTAATTGCATGAGCAACCTCTACCACATAAACACACCTTCTCGCGACAGTCGGGGCTCTGTGAGCCCCGATTTTTTAAAGTAAACGTGCTCGTCTTTTTTTTCTGAAATCAATACCAACAATCAACCGATCTGTATTGAAAATCCTTGTGATCAAAATAACTAAGAAAGCAGCGAGAATACCATTATAAACACATCCATAGAAAACAAAAGAGCGGTTTTCAAACAAAAGGTTTCTTATAGACAGCATTGGATGAGTAAAAGGTATAGCAAAAACAGCTATCTTCAACGGAAGTGACAGAGTCGAAAAGTCTTTAAACATAGTTATGAGCCCACTGAAAACAGCAAGCGCTGTCAGTGGAAAAGTCATCGTCTGAGCACTCTTGAAATCCTTCGAGAGAATACCTAAAAACATTGCCAAGCTAATTCCACAAAGCAAAGCCGTGAAAAGTGACAGCCCAACCAGTACGTAATCAACCATAGAAAGTGTCAAGTCAAGGTTGCCTGTGGAACTTGCCGTTAAAGGTTTCATATAAAAACTAAAACCAATCATATAAATAGATGCCATAACTAAACCTGCTATAGCAGCAGCCAGTATTTTTGAAAAAACTATATAGCTTCTTTTCACTGGCATGGTCAAAAGAGTTTCTAATGTCTTGTTTTCTTTTTCCAAACCCATTGAAGATATCACAGTGCTTCCAGCCATGATTATCAACATCATTATCACAACAGAAGTCATTGTTGATTGAGAACTGCTTAAATTTAGCAACTGGGAAGGCGACGCACCATCAAAGACTCTCCCCTGAAAAATTGTTGCATCTACTTTTTCAACAGGATCAAGTACAAGCTGTGGATTTTTAACATTATACTGGTTCATAAGGATAATTGTTATTTGCTTCTCAACGTTGCTGGCAAAATTCTCAAGAACACTCGAAGAAATCGTGTCCATAATACCGAGTCCCTTGAGCAACCAAAAAATCTTTATTCTCGCTTTCTCACCTGACTTGATGCTATCTGTAAAATTCTCCTCAACAAGAAGAAGAGCTGAACCGCTCTGGTTTCTCAAAACGTCGAGTCCGCTTTGCAAATCTTTTCCTGTGTAAACAACTTCTGCAAAGCTTTCTATGCTGCTTTGAACAACTCTTCCATATTCTCCTCTGTCCATGTTCACTATTGCCACAACAGGTTTTTTCGCCACTTCTTTTTCTATATTTCCTATACTTCCACCTATAGAAGCGTACACGAAAGCAAGAACAATTACCACTATAAGATTCCCTATGGTGAGAACCTCTCGAAGTTCTTTTTTCAACAAGTTTGCGAACATCTTATCACCTCTGTGAAAACTTCTTCTATATTAACAGCGTTAAATTCTTGCTTGAGTTGTACTGGAGAGCCTATTCTGGCTATCTGTCCTTCATTTATAAGAGCAATTCGATCACAGAGAAATTCCACTTCAAGCATGTTATGAGAAGATAAAAGTACCGTTCCACCGTTTTTCGTATAATCCTTTATCACTTTTCTAACTTCCTGAGCATTCAGGACATCCAAACCAGAGGTTGGTTCATCCAGAATCGCAAGTTTCGGATTTACCATAAGTGCTCTGGCAATCAACAATCTTCTGATCATACCTTTACTGTATGTGCTTACTTTCGAAGTGATTCTGTCTTTCAATTTTGCTATCTGAACACCTTTTTCAACCATATCTTTGAACTCAGCCTCATCTCTGGCAAAAAATCTGGCAATGAATCTCAGATACTCCAGGCCAGTTAACTCTTTATAAGCACCAGCATCTTCAGGAAGATAACTTATAAATTTTCTAACATCATCAGGAGATGAGGTTACATCATATCCAAAAACCTTCACGCTACCGGAGTCTGGTTTCAACAAAGTTGAGATTATTCTCAAAGTCGTGGTTTTACCAGCACCGTTCGGGCCTATCAAACCAAAAATCTCTCCTCCGTCTATCTCAAACTTCACGCCTTTCAAAGCTTGAAAAGTTCCGTAGCTCTTTTTCAGATCAATTACTTCAACCACTTTCACAAAACCACCTCCATTCAAGTGTGTTGATCCTAATCTCTTTTCTTAGATACTTTTTGCCTGTACATACTTATATCTGCGCTTTTCAGGATCTCTTCAAAAGTCGCCTGAGACTCCACCGATCCTTCGGCCAGGCCATAACTGATGGAAATTTTAAGCCCGGAGACGTTATCTATTTTCGTATCTGAAAGAGCCGATTCAATACGCCTCATAACATTCTCGGCTTCATTTAAATCCGCATCATCAAATATAATTGCAAATTCATCTCCTCCTATCCTCAGAGCAACATCTTTTTTTCTGATAACAGCTCTGAGTTTTTCCGCAATTATTTTGAGAACTGTATCCCCAACACTATGACCGTAATTATCATTTATATCTTTCAACCCGTCAACATCTATAAAACAAATCACAAACCTCTTTTGAGAATCTTCAAGATTTGCTCTATACCTAAGTAAAAATCTGTAATTATAAAGACCTGTTAAGGAATCTATAAGAGCTTCTGATTTATATTTTTCAAGATCTTGCTCCAAAAGCTCGTTGGCGAGTTTTTGGGAAATCATCTGGCTAACGACACTCTTTTGCATTTCCTGGAAAGATCGTTCCAGCTCATAAACTTCTTTTATTCGCGACTCGGGTTTGCCAGGTGCTTCTTTGGCGAGCGGATTGTTCCTGAATTTTTCGATTCTATCCAGTAATTTTGCTATTGGCAACAGAATTCTTCTAAATTGCCTCAGGTTTATGAAAACACTTATCAGAACGGCTGAAACTATCGCACAACTGAAGATAAAAATTAGTTGAGTCTTAAACAGGGCAAGTTCTTTAAAATTGAGCAAAATTAGAGCTCTAACAGTAAAGTGAACACTATAGCTGCTCCAATCTATTTTTCCTTCATCTGTTAATGGAATCCAATTTTTGTACAGCTTGAACATGGAATCTCCTATAGATTCAACAAAATAATCTCTTTCAGACTGAACCTTAGAAAAATTTTCCATTTCATGTTCATCAAGTTTTACAGAATGACCAAATGGAAGAAAAGAAACACTGTAAAGCCTGATTTCTTCAATATATTTGCTGCTCTCAATAATATTGTTTAGATTCTTCCACATTTTTTCTACTAAAACAGGTTTTATACTGAATCCTATTTCTAAAATCCAGTCATTCGACAATTTTTTGTATACAAAAATTCGTGGTCTGTTTGTTCTAACCTCAAAACTGAGATTTTCCAGAAGAACCTGACCTTTTTCCATAGAACTCAGCTGACTCTGCCAATATCTGGGAACAGCCTTTGAAAGATCAAGAAAAAGATCTGTAGCATAATTGGTTCTCTGGATTATTCCATCTGGATCGATCAAGTACCAGTTTGCTTTTTCAAGGTACAAGGATCGTTCGATGTCAGTCTGGCTGTTTATAAAATCTGTCAGATATTCATCCGAAACATTGAAATCTTCTTCAAGCTCTTTTCCAACAGATTCAAGTAATTGTGCTGCAAACAACTTATAAGAAACATCAAAAGTCTGAACTGTTCTCTGCCATTCATCTATATAAGCGGAGACATAATTAACTGTACTTTCAAAAACCGGCTCAAAGACATATTTATTATAAAATTTTTCCAGAAGCAAATTAATGGCAAAAAAAGTTCCAATAATAACTGTACAGGCAAAAATTACCTGATTTTTCAGCAACAATGAAAAAAACGAAGATTTCTCATTTTCATGTTTTTTCATGTTCAAACCTCCAGACAGCAACCAATTGTTTTAAAATCAGGAAGAATGCATGGCAAATTAATTATACCTGTCTTCAGAATTCTATCATAAGCTATTATTAGATTAGACAACGGGGTGAAAGGTAATGAATGTCTTGTTGAAGGTTTTCTTGACGTTTCTAAAAATCTCATCTTTAACCCTCGGCGGTGGATATGCAATGATTCCAGTGATGCAATGGGAAGCAAAAAAGATGGGGTGGAGCAATGAGGATGAATTCTACAAAGACCTATCGATTGCTCAAACTATACCAGGTCCTATAGCTTTTAACACAGCTATCATGGTAGGAAAAAGAGTGGCTGGCATCCCTGGGGCTCTACTCGCTGGTATTGCTGTAGTCTTACCACCATTCTTCGCCATCGTTGCTGTGGCAAGTGTAATTAAGCCACTATCGAATAATATCTATGTTCGAGGATTTCTCAAGGGCTGCTATGCGGCGGTAATTGGCCTCGTGTTTAATGTTTTTTACGGATTGATAAAAAAACAGAAGTGGACTATTTTCAAAATAGTAATTGTAGCTGCTGGTGTGATTTTATTGATATTGAACAATGATTTTCTCATACCTGTTTTCGCAGGGGTGTTATTTTTTCTTTATTTCAAGGGAGTTGAGTAAATGATTTTGAAATTAATATTGACTTTCTTGAAGATTGGTTTCTTTGCCTTCGGTGGTGGATGGGCTGTTGTTGGCATTCTCAAATACGAAATGATCGAAAAAGGTATTCTCTCTGCTGAGGAATTTTCTCAAGCCATATCAATTGCGCAGATGACACCAGGACCAGTTGCTATCAATCTTGCAACCTATACTGGTTACAGATATTATGGATTCACAGGAGCTCTTCTGAACACTATAGCTTTTTTACTGGCACCTATTGTGATAATCGCTGTAATATTTTATTTATCAGGCAGAATAAAAATAAACAAAAACAAATGGTCTTCTTCTCTTATGGGAGTTACGACTGTAATGGTTCTGGTAACTGTTTACTCCTTAATCTCACCAAACATAAAAGATTTATGGACATTACTTATAGCCTCATTCACTTTTCTTTGCATTAGTAAACTCAAAATACACCCTCTTATTTTGATTTTTGCGTGCGGATTGATTGGCTCATTTGTTTATGGAATGTTATAATTAAACAAATTTGTCCACAGGGGGGATTTCCATGAAAAAAGCCATTTTGATTTTATTAGTTCTGCTGTCCATAACATTATTAGGCTACGAAGCAGAAATGAATTTTTTGAACTACAGGTCGATTATTTACAGAATCGTGAGCGACGAAGAAATGATACTTACTGGTTTTGAGACAAAGAGAATTAATGGCAAATATGAAGTTACTCAGTGGACAAAATTTACAGTAGATGAAGGTCAAGATGTCACCTTCGAGCAAGTAGCTGCATCGTATCTTGCAATAGCCTTCGGATATATATACAATCCTGCCTTTCAGCCTTTTTTCCAGATGATAGATCTGGACAATCCAACTACACTGAATATGTACAACATAAAAATCGTTTACGAAGGTGATGAAAAAGTTGCTGGCTATGTAGGTAGGAAATTTTCGTATTATGTGGATGACGAACTGCAGATGACATGGGTTGTAAGTAAGCAAATCGAACTTGTACTTAAAGTAATCATACCCACAGAAAATTACACAGTAGAACTCGTTAGTTTTGAAAAATGGTGACACAGCTCATAAGCTACAAATAGTTTACTTGATTATATCTGCTATAAACTTGTGCACTACAGCAGAAGCAACTCCATGTTCCCAGTCTGCTTTTCCAAGTGTGAAAGTAGCATCGTTGATAAATTCTTTATTAAAATTTTGTATCACGTAATCTTCAATTATATCAATCATTTTTCTGTTAACCATGCCTTCACCCAGAAAAACAACACGGGCAGGTTTTAGAACCATCATAAGATTTCCAACAACAGTGGCAAGTTTTCTGAGTGGATCATTGTAAAAAGCTTTTACCGACATGAAATCTCGCGAGGCAATTGTTCTGATTTGCTCTATTTGAGATCTGTATTTTTCTTCTTCGTTTCTCGCAAAATCTTCAAAATTTATTTTCTCGCCACAAAATCTTTTCAGAACAGCGTACTCTGAGGCATGGTATTCAAGACACCCGGTCTGACCACAGTAGCATTTCCCCTCTGAAGAAATAATTGTATGGCCAATTTCAAAATGTCTTGTTTGGCCTTTCGCCCATGCACTTGCGCCTATACCCGTTCCATAAGTTACAACGAGAAAATCTTCTTTTACCGCTTTAGAAACTGAGTAACATAAAGCATCAACATCATTCATAAGAATAAATCTCTTTATACCAAGTTTCTTCACCAAAAGTTCCTTGATATCCAGATTCCGCACGTTCATTAAATGAGACACAACTATCCTGCTATCCTCGACTATACCCGATGAACATACGCCTATTCCAAGTAATTGATTACATCTAAGTTTCTCAACCACTTCTTTTATAGCTTCCGTGTAACCATCGTTATTTCTTATTTCCGAAAGAATTTTAATACTGTGATTTCTGATGGGGATCATCCGTGCATCAAAAAGTGTCCCTCTAACTTCTTCTCTTCCAACTTTTATACCAGCCGTAAACCAGCTACCTGGATTGATTTTCAATACTCTTGCTGGTCTTCCTCTACCTTGAAGCAATTCCTCACTTTCGAGAAAACCTTCTTCTTCGAGCTCTCTAATTATATAACTGAGCGTACTCAAAGCAAGATTTGTGATTTTTGCAACGCTGGCACGTGAAATCCCATCATGTTCAAAAATAGATAGAAGAACATCTTTCTTGTTTTTCTTTCTCACAGCAGGTGCTGGCACTCAATTCACCTCAAGACTTCATTGAAAAGCTTTATATAATTAGCCAGATTAACAGTTATTATGAATTTCTCTATAACAGTTTTTCTCCCGTTTTCTCCCATTGTTTTTCTGAGCTCTTCATCCTCTATCAATTTTCTCACAAATTCTGCCAGATCTTCAACGTTCCATGCAAGATATCCATTTTTGCCATGAGATATCTGTATTTTTATGCCACCAACAGGCCTCGCAACAACAGGAACCATTTTGTAAAGAGCTTCACTTATAACAAGCCCGAATCCCTCTCTTGTTGCGGTATGCAGGGCAACAGTGCTCATTCTTTGTATTGCGTTAACCTCTCTATTACCAACACCATTCAGATTAGTGCAGAAAAATATATCTTTATCTGTGCCGGCATATCTTGCAACTTTTTCAAAAAAGATCCATCCTTCCGGATCGTCACTTGCCATGGCTGACACTATTGCAAGCTGAACCTCAGGAATAGATTTCTTGACCAGTCTATAAACGTCAATTGCTGAAAATAAATCTTTCCAGGGATCAAATCGGGCAACAACAGTTATCAGAGGTTTGTTTACATCTATACCCAGTGTTTTTAAAAGTTTTCTTGAAAATTCATCATCCAGATGAATATTTTTTTCACTCAGCGGATCTATACTTGGAGGAAAAGCAACACACCTGCCAGCCATTTCTTTAGGAAAATACTCTTTTAAATGGAAAACAAGTTTATCGTAATTTTCCACATATCTACTGAATTTGTTCCACACAGCCTCATTCGGTGTCGATAAATCGATATGACATCTCCAAATCCATTTTGCTCTTGCTTTTGAAAAAATCTTTATAGCAGCCGGCTGTGGGTCATGTATGACTACAATATCAGCTTTTTCGTCCACAATATTTTTGTTCTTCTCACACACGCTCTGGTAAAATTTCCACTCTTCATCAGTTATCTCAATGGATGCTCCCTGAAGGGTATTGTGAAATTTTTTCGTTATATTGAAAAAATCACTGGGAGCCTCTATAGCATGCCATTCTGCATCTATACCAACAGATCTCATAAGCGGCACAAGGTTCTGTAATATTTCAGCCACACCGCCACCAAATGCCGTGGCATTGACATTCACAACTTTCAGACCGGTCAAATTCTTAGCGGATTCTTTAATTTCATCTACTTTATCACCTATAATTTTTCTGTATTCTTCTACACTTTTCTCACACAACTGAACCTTCATTTAATCTCCTCCCGTTTATTTCAGTGACCAGCCAACCATTCCTTTTATATAGTATCTCTGTAACAACAGATAGATAAGTATTGGAACTACCATAACTATTATCGCCGCGGAAGATAAAAGCCCCCAGTCTACATGGTAAACCCCTCTCATAAGAGGTATTCTCTGCGTCGCTAACAATTTATCAGGAGAATATATGAGTATCAACGCCAGAAAGAAATCGCTCCAGACCCATGAAAATTGTAATGCAAAAGCTGAGCCCACAGCAGGAAGTGCCATCGGAAGAACTACTCTGAAAAATATGGTTATATCGTTTGCGCCATCTATACGTGCAGCTTCTTCCATGGCTCTTGGTATGGTGACAAAAAAGTTTCTCATAAAAAATGTGATCCATGGTATACCCCAGGCAGTGTGTACTATTATTAACCCCGAATAACTGTCTATCAAATTTAACCAGTTCATAAGCTGAAAAATTGGAACAGCTATCGTTTGCTGAGGAAGAGCAAGTGTTATAACAACGAGCGCAAACAAAGATTTTCTAAATCGAAATCTGTAGCGTGAAAATCCGTATCCAGCCATAGTTGCAAGTATCAGAGGAATAAAAGTTGCCGGAATGGCAACAATGAGAGAATTCATCATGCCCTGTTTCAGTGAAGCAGTTGGATGATTCCAGGCGCCCACAAAGTTATTCAACGTTGGATGAAATGAATCAAAATTCCACCAGCCATTGAGCAATTCATCAAGCGGGCGTGTAGCTGTCATCAGAACACCTATGAAGGGAATTATCCAGATCAAACCTATTATCCATCCAACTACTGTCCAGAGAACTTTTTTATTCATGATTGATCATCCCTCACAGATTTAAGCAAAGACAAACTAACGGCAAGCGTTGAAAGAGTCAATATCACGGCGACAACAGCAGATCTGTTGAAATCAAGTGCTCTAAAAGCATATGTGTACATTTGCAATGCCAAAACATTTGAAGCCCCTCCTGGACCTCCCATAGTAGCAACATAGACGATGTCGAACACTTTCAGTTCCCACAATAAGGTCATTGTAGTTACAACCACAGTAATTGGTTTAAGTAAAGGTACTGTTATATTCGTGAATACTTTCCAAGCAGAAGCACCATCGAGTTGAGCAGCCTCATAATAATCTTTTGGAATTGTCTCTAAACCAGCCGAATAAAGCACAACTGAAAAACCTGTCCATAACCACACTGATCCAAATATAAGAGATAAAAGAGCTGTGTTTGGATATGCAGTCCACGTCTTACCCTGAATTTTGAACAACCCAAGAACACCGTTCACTATACCAAGATTTCTATCGAAAATGAAATTTATCATCACACCACCAACAATCATTGGCATAACCATTCCAAGAAAAATAATCGATTTTATAATAAATCCACCTCTGACATTTCTCAAAAGCACTGCAAGTACCAGGCCGAGAATCAAAACAAGAGGCAGATGAATTGCTATCCATAGTAAATTGTGAATAAGGGCTCCCAGGGGAAATCCCCGGGAAAAACCCTCTAAATCAACTATTTCACGACTTGAAAGAACCTGAAAATAATTTTTCAATCCAACAAAATCTCCGTCCGAATTAAAAAAACTCAGGACCACAGTTCTTACAACCGGATATACTACAAAAACAAGCAGCATCAAAATAGCAGGCATCACAAAAAACAAAACATATCTTTTTTTCGCCTTCATATTCTCACTTTTTCGGTGCTTTATCCTGCAAAGTTCTTATTACATCGTTTATCCTGCCCGGTTGTACCCATAGCAATTTCAACTGATCCCAGAATGCAGGCTGGAATTCTCCACCAATCGAATCATCCAGGTCTGGTAAAGCAGTTATGCCTTCTATTATCTTAGCCACTTCTCTATCAACAGGAGGATAGTTGGACAAATCTATACCTTTTGCTGTCGCGATATGTCCACCCTGTTTTACCTGAAAAGCCTGACCTTCTGGGCCGCATAGCCATGCAATGAGTTTCTTGGCTTCTTCTGAATGCTGGGTGTACTTGGGTACGAATGCATAATCTGCGCCAAATACAACTCCCTTTGCACCGGGCAGCGAGAAAACTCCGAGATCGTTGGGATCATCTACCATACCGGTTATCCAGCTACCCATAAAGTACAGCGCATAATCTCCTGCCCACCACTGTTTCAGTACAAGTGTCCATTCTGTCGGTTCACCAAAGTATTTTTTATCGAGTAAATACGTCAATTTGTTCATTGCATTCATAACTATATTGCTATCCCATCGTATGTTTCCCTCGATCAAATCATATTGAAGCTCAGGTCCTCCAAAAGTTACGAGGAAATGCTCTGTTACATCAGACAGTGGCCATCCAACACCGTCACCACTTGCTATCGGAGCCTTTATTCCAGGTATTTTTTTGATCTTTTCGAGCAAGCTGATGAATTCGTCCCACGTTTTCGGTGGTTGCAAGCCATTTTTCTCGAAGAACGATTTTCTATACCAGAACCCTGGTTTAACCTTTCCGGTGTAGGCTGCCCCATAGAGTTCTTTTCCAACTTTCACAGCATCAAGTGAGCCAGGTAAATAATTTGCTTCGTTCAGGACATCTGTCAATGGCATTATATGACCTTTCTGTCCATATTCTCTTATAAAGCTTGCCCACATGAAAATAACATCTCCAGGAGCCCTTTTTGCAGCAAACTGTGCCGGCAACAAATTTGCAAGATCTTCCGCTCGATAGATTTTGTACTCCACATCAATACCGGTTTGTTTCTCAAATTCCTGAAGCACAGGCACAAATGCATCCATCTCGGCGCCTGACCAAGGGCCAATTACGGTAAGCGTTGCAGCGCCCAAGATTACCGCATATAGCAAAGCAGAAAAAACTATCCACTTTTTCATAAACCTTCCCTCCCCGCCTGGCTGCACGCCAGAATTTTGTCGTAACATGAATTAATCCCATAGAAATAATATCACCTTTATTGTTACATGTCAAGTCGGCGCAAAACAAATTATCAGATCAGGAAGGTCAAAATAGAACTTCTGCGCTCAGTCATTGTTCGCCATAATTTGGTACGACACATATAAACGATGATGGTCCGTCATCTATGTTGACAAACTGATGTTCTTCATCAGGTTCTACAAAAACAAAACTTCCACTTTCTATTACTTCTTCTCCATTCTTGGATCTAATCTTCAATTTTCCCTCTAAAACAAAAACTTCATGTTCCCAACTGTGATTATGATAAGGTGTAGACGCACCGGGCTGAAGTGTGAACAATCTCATTGTGAAACCGGGCGCACCATCCTTTTCCCCAATCAAAATTCTTTTAACAACTTTCCCCTCAAAAAATTTTTGTGGACTAACGTTTTCACGATTACCTATTTTCAAGAAAATCGCCTCCCTGTAAATAATAATAAGCCTAAGGATTATTATACAGGTAAAATAAAGGGCGATCTTCAAGATCGCCCTGAGTGAATCTTTATAAAGTTTCTCTATGTGTCAAAAGGAGGGTGGGGGGTCCTATTCATCTTCCAACATTTTAGACACAGACATTCCTATCAAAGTTCAAAATATTTTTGTGAAATGATTGTTAACATAATATATGCTACAAAACTTACATTTCAAACCTGCTAACAAGCTCTTTCAATTCATTTGAGACATCGAATAACTTAGAACTCACATTACCAACCTTTTGATTTATCTCAATTTGTTGTTTCAATATTTTTATCGTCTCTTCCGTGCTTTTTATTATTTCATCAATAGAATCTCTTACCGTTGCGATAGCATTATTCATTTCCTCAGATGAAGCACTCTGTTGTTGCGCATTTGCAGCGAGGCCATCAATCATAGCTGCTAATTGTCCTATTCGCTCAAGTATACTTATCAAAAATTCTCTTGCCAGAATTGATTGCTGTGCCATCTTATCAACAACATCCATCGTTTGTTGTGTCACATCTCTGGCTTTAACAGTTTTATGGTGTATATCAGTGAGCATCTGGCTTATTCTTTCTGTAGCAGCTTTACTTTGTTCTGCAAGTTTCCTTATCTCATCTGCTACAACAGCAAATCCTTTACCAGCCTCACCAGCCCTTGCAGCCTCTATAGCCGCGTTCAATGCAAGAAGATTTGTTTGCTCGGCAATCAAGTTGATTGCATTTACTATTTCATTTATATCCTTTACACTGTTTGATAACTCTTCTACAACAGAAACTGTGAACTCTGCTCTATTCTTAGAGTCTTCTGACAGAGAGACAACTGAATTCAGAGCTTTTTCTCCCTCTTTTGCTGCGCCACTCATTTGCGAAGATTTTGCCGAAAGTTCCTGAGAGGCACTGGCAATATTCTGTGCACTTGAGACTATCTCCTGAACACCTGTGATAAACTCCTTTAATGATTGCTGAGAACTCTCAACTGCTTGCCGAACAACCTTCATTTGCGTTTGAAAGATTTTCCCAAGGGCATCAAGATCTACCGAAGTTTGCTTCAAAGATTGGGCATAATTGCCTATATTTTCTGAAGTTTTGAAAATATCTCCAACAACCCCTCTTAATGCTTCAGACATTTTTTGAAGTTCATGAGCTATTTGGCCTATTTCATCTCTACTACTTGAAGCAAAGTTCACCGATAATTTCCCTTGGCCAAATTTATTAACAGCTTCGGCAAGATTTTTGATAGGATTGGAAACCGATGTCGATGTAAAAAACACAACTACTACTATAACAGCTATCAAAATAAGAAAGAGCAATATTACTATAAAATTGAGTTTTCTCGCATTGCTGAATATCTCCCTTTCAGAGACATTCACTCCTAAGGACCAGCCTCGTGAAGCCTCTATGGGCGCAAAAAAAATGTATCTTTTTTCTCCATCTTCCACAAATTCTCCATAGCCTGATTCACCAGAAACCATTTTCTCAGCAATACTAATCAATTTTTCATTGTCAGATTTCAAAAAATTCGCCTTCAGCACTTTGTCTCTCTCTGGATGAATCATGACTGTTCCGTTTGAACTCAGAATTATGGAAAAACTTTCCTTGGTTATTTGAATTTCATTTACCATCTTTGCCAGAGTTTCGAGTGGAACAACCGCTCCGTATAAACCTAAAACTTGACCTTGATAATCTTTAAATGCGGCTGCAACAATAAATGACGGTTTTCCAGAAAATGGAGAAAATACAGGTTCGCTTATCACCAGATCATTCCCGGAAAATATCTGCTTGAAAAACTCCTCTTTGCTTATATCTACTTCTTTTCCATCTACCGTGCGAGCCACACCTTCAGAATATGAAACAAACAGATCTTCCGCACCTTCAATGGTCACATTAGCTATAACTTTTTTCTCCGCAAGAACCTTGATTCTATCAGTGATTCTCATCAGCCATTCGGATACTACTTTGCTGCCAAGAATCACGATTTTTTCGGCCGTTGTTCGAGACATAGAGATCGTTGAGCTCGAGACATTTGTATATACAACAAATGCTATGATGCCACAAAACATAATAATGGGCAATAAAAACCACAGCAACATTTTAGAGCGAATTTTTTTCATAGAGACACCTCCAAGAGTTATTGTACAAAAAATTTTTTATTAAGAGGAAGTAAAAAAGAAAATCGATAAAGAACAGTGCAATTTATTGAGGAAGGTAAATTAAAAGACAGGAGTGGATCTCCTGCCTTAAAAAATTATGTTCAACAATCTTTTTGGAACATAAATTATTTTTTTTGGCTCATCGCTGATATACTTTCGCACTTTTTCACTCTTTAACGCGATTTCTTTTATCTGATCTTCTGTAGCATCTACAGGAATCTTTACTTTATCTCTCAGTTTTCCATTTACCTGGATTGCTATTTCAACTTCTTCGACAACAAGTGCATCCGGATCATATTCAGGCCATTTTTCTTTCATTACTGACGAGCTATAGCCCATTCTTTGCCAGAGCTCCTCAGCAAAATGAGGTGCAAAGGGAGATATCATAAGCACAAAATTTTTAGCAAGTTCTTTCAACAACTTTATATTCCACCGATGCTGCGGTAAGTTGTCTATGTAATCATAAGCATCGTTCACCAGCTCCATCAAGCTACTGACAACTGTGTTAAATTTGAATCCTCCTTCCATATCCTGGGTAACCTTTCTCAGGGATATATGGAGTTTTCTACGAAGATGTTTCTCTTCTTCCGCAAACACCTGATTCTGATTATCTGGTAGAGATATTATCTGATCCATAAGAGACCAAGCTCTCCTTATAAATCTATATACACCTTCTATTCCTGCATCATTCCATTCTGCATCTCTCTCAGGCGGTCCCATAAAAAGGATATACATTCTGAGAGTATCAGCTCCATACCTGTCAATCATTTCATCAGGTGAGACAACATTACCTTTGCTCTTAGACATCTTGGCGCCGTCTTTATATATCATTCCCTGAGTAAAGAGATTTTCAAACGGCTCATCGAAACTCAGGTATCCAAGATCATAGAGCACTTTCGTTATGAATCTTGAATAAAGCAAATGCAAAACGGCATGTTCTACACCACCAACATATTGATCAACAGGCAACCAGTGATCGACATCTTCTTTCACGAAAGGCACATCATCCCGATCCGGGTTAACATATCTCAGAAAATACCATGAAGAATCAACAAAAGTATCCATCGTGTCAGCATCTCTGAGAGCGGGACCACCACATTTTGGGCATGAAGTTTTTCTAAATTCATCGTTCAGCATTAGAGGCGACTGACCCGTTGGAAGAAACTCAACATCGTAAGGTAATTGAACTGGGAGAGATTTCTCCGGAACAGGTACCATCCCACATTTTTCACAATAGACAATTGGAATAGGAGCCCCCCAGTACCGTTGCCTTGAAATAAGCCAGTCCCTTAATTTGTACTGTACAGATCTTTTCGCTATGCCCCTTTCTTCAAGCCATTGGATAACTCTTTCTATACCTTCAGGCACAACAGTACCATTCAGTGGACCACTGTTAACCATAATCCCCGGGCCATCATAAGCCCTATTTTTTGGAATATCCTCGGATGGCTTTATAACTTCTTTTATAGGCAAATTGTACTTAACAGCAAACTCGTAATCTCTCTGATCATGAGCGGGAACACCCATCACAGCCCCTGTACCGTATTCCATCAAAACATAATTTGCAACATATATTGGAATTCTTTCACCGCTAACCGGGTTGATCGCGTACCTTCCCGTAAAAAATCCCTCTTTTTCAACATCTGCTGAGCCTCTTTTATGTCTATCCTGTTGCCCGACATAATTCAAAAATTTCTCAAGTTCCCCTTTTAATTCTGGAAGCGTTATGTGATTAACAAGATCAGATTCGGGTGCAAGCACCATAAAAGTTACACCCCAGAGTGTATCGGGTCTCGTGGTGAAAACCTCTATATTCATCTCTGATTCTTCAACTTTGAACGAAATTTTTGCTCCCTTGCTCTCACCAATCCAGTTTCTCTGCATTGTTTTTACATGTTCTGGCCACCCGGTAAGCTTATCCAGATCTTTCAAAAGTCTCTCTGCATAGTCTGTTATCTTGAAAAACCATTGCTCAAGATGCTTTATGGTAACCGGTGTATCACACCGTTCACATCTTCCGTCTTTTACCTGCTCATTTGCAAGCGATGTCATGCACTTCGGGCACCAGTTCACCGCCGCTTTTTTCTTATAGGCAAGCCCGGCTTCATATAATTTCAAAAAGATCCATTCAGTCCATTTGTAGTAAGATTCCAAACAGGTTATGACTTCCCTGTTCCAGTCATAACTGATACCAAGTTTCTTTATCTGTCTTCTTATGATATTTATATTGTTCAAAGTCCAATCTTTTGGATGGATTTTTCGCTCGATTGCGGCATTCTCTGCGGGTAACCCAAAGGCGTCGTAACCAAACGGATGCAACACGTTGTAGGCGCGCATTCTTTTGTAGCGCGCAACTGCATCACCTATAACGTAATTTTTCACATGGCCCACATGAAGCGTACCAGATGGATATGGGAACATCACGAGCATGTAGTATTTCGGTAGATCAGAATGTTGAGGTGTTTTAAACAAACCTTCTTTTTCCCAAAATTTCTGCCATTTGCTTTCTATCTCTTGAGGTTCATATCTCGGCACATAACCACCTCCAATTACTTGAAGAAAATTATAACACAACAATTCTAAACACTCTTCAACACAATTTCTAAATTCCTGAATGATAAAATATCTTTCAGATGCGGAAAGGAGGCTTTCAAAAAATGATCCCAGTTCCAAAAAGGTTTTCTCTGATCAAAGAGACCTTTGAATTCCCAGAAAAGGGAAAAATTTTTGCCTCATCACACATATTCAATTTGGCAAATTTGCTGAAGGAAACGCTTTTAAAAGATGGTAAACACTACTCTATAACGACCTATAACACAGAAAAAGCAAACATAAAACTTTTAATTGATCCAAATGTTATTGTAAACTCGCAGGGCTACAGGATAAAGATTCTTGGGTCTAAAATATCATTAATAGCCAGCTCTCAACAAGGATTGTTCTATGCTATTCAATCCATGCGTCAGCTTATAAGGCAGTATAACTACAGATTACCATCGATGATTATCGAAGACGAGCCAGACTTTGCCAATCGTGGGTTCATGCTTGATATAAGCAGAGACAGAATACCAGCGATAGATACGTTAAAATGGCTGATCGATATCCTTGCAGAATTAAAATACAATCAATTTCAGCTTTATACAGAACATACGTTTGCTTATGAAAATCATGAGCAGATATGGAAAGAGTATTCTCCTCTCACTGCAGAAGAAATATTGGAGCTTGACAAATACTGCAAAGAAAGATTCATCGAACTTGTTCCAAATCAAAACTCTTTTGGTCATCTTAGTAAATGGCTCAAGTACGATCGGTACAAACATCTCGCTGAGTGCCCGGATGGGTTCATAACACCGTGGGGAGAAAAGTACGGTCCATTTTCACTCTCACCTGCTGTACCAGAATCAATAGAGTTCATGGAAAATCTTTTTGATGAACTTTTGCCAAATTTCACTTCCAAAAAAATAAATATCGGTGGAGACGAAACTTTCGACCTTGGGCTTGGTCGTTCAAAGCAACTGTGTGAAGAGCTTGGAAAAGGCAAGGTATATTTGAATTTTCTGCTTTCTATATACAATATCGTTAGAAAACATGGTAAAACGATGATGTTTTGGGGAGATATCATAAAGAATTACCCGGAACTTGTCGATCATCTTCCAGATGACGTTGTTTCTCTTATCTGGGGGTATGAAAAAGACCATCCATTCCAGGATGAATGCAGGTTGTTTGCAGAAAAAGGTGTAACATTCTATGTTTGCCCCGGAACTTCAACATGGAACTCATTTACTGGCAGGATCAACAATGCCATAGAGAATATACAGAACGCCATAACAAATGGAAAGAGGTATAACGCGGCGGGCTTTTTATTAACAGATTGGGGAGACAACGGCCATCATCAGCATCTACCTTTTTCAATAATTGGCATAAGCTACGCGGCATCACTTGGCTGGAATATATCTGGGAAGCCCTCAGCAAATGATCTGTTAAAAGATATAGATCTTCACATTTTGAAAACCGACAAACCTGTCTCACAATATATTTATTCACTTGGAAACCTATACAAATATTCAAGCATAGAAGTACCGAACGCAAGCCCATACTTTTTATCACTATTATTTCCTGAAAGAGTCTCAAAATCGAAGCAGATATTTCTTGTAAAAGAAAAAGAGATTGAAAAAGCTATAAATGATGCTCAAGAAATTATCGAACAACTCTCAACCATCAAAAGCAACCATCAGGAGAAATTGATAGATCAAATCATTAACGATGCAAAACTGGCTATACTTGGCATGAAAATGCTTCTTTTTATAAAAAAATACAGTGATATATCAAATATTCCGGATGAAGAATGGAGGCTTTTCACCAAAGAATTCAAAGAAACTGTTAAAGAATTTGAGAAAATCTGGAATATAGTCAACAGACAGGGCGGTTTGAAACAAAGCGTGGAAAAACTAACCAGAATAATACGCGCAAGAAAGTAATCAGTCACACAAATTCATAATGCATCTATAAGCCGATCGGATTTTCTCGCATAGCTCGAGACAATCCTTTTCGACATCTCTTCCTTTTAAAATCTCGTTATATTCAATCACAAACGCTGTTAAAATAGATGAAAATCGCTTGAATTTTCCAAAGTTTCCCTGATAAACTGCTCCATATCTTTTCCGATAAATTCGGGATATTTCCGATAAAAGAGGTGCGTACTGTGTATCTATATCATCTGGCAAAACCAGTATACATACCGCATAATCCGACAAAAAATATATTCTGGCAAAATCTATTTCTTTAGCGTTAAGTTCGCAAAAGCGATCAAAAATTCTCTGATCAATTTTTTTTGCAAAAGAGAGATTTTCAGAACCATAAACTTTCTCCTTCAATATTTCTTTCTCCAGTAAATCATCATCACCAACAACTGATAGTACCCTGGACTGAAATGGAAGCCTTATGATACCACTTCTCATAAATTGGGGGGCTTTTTCAAAAAGTTCAAAATAAACCTCTTTCAAACAAGAAGGCTCTAAATCAGAGTTGTATATGAATAAATTCTTTTCAAAAGGATTTGCTATAGAAACACCAACAACACGTCTTTTTGAACTGTCAACAAACGAGAAAACATAAAAGTTGTTTTCTGCTCCCACAGTAGACAGCAAAACATGTTTATGATATTGATCGAGCTTTTCTTTATAAAATTCCAACTGCTCAAACGCTGGCTCTGTCTGAAGATTTTCATAACATCGAACGAGTTTTTCAAAAGGCCCTAAACCTTTCACGGCAGCACCACCACACTTGAATGACCGTACTTTTTTCTTGCAGATGTTGAAAATTCTTCACTATGATACTTAGAAAGGACAAAGAGCACCCGCCTTTTTACAGATGGTAGATCGGTATAACCATCTGTAAAGATTACTATACCTTCTGGACGATATTTATCTTCTATATAATTCACAGCCGGCTGAAGGTCTGTTTCACCACCGCCAACTATTTCTATATTCCTGTAGTCTCCTTTTGAATATCTCATTTCCAAATTCACAGCTCTGTCAACCTGAACAAGCACAAAACTTGTATCAACATATCTCGAAAGAGCTTCTATCTCGGAAAAGAATTTGTCAAGCTCTTCTTCAATTATGCTTCCGCTTGTGTCAACTATCACTCCGAGTTTAGCTGCATGTGAAGTCCTCCATCCGGGCTGATTTTCATACCTTCTGTTTGGCTTCAGCACAGTCAAATACCTTTCACCGTATTCAGAAGCTCCTGCAAAATGCCTTATTGCATCTTTCCAGTTAAGCACAGGTCTTGATACAGCTATTTCAACAAGCCTTCTTATTCCCGATGGAAGTTCTGAGCCGTACAAATTAAAGGCTTTCTTAAGGATATTTTTATTGATCTCAAGTATCATATCAACATTCTGTACATTATAAAGTCCTTTATGTGAATCGGAGTTGCTTTCTCTGATCTCGCCCATTATCATAATATCAAATCTTCCAAGCTCTTCCATTCTTTTTAAAATCCATTTGTGATATTCCTCAGCACTTTTGTCCGGCATCCAGTCAGGTGGAAGAACGAATAACCTTTCGTTATCAACTCCATGCCCTTCTTCAATCAACAAATTCAAAGGAATTCCAAATGCTGCAAGCTGAGGAATATGCTGGTTTATCGCGGCATCCATTGCTAAGTCCCAGATTACTCTATCTCTGCTGTCCTTTGGTTTAATGAGGAAATGAAGGTTTATCAGATGCATTATCAGATGCATTATCATACCTTCTACAAAATCCGAAGAGGTTTTGAGAACCCAGTCGGGGTTATAGTAAAGCACAGTTTTGAACCTTGAGAACGAAAGGTCAATAGTTTTCACGTCTTTTGAAGGTATACGTGAAACTCCCAGAAGCAAATAGAGGTAAAACGGAGATTTTTTTCCAAGATTCAAAATTATTTTCTCTAATTCAGATCTCATCGAGTACCGATCTCACCTGTTCAAAATTTGAAAGTTTCTCCACAAGTTCATCAAAAAATTTTGAATTCTCTTTTCCATTAGCTTTATCTACAATGAACCTGATGATGGCGTAAAAAGAATCTCTTGGCAGAACCGAAGAAAGCTCACTCAGATTTTTTGCAACCGTCGAAATATGAGCATGTAACAACTGAGTAGTAGCACCATCAAGTTTGGAAAAATAATCTATTATTCTCAATGTTAAAGAGTTTGCCTGATCTACATCGTCTTTCAGGGCCTGCTGAATACCTTCAAGCAATACCTTTTGGGGTATCGGTACCAGATCGATATGTCCAAATTCCACAAATGCTTTTGCCGCTTCTGGGCCAAGTATACCAGCAGCTATAGAGTATCCATATTTTCTCCTTTCCTCATCGTTTAGAAATTTGAGTACGTTGCTAAGTTTATACCAGCTTCTTGGGCTGGGCCTGAGTTCAACTCTAAGAGACAGAGCCGATGGTGTGTAAAGAAATTCTGGATATTTCTCAA
Organism: Pseudothermotoga lettingae TMO; assembly: GCF_000017865.1. Classification (GTDB taxonomy): domain Bacteria; phylum Thermotogota; class Thermotogae; order Thermotogales; family DSM-5069; genus Pseudothermotoga_B; species Pseudothermotoga_B elfii. Next base: position 1,925,528 of record NC_009828.1, read on the forward strand.
CAAATTTTCTAACATTTTCATCAATAGAGTTCTCTTTTGCCCACTTTTGCCATTCTTCCAGAGATGGGGATATATCAAGGATAAAAAAGCGAGAAATAAAAGCAGGATCTGTTATCAAATCAGCCTGGTCATATTCGTCATCTGGAGGATTCATTGTTGCCATGATCCACGTATCTTCAGGTAAGATATGGTTGTGAATTCTTTTGTCTATGACCAGCTGCATTATCGCATTTCTTATCGATCGATGAGCGCGATTTATCTCATCCAGAAGAATGATTGATTTTCCATTTTCAGGCCACCAATCCGGTCTGAGAAAAACTGTTTTATCGTTCTCTTTTGCTGGTAAACCTATTAGATCACCCGGCTCCATCTGTGAAAGGATAAGAATTATCAAATTTCTACCTGTCTCCGAGGCAATTTGCCTTGCTATATCAGTTTTCCCAACTCCGAAATGCCCTACTAATAGAGGGACTTCGCCTGCTTGCATTATTTTCTTACTGAGAAACTTTGCTTCATTTACAGTCAAATATTGCACCTCCTGTTGAATTATACTACAGCCATCCTGAGACAATTTTTTTCACAGATCTCAAATTCTACCAAAAGTTTGATTAATATTAGCTCATCTTAAAGATATGATCGTATAATCATCATACGAGGTGGTAACTTTGAATATCTTAAGTATGACTTACGAAAAATTTGTGCAGAAAATTCAGGAACTTGGTCTGGAAAAATATAGAGCCGATCAAATACTTGATTGGATCTACAAAAAACATGTTTTTGTTTTCGAACAAATGACAAATCTCTCAAAACAGCATAGATCTCTTCTGAGAGAAAATTTTTGTATTCAGATTCCAAAAATTGTAAGCAAAAGAGTTTCCTCGATAGACAAAACCACGAAATATCTTTATGAGCTGTCAGATGGAAATACAATAGAATCTGTTCTGCTGTTTCATGAAGGTTATGCAACAGCCTGTATTTCGACACAAATCGGTTGCCCGGTTAAATGCAGTTTTTGTGCAACAGGTCAGAGTGGTTTCGTCAGAAATCTCGACGCTGGTGAGATAGTTTCTCAAATCCTCGCAATAGAAAAAGATTCCAAACAAACAGTAAGAAATATTGTTTATATGGGAATGGGAGAACCGTTGTTGAATTACGATAATGTTATCAAAAGCATCAAGATATTGATAGATAAAAAAACAAAAAACATAGGTATCAGACGTGTGACATTGAGCACTGTTGGGATACCTGAAATGATATTGAAACTTTCTGAAGAAAGGCTCGACCTAAACCTGGCTATTTCTCTACATGCTTCAACAAATGAGAAAAGAGATCAGATAATCCCAATAAACAGAAAATATTCTATTCAAGAAATTATCAATGCGGCAAAAAATTACCAGGAAAGATCAGATCGGAGACTTACGATCGAATACATTCTTATAAAAGAATTCAACGATTTCGATGAAGATGCTCGCAAACTTGCCAAACTCCTGAATGGCCTGAAAGTATTTGTGAATTTAATACCAGTGAATTCAACGTTCTCAAACTTCGAAAAACCTGCAAAATGGAAAATCAACAGATTCAAAGAAATCCTGATTAACTCAGGTATAGAAGCTGAGATAAGATACGAAAAGGGGGCAGACATAGAAGCAGCATGCGGGCAACTAAGAATAAGAAATCTCCTTTCAAAGCAATTATAATCTTCATAATCTATTTCGTCTTAGGATCAATCGCTGGCGCTGCTATATTTTTTTCATATTTTATGATTCGGCCAAAATTGGTTGAGATTCCTGACCTGAGATCTATGCAATTGAATGAAGCTGTTGAAATACTCAAGAAAACAGGATTAAAACCCGGCCAGGTTATTGGCACTGGCCCTGTGAGCCATACATACCCGAATGCCGGTCAAAAGGTAAGAAAGAATAGGGAAATAACTATATTTTTGAGTGAACCTCAGAAAATACCTATACCTGACCTGGTCGGCATTCCAGAAGATACTGCACTGACAATACTTTCGGAAATGGGATTCAAGGTAAGTATAACGAAAATGCCATACAGAGGAACTGATGGAAGAGTTATAGGAATTTACCCGCCAGTCGGAACTCCAGTAAAACAAGGAGATGAAATAAATATTCTTATCGATTCTGGGGAAATAACAGGGAGGGAAGAGAACTGAGAAGCAGGGGTGTTGTTGTCAAATTCATGTCCAATATGTTGATTGTAGAAGATGCAAAAACTAAGGAAAAGATCAGGTGCCATTTGAGAGGCAGGTTTAAACTGCAAGGGCTTAAGCCAATTGTTGGTGATATTGTCGAATATGTAAGAGTGCAGGATGCAGGTGTTGTTGAATCTGTTTTGAAGCGAAAGAACGAGCTTTTAAAACCTCGTGTTGCAAATATAGACCAAGTTGTGTGCGTCTATACTATCAAAAAGCCAGAAGTCTCCCTTCTCATTCTGGATAAATTACTTGTTCTTATAGAAGAAGCCAGACTGAATGTCCTTCTCATTCTGAACAAAATTGACTTACTCACCGAAGAAGATAAAGAAAAAAAAGACCACTTTATTAAAACCTACAGCAAAATATACCCCCTTCTGTGTACCAGCACTAAAACTGGTGAAGGTCTGGAAAAATTGAAAGAGTATTTCAAAGACAGGTTATCAGTTTTTGCAGGCCTTTCTGGCGTTGGAAAAAGCAGCCTTTTAAACAGCATATGTCCGGGTATAAACCTGAGGACGCAGGAAATCTCTGAAAGAACAAAAAGAGGAAAACATACTACCACAGCTGCCGAGCTAATTCACCTGCCATTTGGAGGTCATGTGGTAGATACACCTGGATTCTCATTGATAGATATCAGTCACGTAGATCCAGATAATTTGAAGTTCTATTTTCCAGAATTTGTAGAAAATGGAAATTGCTTATTCAAAGATTGCACACATATTTCTGAGCCCGGATGCCGAATAAAACAAATGGTAGAAGAGGGTAAAATATCCACGAGCAGATATGAAAGCTATGTAACCATGTACAAGGAAGTGAGTAAATAATGAGGATGATATCTGCATCTATTCTGGCAAGCGATCTTTCGAGATTATCTGAAGAAGTAAAAAGAGTGGAACCATACATCGACATGATCCATCTGGATGTCATGGACGGTGTTTTTGTACCTAACATAACTTTTGGGTTTCCTGTACTCGAAGCCGTAAGGAAGTGCACAGATTTGCCCATAGATGCTCACCTAATGATTATTAATCCAGAAAAATACGTCGAGAGATTTATCGACTTAGGCGCCTCAATAATAGCCGTTCATTATGAAGCATGCGTTCATTTACACAAAGTTGTCTACCAGATAAAAGACAAAGGAGCACAAGCCTATGTTGCCTTGAATCCTCACACGCCCATCGAAATGCTCTCTGAGATACTTGAAGATCTGGACGGTGTTCTCATAATGACGGTTAATCCGGGGTTTTCTGGACAAAAATTTATACAATCCAGCGTTGAAAAAATTAGGAAACTCTCGGAAATGATCCAAAAAAAAGGTCTGAAAACAAAAATAATGGTTGATGGAGGAATCAACGAAAACACCGTCGAAAAGGTTGTGTGCAGTGGAGCAGAAATACTGGTTATGGGATATGGGATTTTCAGGTCAGATTTTGCATCATTCAAAAGAAAATTGGAGGCGATCAAATGCTTTTAATTGCAACCAGAAATGGTCATAAAATAGAAGAAATCAAGAAATTTGTCCCAGATGGAGTTGAAGTTTTAACGCTGAAAGATCTAAATATTGCGCTTGAGGCAGTTGAGAATGGAGACACATTTATGGAAAATGCTATTCGAAAGGCAACCTTCTATGCGAATCTTACAAAAAAGAAAACGATAGCTGATGATTCAGGACTTGTAATAGATTCGCTTGACGGTTTTCCAGGAGTTCACTCGGCAAGATTTATGAAAAATGCTTCTTATAAGGAAAAAATGCAGTTCATTCTGCAAATGCTCGAAACAAAACAAGAAAGAGTAGCAAGATTTGTCTGTGTTGCTGCCTATTACGATCCTATCGAAAAAACAATCGTTTGCTGTGAGGAGTCAGTAGAAGGAACCATAAGCAGAGAAATAAGAGGCACATCAGGATTTGGTTACGACCCAATCTTCATACCAAATGGATACAGTACAACTTTCGGAGAAATGGGAGAAGAAAAGCACAAATTGAGCCACAGGTACAAAGCATTCAGCAAATTATTCAGCAAGCTGGACAGATTACTAAACTATCGGATATGAGCAAAAGGTATCACCACATATCTACCTTTCTGATCCCCTATCCTTATAAACCGATCAGAAACAATTAAAAATAATCTTGAACTCATGCGTGCAAGTGCTGATCTGAGTCTGTGGGGCGAAACTTCTACTTCAAAAGGCTTCGAAACGCCCATAGGAAGTTCCGCTTTGTATTGAACAGAACCGTATGTCCCAAAAAATTTGATTTCTTTATCTGTCCCGCTGATTTTCAAAATGGTATCTTTTGGCAGAAGCCAGGCAGCTTTCGAAATATATTTTGCAAAAGCTGAATAAAGCATCTCTGGATTTCCATTTTCAAAAAATACCTGATCTATCTTGGAATCAAAAGAACTTTTTTCTCCACAAATCTGCATTCCAAAATCATCCGTGAGCAAAGTTAGTTTTTCATCACCAATAGCCAGAGTTAAAAGACAATCTTTCTGATAAACTTTCATGGCTTTAACAATGTGTCTGCTGCTCATATATGGCACTGAGAAATGAAACTCTTCAAAAGAACTATCATCAAATTCGCAAATGCTTAAAATTGTGCGCGAAGACGCAACCATGACAAGATGGTTATCAAATGAACCTATGTACGTCATATCTCCCTCTTCAAGTGCAGCTGTTGCAAAATCCAGATAAGTTACAAACTTTTTAAGATGCGTACGGCCAACTTCTTTAAAATGTTCCATGCGTTCTCTATCTTTTGGTTGGGAAGTTTTAATTCTCAAAGTTTCTTGGTTGGCATGCAGTAACACCTGATCACCTATAAATGTTAATTCTACTTCCTCAGTTTTTTCACCAATCAAAAAACCTTTTAGCAATCTCAACGGGATCTGAACTTCTCCGTAAAATGGCTCACATTCAGCAATCTTCATCCAGGCAGTCAAACAACCATCAGTAGCACGAATTACCAGGCCGTCCTTGTAAGATAAAAATATATTTCCAAAGCTATACTCAGAAGAACCCATTATTTTATCGCAAAATCTCAGCCATCGATTAAAAACAACTGACCTGATCAAAGCCTTCAATCATCTCACCGCCGTTTGAATTATAGCATCTACTAACTCCTCAAAACTCATGCCAGCGGCCTTAGCAGAAGCAGGCATATCACTCAAGTCAGTTAGGCCCGGTATAGTGTTCAACTCAAGAACATAGAAAACGTTATCTTTTAGAATACCATCCACTCTGGCAAAGCCCTCACACCCACATAACTCAAAGGCTCTGAGAGACGAATTTGCAACTTTTTGGTATTCCTCCACACTTAGCGGCGCAGGCAAGATAAATTCGGTCATACCAGAAACATACTTGGCAGTATAGTCATAAAAGCGTCGTTTTGGTTTCAACTCAAGTACCGGTAATATTTGTGGTTTACCAATCTCAAGAATTGAAACAGTCAATTCTCTGCCTTCTATATATCTCTGAATCATCATCTCGTTATATTTTTTCAATTCTTCAGATAAATCATTATACAATTGATTTGAGTTATCACATATATGAACACCAATACTTGACCCCTCTTTTCTTGGCTTTATAACGCAGGGAAAACCATATGGCGATTCTTTAACAGGCTTTTTTACAATCGTATACTCGGGAAAATTCACATAACCATCTAAAACACGGTAAGTCATGACTTTATCAAAACATATGGCGCTTGCCAAAACTTTCGAGCCGGTATAGCTAACCCCAACCCAGTCCAAGATTGCCTGAACAGTCCCGTCTTCACCAAAATGTCCATGCAGTGCGTTAAATACAACTTCAAACTCTTTGAGCTTAGGGGCTATTTCTAAAAAATTCTCATCTACGTCTATCGGGACAACATCGTGACCAAGCTTTTTCAGAGCTTTCAAAACATTTTCCCCACTTTTGAGAGATATTGGACGCTCCCTCGAAATCCCTCCTAAAAGAACTGCAATTTTCATAACTCACAATCCTTTCTGCCAAGTACTAAAAAACATTATTTTATACGATCTGTCTTTCAACCACTTATTTTTTTATTTAAGTCACCATATCCTTCATTTTTTATGAAGCAATATTTTCAGTCAAAATCTATCACTATTAAATGATGTCCCATAAAAATAATAAATTTGTGACTTCCTTCCGCCCATAAAGGAGATAAACTTCCTCTTTAAGCAATGTAGAGATGTGGAGTTTTTATAAAGCACTGTCGTAGGCTTTTTTTATTCTTGATAAGATTTCAATTAGCGTTTCCGTGCTGCACGCAAAATTTAATCTGATCGAGTGCGGGTCACCAAAATCTTTTCCATTGTTCATATAAACTCTTGCTTTCTCGAGAAAAAACCTTTGTGGGTCCTGCAAATTTAGCTTATGACAATCCAACCACATTAAAAACGTAGCCTGGGGTAGATTCACATCTATTAGTGGACAATTTCCCCTCAAAAACTCATAAGCTACATTTCTATTTTTCAAAAGATGTTCCAAAAGCTTGTCGACCCAGGCACTTCCTTTTGAATAAGCTATCTGAAGACCTGTAATACCAAATATGTTTGACGAACCTATTTCATACCTTGAAACAAACTCAAGGTATCTCTTTCTGAGATTTTCATCAGGTATTATTCCATAGGAATTGTTCAAGCCAGGCATGTTAAAAGTTTTACCAGGAGAGTTAAGAACAATAACATTTGGCAAACCTGCTTTCAAGATCGTAGTGAATCTATCAGGACTATAAATAATATCGCCATGTATCTCATCACTGATTATTATTAAATTGCGATCTATAGCTATTTTATATAATTCAGATAATTCATTCAAAGTCCAAGCTCTTCCAACAGGATTATGAGGGTTACATAGTATTATTGCTTTCGTGCGAGAATCAACAACTCTTTTCAAATGCTCAATATCCATAACATAACCACTATCAGTTTTAACGAGCCTGTTTTCAACAAGTGTTCTGTTATTTTTTCTGATAATTGAAAAAAACGGTGGATAAACAGGTGGCTGAATTATAATTTTATCACCCGGATCTGTCAAAGCATTTACCAAAATTGATATCATCGGTATAACCCCTATGCCATCGACTATCCAATCCGCTTGAAGTTCAAAATTATATCTGCTTCTGTACCAATTCACAATTGAACTGTAATATTCTTCAGAACGGAATGTGTAACCAAAAGCACCATGAGAAACTCTTTTGTAAAATTCTTCTATTATTTCCGGGGCTGTTGCAACATCCATGTCTGCTATCCAGGCGGGTATCACATCTTTACCATATTTACGGTATATTGAATCATATTTAATGCTGTTCCATCCAGATCTGTCAACAAAACTAAGGCTCATCTTATCCCCTCCAGCGAATTTCATCCTGATCATGATTATACCCAAACTTCCGTGATCTCAGCTACTTGAAAACAGTATTTTTTTCTGGTATACTGACAACGTAAGCAGGCGTAGCTTCAAGCGGTGGAGCGCCGCCTTGGTAAGGCGGAGGGTGTGGGTTCGAGTCCCACCGCCTGCTCCATTTATTTTTCCACAATGCCGTGTTTTATTATGTCTATCATCGCATTGCTTTCATCAAGCAATTTTTTAACATCTTGCTTTATATTCTCCGGCCTGGACCTGTAGACTTCAAAATATACCTCCGTAAGTCCCCTAAAGAGGCACACGATAAATTTAATAGCAATTTCTGCTGTTATGCCATCTCTCAAGTTCAATTTTTGTATTTTCTCAAACAAAATATTAAAAAAACTCGTTTGAAGTTCCCTGAGATCACTGACAATTTTCGTTTTAACATGGTCAGGTGCACTCATGAGAGTTGCCAGAAAATCAACCATTTCAGGCTTTTCGTAAGACAACTGTACTTTCCTGATGGCCCAGGCTTTCATCATATCGAAAGGATCGTCATTTTTATGGCTTTCGACAAATTTATTAAATTCCTCCAGAGTTTGACCCAAGACCATCTTGTAAGTCTCGTAATATAAATTTTCCTTATCTTTGAAATAATGAAATATCAATCCCTTGGCAACCTGGGCATTTTTCGCTATTTGATTGGTAGAAGCTGCTTCATATCCCTTTTTCCCAAATTCTTCCATCGCAAGCATGAGTATCTTGTCTTTTTTCTTGCAAGACATATATCTATCACACCAGGATATCTTTTTTGGAGTAAACGATCAAAGATAGCAACAGTGATGCAGGAATAAGCAGTGCATAAAAATATAAAAACGATTGCTCTAAGCCAGATTTAATAACAGCAGAAGCATCTGAATAAGAAAAGGGCGTAAAATACTTCAAAAATTCCGCTTTCTCTGTCAATTTTGAAATCACATTTAAAATATACAGAACAAACATAATTCCGAGAGAAAGTGAAAACGCGTTTTCAGGCCTTTTCAAAGTTGATCCAACAAGAAAACTAATACTCATAATGGCTATGTGAAGTATTATCTGAGATAACCAGAAGATCCAGAATTTGCCGGTATCAAAATCACTCTGTTTGAAAATGTTCAGAACCATTAATGAAGACAGAGAAACGACTACATCAAAAATAATCAATTCTGAGATTGATTCACTGAATTTGCTCAGAACAACACTGATACGATTGACTGGCCTTGTAAGCAGAAACTCTACAGTTTTTTCAATTTCTTCTCGAGAAACACTTCTTGCTCCAACAATCACGGCAAAAACACTTCCAACCAGAGTAATATATATACTCGATACCATGGCAAGATAATTCAATATATTTGAAAAATCAATATCTTCAAGATTGAAAAGCTTCACGAACGCTTTTGGCATGATTTTCATCCATCTGGTAAGGAGTTCTGTTTCAGAGGCAAACGATGGATATATAGAAACATACATAAATTGAATTGCAACAAGCACAATCGTCCAGATCAACACACTTTTCATATTTCTTTTTAAATCCCACCGATAAATATTCATTTTGACTCCTCCTTGTAGTAAGATATAAAAATCTCTTCTAAGGAAGGATCCTCTATCCATAAATCATTTACTTTCAACCCGGAGAGTTTTTTGATCAGATCACCGATTAAACCATAATAAATAAAACTCGTAGTACCATTTTCACTCTTAAAATCTTTTATTTGCAGTACACTTTTCAAAGTACCGGGATTTTCATCAGTCTTCAATTTCACAATTTTATATTTCTGCTTCATCAGATCATCTATTTTTTCTGTCCTCAGAATTTTGCCATCCTTTATCAAAGCGACTCTGTCGCAAAGCTTCTCAACTTCACTCAGAATGTGCGATGAAAAGAAAACAGTCACACCTTTTTTTCTTTCCTCCTTAAGAATTTCAAACAATAAATTCTGTATGAGCGGATCCAAACCATTCGTTGGTTCATCAAGAATTAGCAATTTTGGCTTATGCATCAATGCTTGAACTATGGCAACTTTTTTCTTATTTCCCATAGAAAGCTCTCTAAATCTTTTCTTTACGTCAATCGAAAAATTTCTGCACAGCTTTTCTACATAACTTTTTTCGGCAGTCTTATAAAACCTGGCGGTGTACTCCAGAAAATCTTTAACTGTTACCTCAGGATAGAAATTCACTTCGCCTGGTATATAACCTATTTCATTGCGAAGCTCCTCTCCATATTCGCGTAAGTCTTTCTCAAATATTTTAATGGTTCCATGATTCGGAAAGATCAACCTGAGGATTAATCTGATTGTAGTTGTTTTACCAGCACCATTTGGACCAATAAACCCAAAGATTTCACCCTCCTGAACTCTGAGGTTTACTTTTTCTATTCCCCTGCTTTTTCCATAATACTTGGTAAGGTCTTTTACCTCCAGCGCGTTCACACTATCTCCTCCTCTAACTGGCTGACATATAGTATTTTATCACTTTATTGACCATGTGGTCAATAAATTTTGAGCAACATTGACATGCTGCAAAAAGATATGATAGAATGAATGTTGATTTATTAATAGTATTATTGATTAACTATAAAGAAATAGAGGTGATAATATGTCGCAAGTCGTTACCTTCGGAGAAATCATGATGAGGCTTTCTGCTCAAAGTCACTTGAGATTGATTCAGGCGTCACAGTTTGATGTTACATATGCGGGCGCCGAAGCAAATGTCGCTGTTTCGCTTGCTAATTTTGGTATAGACGTCGCTTTTGTAACAAAATTGCCAAAAAATGATCTGGGCCTGGCAGTTTTACGCATTCTCAGGCAATATGGTGTTGACACATCATACATATGTTTTGGTGAAGGTAGGCTCGGACTTTATTTCCTCGAAACAGGTTTTTCCCAGAGACCTTCGAAGGTTATATATGACAGAGCCAACTCTGTTTTTGCACTCTCAAATCCCGATGATTTTGACTGGGATAAAATTCTGGAAAATGCGAAATGGTTCCACTTTACAGGCATTACACCAGCTCTTTCAGACAATCTTGTTGAATCATGCAGAAATGCTTTGAAAAAATCGAAAGAAAAAGGAATTATGACATCCTGTGATCTGAATTACCGCGCAAAATTATGGAGCGAGGAAAAAGCAAGGCAAGTAATGAGTGAGCTGGTTGAATATGTTGATGTGCTTTTTGCTAACGAGGAAGATGCAGAAAAAGTTTTCGGCATTAAAGCAGATGATTCAAATATAATCGAAGGAAAACTAAGCTTGAAAGGTTATGAACAGGTATGTACAAGATTACAGGAAAAATTTGGGTTCAAGAAAGTTGCAATAAGTCTTCGTGAAAGTATCGTAGCTAATGTTAACAGATGGTCTGGAGTTTTGATGGATGGAAAAGATTTTTATTCAAGCAAACAGTATACAGTTCACATTGTTGACAGAGTTGGTGCCGGTGATTCATTTGCTGCAGGCCTAATATTTGGCTTTCTAAACAATATGAAGCCTCAGGAATCTCTCGAGTTTGCCGTTGCCGCTTCATGCTTGAAACACACCATCGCTGGAGATTTCAACCAGGTCAGCATCGATGAGGTCAAAAAACTTGCAAAAGGCGAAGGCTCTGGGAGAGTCGTCCGCTAAGGAGATAATGTATATGGCAATTGGATCAGTTGAAAAGGCACTGAAAATTTTTGAATACGTGATTTCGAGAAAAAATGGAGCAAGAATACAGGATATAGCACAACATATGAATTTGTCTCCTCCAGCTGTTTACAAACACCTTGAGACGCTCGTTAATTGTGGTTATGTCTACAAAGAACCGCAGACTCACAAATATATCGCATCGTACAAAATAGTTGAACTGAGCAGCATAGTTTTGCGAAACGTCCAGGTCAGAGAAATCGCTCACCCATTTCTTGTAGACCTGATGGAAAAGACAGGAATGACCGTCCATTTTGCAATAAAAGACGGTGACGAAGGTGTATACGTGGACAAAATAGAAAGCGCAAGGACCATACCAACCATTTCACGCATAGGTATGCGAATGAGACTTTATTCTACCGGCTTTGGCAAAGCTATTCTGGCTTTTATGCCATCGGAAGAGCTCAACAGCTATCTTTCAAGGGTGAAACTGGTAAAGCACACACATAACACAATAACTGATCCAGACAGATTAATCCATGAGCTTTCACTCATAAGGCAAAAAGGCTACGCTATAGACAATGAAGAAAACGAGCATGGTGTTAAATGCTTGGGCGCACCGGTGTTTGATTATACAGGGAACGTAATAGGAGGTATAAGTGTTACAGCAGCTGCAACTTCTTTCAGTGAACAAACGATTGTTGTTGTCGCCATGGAGGTTATGAGGACAGCCCATGAAATCTCTAAGAAACTCGGCGCATCTTGAATCAAATATTCAAAACGTCACTGAGTTTTTCATACGATTCTCGAGCGATTCTCTTTGGGTCCATCTCCCAGTACTTCCCATTAAATAATTCCACCGAAACAACCCCATCATAACCTATCTTTCGCAATACAGCAAAAAATTCTTTAATTGGTAACTTTCCATCGCCGGGCATCAATCTGTCATGGTCAGCCGCAACTTCTACTTCATCCAGATTACTCACATGTACCAGAAATATGTTTTCCGGTTTCATGTCTTCAAGTTCACGCAACTTTGAACCACCCTTGAAAAAATGGTATGTGTCTATCACAAGTCCAACGTTGCTCTCGTTCAATTCCTGAATAATATCACGCGCAAGACTAAACCTGCTGATCGAGCAATCTTTTTCTCCGAGAAATTCAAAACCAATTTTCACATAATACTGTTTTGCTAACTTTGAAAACTCTCTTAGGGCGCGCAATGTTTCTTTTTTAATCTCTTTTTCTGAAAACTCCTCTTTCACAAAGCCTGGTATGACAACAATTACTTTAACGCGCAATTGTTCAGCAATAACACAGAGCATTTCAAATTTCTCAAACTTATCTGCAAAATTATCACTGAAAGTAGCCTGCTCGAGCGAGTTTATCGAGTACGGATCCAGAGCATTTTTAATCAGTTCGACACTTATATCATGCAAAGATTTTTCAGCAATGGCTTTAAAAAGCTTTTCTTTCCAAATTTCAATTACGTCAAATCCTGCATCAGAAGCAGAATTGATATCACTAAAAAGATCATGTTTCATAGACGTGACTCCGTTGAACCCTTTAACCCCCTTTTTATGATTAATCGTAGATTATACTACAGCTTTCACTCGCCTATAATTTTGACCAAAACGCGTTTGTCCCTCATACCATCAAATTCCCCATAAAACACCTGCTCCCACGGGCCAAGATCAAGCTTTCCATTTGTGATTGCCACAACAACCTCTCTTCCCATAATTGTTCTTTTCAAATGGGCATCTGCGTTATTCTCAAAACTATCATTATGTTTATACTGTGAATAAGGTTTTTCTGGAGCAAGTTTTTCAAGCCAATTCTCGAAATCCTGATGAAGTCCACGTTCATCGTCGTTTATAAAAACACTTGCGGTTATATGCATCGCATTACATAAAAGCAATCCATCTTTGATTCCACTTTCTTCAACGCATTTTTCCAGAAGATGAGTAATGTTCACAAATTCTCTTCGCCTCTTTGTATGAAACCACAACTCTTTTCTGAAAGTTTTCATTTTATCCCTCCTTAAAAAATCACTTCACTCGAATGGAATATAAAATTAAGATTGATCAAAATGATTGTAGAATAACACATTTTCACTCTTCTGAACATATGTATAAGCCTGAGACAGCTTCTGAGTGTTAGAAATATGTTTCCTTATATATTGACCGCAATTACTACCTATTTTATTTTCCTCAGGTTCTCCGATGCTTAAGATGATTTCAAAACCGGATTTTTTCAACTCTTCCATGAAAACCCTGTGTCTAACTGGAAAACCTGTGGACAGGTCTATATCAGATTCGATTTGATTATTCACCGCGTTATACGTCGGATTCACGGGAGTTATCTTTATCAGGAATTTATCAGGCGAAAATGTGTTTGCTATCTTCTCTGCGCTCACCGTTACTTTATTTGAAAGTGCGAAATTTAATGCTATCTTTCTATCATTGTTTTTTACAAATTTTTCTCCATAAAGAGCTATATCTTTAAACGACCATTTTCGCACAGGTATGATTTCATCGCGTTGATTCTCATCTGTAGAATGAATCGAAAATTGAAGCTGGAATCTTCCTTGGTAATGTCTTTGTTTTATACTCAGCAGCCGATCGAAAAATTCCTCACACCCATACGGGGCTACCGTAGATATAGATGGGATCAAATTCTCGTGATCTGAAACCTTTTCGAGCACAGTCAGAACATTTTTGTTGAGTGCCGGTTCTCCCATTCTCGCAAATTGAATTTTAAATTTTTTCACTTTGACAAGACCATCTGGAAAATACTCTTTTATTAAAAAATCAATCTGTTCAAGCATCTCTTCGGCTGTCAATTTTCCTTCGTAATAACCACCAGCATCGCACATCAGACACCCCACAGGGCAACCTTTCAATGTTGAAATTATCAAAACCCATTTTTCATTCCTTGAAAAAGGTGGTTGAACCGATTGAACAAATTCAACCATGCTTCCTCTCGAAGTTATGCCAATATAAACGGTGGCTATATTTTCTTTACCATACTTTGCAATAATTTTCATTTTTCAACCTCCCAGTATATTCATAGCTGTTTCTATCGCCTGACCAATGGCGATACTCATCTGCCTATGACTGCCATGCGCATCGCCAACGATATATATATCACTGGTGCGCTCTTTGACAAACAACACATTTGGAACCCTTCCAATACAAATCAACAGGGCATCAAATTCATATACTGCCTTATGCGTGGTTAAAATAAGCTTTTCACCCTGGATTACATCCAAAATTGGTTCTGAAAAATGAAAAACAATCGGAGAATTCATAGCCAGATCCCTAAGTCTTTTTATGGCTTTTATTCTCCCACTCCTGCTGAATATATGAACTGACCGGACTCCATTTTCAAAAGCTTTTAGCGCCCCGTCGAGAGCAGCATCTCCTGCACCAAAAACAGCAAGTGATTCTATATCTGCTGGTAAATGTCTGTATTCGTAAACAACATTACTGCTCACTTCAAATTTTAAAATCCTTCTTGGCAATGTACCACTTGCCACAATAATTTTGTCGAAGAGATATTCTTTGGATCTGGTTAAAACTCTACGATTGAAAATTTCCACAACTTCTTCATAAAGAACATTTATAGAAAATTCATTTAAACTCACTTTCAGAGATCTTGCAATCTCTTCACCACTACACGGAGAAATTATTGGTACGTTCTCAACACGCCATGCATTGGCGATGAGACCACCCACAGATTCTTTTTCAAAAACAGATATCTCTATGCCGCAGCGTTTGAGAAAAACTGCGGCGGAAACACCTGCCGGACCAGCGCCTACGATCCCAACATGCATATTATCTCATCTGCTAAACTCACAACTGCAAAACCATGAGCCAAGCTTTTTAAAGATGAAAAATGATACCAGTCATTTTTATCCCAGCACGCATCCTGGGCAACTACGACCTCGTATCCTCTTACAAATGCACTTCGCACAGTTGTCTCAACGCATAAATGTGTCATGACACCGCAAACAACCAGCTGTTTCACCTGTTCTTTTCGAAGACAGTTTTCAAGTTTCGTTTTATGAAATGCATCATATGAATCTTTGTATATAATTTGTGCCTTTTTCTGAATCACCGACAATTCAGTTTGTTGTCCTTCAACGGAGTTTCCCCACCATTGCTTCATCATTTTATTGTTTCCTCTGTGGACAGTACAAAAAACAGGTAAAGCCTTATCTTCAAAGGCTTTTATTAGATCGTTGATTTTTTTCAAAGCGTTCTCTACACCCGGCAGATAAGCTCCTCCGTGCAAATCACAGAAATATCTCTGTACATCAATTACCAGCAAAGCTACATGATTTATCCTGCAAGGATGTCTTCTTCTTTCTTCCAGAAAAAACAAGAAATCACCTCTCAGAATATTTTATCGCAAATATTTTTATTTTCAGGCAATAATAACGAAATCATAGTCAATGCCAATTTAATAAAAAATGCTAAAATCAGTTTGGTAGAGAACAATCATGAGGTGATGTCATTGAAAAATCAATATCAACGCCGTGGGATAATACGTGTTTTACTTATTTTATTTTCAACTGTTGCGATCTTAGATCTTACCTGTCTTAAGGTTGAAGAAGTTAACATTTCTTTTCTTTTACCAGCCATCGTAGATCTCGCAGCACGTTTTATGATAATGTGCCTTGTCTTTGGATACTCTTATGTAATCTTGAAAATAGGTATTTTTTTATTTATGTATGCAAAATACATTTCTGTGCTCGGCGTGTTTTTCATAATCCCTCAGGTTTCTCAAATACAAAATCTACTCGAAGCAGTAGGTGTTACCGCAGTTGCTATCGATTTGTTCTGGTTTTTTCGGGAAACACTCGGCGATCAACTTTGGAAACTGGCTTTTTCAGATTCCTTGACGGGTTTGATGAACAGAGGGGCTTTCTTAAGCGAGGCACGCAAAATTTTAAAACTTTACTCGCAAAAAGGTAAATCAGCAGCTGTTGTTTATCTGGACTTAGACAGATTCAAGTCAGTCAACGACAAACATGGCCATCATATGGGCGATCAGATACTTGAAGCTGTTGGCAAAAGACTCAAATCAGTCGTAAGAAAGAACGATATAGTTGGGCGAATAGGAGGAGATGAATTTGTTATCTTGCTGACAGACATAGATGAAAGAAATATTGAAGAAATAATTCAGAGGCTTGTAAAGACCATTTCATGTCCTGTCACTGTTAATGGTAATCCGTTTTGCGTTGGTGTAAGTGCAGGCATTGCCGTTTTTCCAGAAGATGGTAAAACAATAGAAGAACTGACCAGAAATGCCGATAAAGCCATGTATGAAGCTAAAAATCGATCGATTGGATATATGTTCTGTTCGCAGATTAACCCTGAAGAAGACGAGGTGAAAACATGTACGAGCAGCAAAAAAGATTAATAGTTGAATTTGGATTAAAAATGCTTAGATCAAACCATGTGAGTGGAAGTTCGGGAAACATAAGCGTGAAAATAGATGAAAATCTCATAGCAATTACTCCGAGTGGCATCGCCTACGATAAACTCAATTTTGATCAGGTGCCTGTTATAGATATGAATGGAAAAATAATTGAAGGGAATCTCAAACCATCTATTGAGTATCAGCTTCACACACAGATATACAGAAATTTTTCTGATGTGAACGCTGTTATTCATACACATTCAATTTACGCAACAGTACTTTCTGTGCTTCGAATTCCATTACCAGCAATAACAGAAACTGTTTTGATGTTTTCAAAGCAGATTCCCGTGAGTGAATATGCAAATGCTGGAACAAATGAGCTTGCCAGAAATGTAGTTCGTTGCATGAAAGACAGCAGGGCGGTGTTAATAGCAAATCATGGCCTTGTGTGTGCCGCAAAATCATTAGACGAAGCTTTCAATATGTGCGAAGCTGTTGAAAGAAGTGCCCAGGTATACGTATCTGCCATGTCAACAAACATGCCGATTTACGTCATCGACGAAAAATATGCAGAAGAAGCTATGACGTTTTTGAAGAAAAATTATGGACAGGCAACTGATTTTATCTCTTTTTAGGAATGAGCAACGCTATACCTGAAACTATAATTAAAACACCAAAGACGATCCTCAAGAAAACTGTCTGATAAAAACTCACGCCGAAAAAAAACGCAGTCATCGCGAAAAGAACCATTGCCGAAACGAGCAATCCTTTTTTTCTGCTGGCAAAATAAGCCTGAATCAAACCAGTAGCTGGTGCCATAACAAAAACAGGCCAGAGAAATTTCAGATAAGAAAAACCAATAACTGAACAAAAAAGAAAAAGAACGCCAATGGTTGTTAAAATACCTCCGGGAACGAATCTACCGTAAGATTTTCCAAAAACCCCAAATTCAAAGCCGAGACCAAGCGCAAGCAAAATAACTGACCACACGAGATTTGCGTTAAGATCGAATATCAAAACTATTCCAAGAATTATGAAAAAGATACCAGCAAGTGCTGCACTCAGAGTTACTTTACTCATCCTCTTCCCTCCTCAATTGCCAAAATCTTTTTCGATTTGAAGCGCTCTCAAGTAGGTCTCCTGAATAGTCTTCATAAGAGCACCTCTCACGCCTTCTCTTTCCATTCTGTAGATACCCTCAATTGTTGTACCTGACGGAGATGTTACTACATGCCTGAACTCTCCTGGATGATTTCCAAGATTTGAAAGAAGTTCCGCTGAACCTATCATGGTTTCCAGAATCATAGATCTTGAGATCTCATAAGAAAGCCCCATTCTGATACCCGCATCAATCAGCGCTTCTATAATAACAAAAATGAACGCAGGAGCACTTCCACTCAGAGCAGTAACGGCTGCAAGCTGATATTCTTCAACCTCTACTACCTTGCCAAGGCAGGAAAGAATGAGCTGGCATTCATTCCACATTTGATCATCAATTGCTTGAGATTTAGATGCTGCTACAACTCCTTTCCCAATTTTTGCGGGTATATTTGGCATAATCCTTACCACATTGTTGCAACGAGTCTCTTTGAAGATCTTATCTATCGATATGGCTGTCATAGTACTGATAATTAATCTCCCATTAAATTCTCTAAGCTCAGAAAACACTTTCTGGCTATCTTGCGGTTTGACACAAAGAAATATTAAATCACACAACTTTGAGATTTTCTCATTGGTTCCAACCAAACAACCCATCGATAAAAAAGGTTTCAGTTTTTCTGACGATCTATTACTCAAAATAATTTCACCCGGACAAAAAATCCCAGATTCAACCAACCTATTAACTATGATCGAACCTATGTTGCCAACCCCAACAACACCCACCATTTACTCTTCCTCCTTGATGATTTTCTGGTTTAATAAAATACAATAAGCCGATTTTCTTAGAAAATCCCTGAAACGACTGTTTATCTGCCCTTTTTCATTGATAATACCATATTTATGGGAAATAAAAGATTTTGATTTGCACTTTACATGGTGGTAAATTACAATATGAAAGTCATTTTCATTTTATGAAAAAACACATTAGCATCAAAACCAAAAAGGAGGGATCATGATGCGAAAAATCGCAGTGGTGCTTCTCAGCGTGATTCTTTTAACAGTGATCTTTGCTGAATGGAAACCAGCCAAATCAATTACGGTAATTGTTCCCTGGTCAGCTGGCGGCTCAACAGATCAGGTAACAAGAATGATAACAAGCCAGATGGAGCCTTATCTGGGAAGAAAATTCATCATCGTTAACACCCCGGGTGGGGCAGGTTCAATCGGTACAGTCAATACCTGGAATGCGTCACACGATGGCTATACATGGACAGCAAATGCTGTGCTTGACCTGACGAAATACGCTTTGCTGGAAGAAAGCATCACTTTCACACACAGAGATTGGAAATATTTTCTGCCGATTTACGCACCAAATGTTGTTGTTGTCAATCCCAGCTCTCCATATCAAACAATAAACGATCTTATTGAGGCTATGAAAAATAACCCGGAAATACCAATAGCCTCGGCTGGTACTGGAAGTGGCGGTCATGTTGCTGCTGAAATATTCGCCGAATATTTCAACGTTAAATATAGGCACGTTCCATACGCGGGCGGTAATCCCGCAACAGTTGCTGTAGTCTCAGGAGAGGTTGTTGGGAACATGCAATTTTCTATGGAAGTCGCCGATATGCTAAGGGCAAAAAGATTGAGGGCACTTTGTACATTAAGTGCCGAGCCTCTAACAATTTCCGGATACGGTACCATCCCGTCTATTCGAGAATGGTATCCAGATTTTCCTGACGTCGGTGCTTACTTTGGTTTGATAATTCCCAAAGATGTCCCCATGGAGATTTTAGAAACAGTTGGGCAAATATTTGAGAAAGCAGCAAATTCAAAGGCAATGAAAGATTGGGCAGATAAGCAGGGGCTTGTTTCTGTATGCGTGTATGGAGAAAAAGCAGATCAAATAGTTGAAGAAACTGCAAGGCGTGTAACCTGGTTGCTTTACGACAGAGGAGTTTTGAAAATATCCCCGGAAAAATACAACATACCCAGAATTGGGAAATAGTTGATTATTAACAGCGCCCTTCGGGGCGCTTTTCAGGAGGTTTCATAAATGAAAGATAAAATCACAGCTCTTGTCTTTATAACACTGGCTTTATTTTTTCTCATCGGTGCATTGAGAATGCCCACAACTACGGAATATGGAAAATACGGTTCGCCAGGGATTGTTCCAGTGGTTTTCTCAGTATTAGTGATTATCCTTAATCTGATCATGCTTTTGAGAAAGCAAAAAACAACAGAGACTATATCAAATGATCCAGAGGAAAAAGAACGTAATAAAAAAGAAATGAAAAGACTTTTGGTTTCCGTTGCAACTTGTTTAGTCTATGTCTTACTACTTGGTCACATTAATTTTATCGTGCTCACAAGCATCTTTACTTCTGCTTTATCGCTTATGTTCTTTAGAAAGAAACCCGCCTTGGTCATAGGTGCATCAGTTCTTGTAACCATTGGAATTTATTATCTGTTTGAAAAACTATTTCTCTTACCGCTACCGTAAAGGGGAGTATGTTAATGCATGTCCTTATTGATTATTTCAAATACCTTGTTGAAATCATAACTGATCCGATTATCCTTTTCAATATGGCATGGGCAACATTGCTTGGAATGCTTGTTGGTACATTACCGGGACTGACAGCTACACTTGGTGTAGCAATTCTCACAACCCTCACTTTTGGTTTTCCCACGAAAACAGCCATAGGAATGCTTGTAGGTGTTTATATAGGAGCAATATATGGAGGAAGCAGAACTGCGATCGTGTTGAATATACCTGGAACCCCTGCCAATGCAGCAACCACAGTCGATGGATTTCCACTCGCCCGATCTGGGCAAGCAGGTTTTGCATTGAATGTGGCCACAATTATGTCTGGCATTGGTTCTGTTATCGGGGCAATTTTTATAGTTACGCTTGCACCCCTTTTGGGAAAACTTGCACTCGAGTTTGGTTCCTGGGAATTTGCTGTTCTTGCAGTTTTTGGAACAGTTATAGCCGGAAGTTTGACGGCACCAAAAGATCCACTAAAAGGGTGGATTGCAGGATTCCTGGGATTGATGATTTCGCAGATAGGTCTGGACGAAATCACATCTTTTCCAAGATACACTTTTGGAAACATTCAACTTTATGGTGGCATAGCCCTGTTACCTGTTCTGGTTGGTGTATACGGAATACCAGAAATATTGATGAATTTGAAAAGAACAACAAAAATGGAAGTAGCGCTGAATTTCTCAAAAAATAAATCTTCGGTATCTTACGGGAAAACAATTTTGAAAAATTGGATAAACATAATCAGATCAGGAATAGTAGGAGTTTTCATAGGAGTCATTCCCGGAGTTGGTGAGGATGTTTCTTCGTGGGTTTCATACGACCTGGCAAAAAGGTCTAGCAAAGAACCTGAGAAATTTGGTCAGGGTTCCCTTGAAGGACTAACAGCAGCAGAAACAGCAAATAATGCCTGTGTTGCAGGTGCGATAATCCCTGTTTTAACGCTCGCAGTACCCGGAAGCGCTCCAGCAGCAGTCCTCCTGGCTGCTTTATGGATCCACGGTGTCAGAGCTGGCCCACTATTACCAATAGAACATCCTGAGATGATAGGAAATGTGGCAGCAATGTTCACTATAGCGACAATATTGATGGTTATCTTTGGCCTTCTGGTAACAAGACTGTTCCTGAAAATATTACTTGTTCCCACGGAAATACTTATGCCCATAATATTTGTGCTCTGTGTGGTTGGGACATATGTACTCAACGGTCGTATGTTTGATGTATGGATCATGCTTCTTTTCGGTCTGCTTGGTTACTTCATGAGACTGAACGATTTCCCCGCAGCACCTTTCGTACTGGGTTTTATCCTTGGGCCAATGGCTGACACAAACCTCAGGCGTGCTTTAATGCTATCCAAAGGCAGTCTATTGCCATTTTTCACACGACCCATATCATTGATTCTCCTAATAGCAATGTTTTTGGTAATGTTTTCCAAATATTTCTCAAGAAAAAGGGGGGCAAAAAATGAGTAAAATCAGGGTAGGCATAGCCGGAGCAGGATTTGTCTCCCATATTCATATGGCTGCCTATGAGGAGAACAAAAATCTATTTGAAGTAGTCGGAGTCTGTGCTTTGCATCCTGAAAATGCAGAAAAATTTGTGAAACGATATGGTTTGAAAAAAATATATAAAGATTACTACGAGCTCTGTAAAGATAACGAGGTGGATGTAATAGATATCTGCGTACCAACAAACGTACATGAACAAATTATATCGGCATGCGCCGAGCAGGGAAAACACATCATATGCGAAAAGCCACTCACAGGTTATTTTGGCGAAGACATGCCTGATGTTGAAAAAGTCGGTGAAATAGATAAGGAACACATGTACAGGCAGGTAATCAAAAAAATAGCCGGCATAGAAAACGCTTTAAAATCATCTAATATAAAATTTATGTATGCTGAAAATTTCGTATATGCGCCTGCTATAACCAAAGCAAAAAAATTGCTATCAGCTTCAAAGGCTCCTGTTTTAGAACTCAGAGCGGAGGAAAGTCATTCGGGATCACACGCATCATATTCGCGGAGATGGAAAACAGCAGGCGGTGGAAGTCTTTTAAGAATGGGATCTCATCCAATTGGGGCCATCCTGCACCTGAAACATTTCGAGGGTAAGTTAAGATATGGAAAACCTGTAAAAGCGAAAACAGTTTTCGCAGAAACCGGAAATTTGACAAAAATAGAGAGTGTCAAAAATTTCGACAAACCCTTCATGGTTACAGATTGGTATGATGTGGAAGATTGGTCATGCAGTATTGTTGATTTTGAAGATGGCTCGAAAGCTATTGTAATATCGAACGACATAAGCCTTGGTGGTGTAAAAAACTTTGTACAGATAAACACAGCAAACGGAATGATTTACTGCAATATAACTCCCAACAACATGATGATTGCCTACACACCTTCAGAAGATGCCTGGAAAAACGAATACATAGCAGAAAAAATAGAAACAAAGTCTGGTTGGACCTTTCCGTCACCGGATGAGGATTGGGTAAGAGGCTATCCTCAAGAGATGAGAGATTTTGCACTGGCAATCCTTGGAGAAAAAGAACCTGAGTCGGATTTTGAGCTCGCAAAAGAGACAGTCAAAGTCATTTATGCAGCTTATTTATCGGCTGAGAAAGGTAAAAGAATAGAGCTTTGAGATGGGGGTTTTAAAATGGATCTTTCGTGTGAATATGTGGGAATCAAGTTAAAAAATCCAATCATAGTTGCTTCATCAGGTCTTGCGGAAAACTTAAAAAACATGAAAAAAGCCGAGGAACATGGAGCAGCCTGTGTGGTTGCAAAATCCTTGTTCGAGGAAAAAATTTGCAGGATTTCTCCCACTCCAAGATTTGAAATTATCGAAAGAAAAATGGGAAAATTAAGATCGCAAACCTTCTATTCTTTCGAGCAAGCAAGCCCGTTCGATGCTCACGAATACTTTGAGGAAATTCGAAAAGCTGTCAACACTCTCTCAATACCTGTTATCCCAAGTATAAACTGTGTCACAGACGAAGGATGGAGTCAATATGCGAGAATGGCAGAAGGTGCAGGAGCACCAGCCTTAGAATTAAATGTTTCATGTCCTCACGGATCGATATCTTTTAGGGGGGGAGATGTAGAAGAAAAAATTCTCTCAGTTGCGAAAATCGTGCGAGATTCAGTAAAGATTCCCCTGATTGTAAAACTGCCAATGCAACTTTCTTCACCGCTTTCTATGGCAAAAATGCTTGAAAGATCCGGTATAGACGGTGTGGTTATGTTCAACAGGCTTACGGGACTTGATATAAATCTTGAAAAAGAAAGACCTGTCCTTCATGAAGGTTATGCTGGTCATGGAGGTCCCTGGGCTTTCAATTATGTTCTAAGATGGATCGCAGCAAGCAGTCCTCATCTGAATATCTCAGTAGCTGCTTCGGGCGGCGTAGGAAGTGGGGAAGATATTATCAAATACATCTACGCCGGTGCGAATGCAGTGGAAGTATGCAGCTTGATATATCTTTCAGGTTACGAAGCAATAGATATGCTGCTCGAACAGATCAAAGCATTTATGGAAAGAAAGTCTTACCCGGATTTTTCTCAGATTAAAGGAAAATTAAGTGGAAAAGCAATTCTCAGCAATGAGCAAATAGATCGCAGACACCTTTTTAAAGCACAAATAAATCAAGCATTGTGCACATCCTGTGGAACCTGCCAAAAAGTATGCATATATGATGCGCCGTATCAATCCGAAAAATCTTATGTTATAAGCGAACTGTGCGATGGATGTGGCCTCTGTGTAAAACTCTGTCCAGTAAAAGCAATAGAAATGGTGAAATGGAGTGAAAAAGCATGAAGAACTTTTTTGCAGACGTCGTTGTAATCGGAGCTGGCGGTGCTGGTATGAGGGCTGCTTTAGCAGCAAAAGAAACAGCACCTGAGCTCGCTGTAATTTTACTGAGCAAAAAACCTCTGGGAAAAGGCGGAACGACAGCCCTTGCCTGCTCGGATAGAATGGCATTTCATGCCACACTTCCCTATACAGCACCAGTTCAAAATAATTGGAAAGAACATGCGATGGATATTTATAGGATAGGCGGGGAAGTTTCTGATTACGATCTCGCTGAAGTTTTATCAAAAGAAAGCGCCGGAGCATTGGAATATCTTATAAATATAGGTGTTCCATTTGTAAAAACAGCTGATGGCAGAGTAGATCAATTCTTGACTGATGGATCAATTTATCCAAGAGCGTGCTACGTTGGTCCTGAAACGGCTGTGGAAATTGCAAAAGCACTTCAAAGAAAACTGGAGGAATCATCAGTTCAAATCGTTGAAAACGTTATGGTTTACGATTTCATAGTGAAAAACAACAGAGTAATTGCTGCAAAAGCAATTGATATTATCTCAGATGAAATATATCTCATCCAGGCCAAAACTTTCGTACTCGCTACAGGTGGGGCGGGTGCTCTTTATTCGAAAAATGTTTTTCCCAGCGAGATGACAGGGGATGGATATGCTGCTGCTCTGCGAGCAGGTGCAAAACTCGTAAATATGGAATTTATGCAAATCGGCATATGCCACCCTCATATGCTCTTTGCAAGTTCTGGCAGCATGTTTAGAAGCTTGCCAAAAATTGTAGATGAAACTGGAAGAGAGTTTCTTAATGACTATCTTTCAGAAAAAGATAAAAATCAACTATCTGTTCTTCAATTTAAAAAAGGGGCTCACTGGCCCATTTCCTATGAATCACCAACGAAGGTTATAGATCTTGCTGTTTACGTTCATAGTTTATGTGGTCACAAAGTGTATCTGGATTTCACAGAAAATCCAGGTTATTTATCAATAAAAAACATTCCCGAAGAGATACTTTCTTGGAGTGAAAAAGCCGATAGAAAATTATTTTATAAAACCACACCATATGAAAGATTAATGAAAATCAACCCAAAAGTGGTGGAATGGCTTCAACAAAGACATATTGATCTTTCGAAAGAACGGTTCGAAGTTCAGAATGCATTGCAGCATTTTCAAGGTGGTGTGAAAATAGACAGAAATGCAAAAACAAATGTCAACGGTCTTTTTGCAGCTGGTGAATGTGCAGGGGGGCAGCACGGGGCAAACAGACCAGGGGGAAATTCACTTCTTGATACACAGGTCTTTGGCAAAATTGCAGGCCAGAATGCAGCACTTGAGGCAAGGAAAATAAACTTCGAGAAGATTAAAATTACCAATAATAAAGTAAAAGGTTCCATACCATCATATCAAGCGAGAAATCAGATAAAGGAAATACTTTCAAATTCAGCTTTTCTTGTCAGGCAGCACAGTGAAATTGTAAAGGCTATCAACGAAATTCAATCGATAGAAGAAAAAGGTATTTGTCTGGATGAAAATGGAGTAGCTTATATGATTGAAACAGAAAATATGCTGCTGCTCTCGAGAGTCATTCTAACTGCTATTCTTCTCAGAGATGAAAGTCGCGGACCACATCTTAGATTTTCTCATTTCGACCCACCAGTGATGAATTTCCTGCCGAGAAAAGACGAATGGAAGAAATATATAATATTCTGGCTCGATGAAAAAAGAAGATTACATTATGAGATAAAAGAACCTATAAGGCCCGAGGAGGATTCAAAATGAAGAGTAGAGCGATGGTTCTCGAAAAATTCAATCATCCTCTTGTTCTCAGAAATTTTGATATTCCCAATTTACCCGAAGGAGCAATCCTCGTAAAATTGCTCGCAAGTGGTGTTTGTGGCAGTGATCTTCACATGGCAAAGGGTGAAGATCCAAGAACACCACTGCCAATAATACTTGGTCACGAGGGAGTTGGGCAAGTCGTACAGATAAACGGAGAAAAATGTGATCTGAATGGAAAAAAAATAAAAACCGGCGACTGGATAATATGGAACAGAGGCATAGTCTGCAATAATTGCTTCTGGTGCAAAGTTTCCAGACAACCCTATTTGTGCCCAAACAGAAAAGTTTATGGAATAAACCTCTCATGCAAAGATTATCCATATCTGCTTGGTGCATACAGCGAATACATGGTTCTTTTCAGAGAAACTGAGATATTAAAAATACCGCAAATCGACCCGGTATGCCTCGTTACAGCGGCATGCTCTGGCGCGACTGCAATGCATGCGTTTGATCTGATATCAGAACCTTTACTCTCAAAAACCGTTGTCATTCAGGGAGCAGGACCACTTGGCGTCTTCTGTGTGGTTGCCGCAAGAACATTGGGCGCATCTCAGGTTATAATGATAAGTGGATCTCAACAGAGACTGGAACTCGCAAAAAAAGCTGGAGCAGATATTGTGCTCAATCGGCATGATATAAATGAAGAAGAAAGAACCAAAAAAATTTTGAGCATCACAGGTAACCGGGGTGCAGATATCGTAATTGAAGCAAGCGGCAATAGCAAAGCTCTGCTGGAAGGTTTCAGGCTGGTGAGACGTGGTGGAATGTATATGATAACAGGTGTTGCTGTACCACAAGAATCAATACCATTAGATGTGTATCATGACCTTGTTTTCAAAAACATACACATTCAGGGAGTCTGGGTGAGTGATGCTAAACATTTGGTACAGGCAGTCGACCTTATTGCAAAACATCCAGAAATATTTGAAAGAATTGTAACACACAGATTGCCGCTGTCTCAGGCAAATGAAGCTCTGAAATTGATAGAAGAAAGGACGGCACTGAAAGTTGCGATCACGTTCTGAAGAAAAAAACGATAAAACATTTCTTGAAAGCCCGAGAAAGGTTCTTTGCATAATTGATTGTATTGTTAAAAGCTCAGAAGGTGTGAGTGTCAGTGAAGTAGCGGAAAAATTTCATATGAGCATTTCAAATGCCTTTAAATACTTGAAACTACTCGAAGAGCTGGGTTTTGTAATCAAAGATGAAAACAAAAAATACTTGCCGGGTTTCAAACTTGTTGATTATGGAAGTGTCATATTGAGAAGAATAAATTTGAGGGACGTGGCAAGGCCGCATCTTTTTGAGCTTGCTTCGATAACTAAGCAAACAGTGAATTTAGTCATAAAAGACCACGATCAAGCCGTTTATGTAGAAAAAATTGAAAGTGCTGAAAGCATGCCTCTGATGTCGCGCGTTGGTATGTCAGTACCACTTTATTGCACAAGTTTTGGCAAAGCTATACTTTCGCATCTATCAGAAAAGGAACTCAACCAGTACCTGTCCCGCGTGACCCTTGTAAAAAAAACCAGTAAAACCATAACAGATCCTCAAAAGTTGATTTCGCATCTAAAACTTGTAAAGGCAAGAGGTTATGCGATAGACGATGAAGAAAATGAGTACGGCGTGAGATGCGTTGGGAGTGCCGTGTTGAATTATGAAGGAAAGCCGATAGGAGCCGTAAGCATAGCTGGTTCCAAAAATAAAATGACAAGTACATGGATAAGAAAATACGCAATTCACGTCGTTAACTGTACGAGGGAGATATCAAAAAAATTAGGATATCAAGATTAAAACTTTACAGAAATTCCCGCTCTTAAATATATCCTGTTATCCAGAGAATATTGTATGCCCACTAATAAGAATAACGCCCGATAAACCCTTACCCTTCCTTCAAGCCATAGATTGATTTGCCCACTTTTGTAAGCACCAAGAACTATACAGTAATCTTCAAAATCTATTCGAGCTCCTACTTTCCATGAAATCGATTCAAATTTCCACTGAGAAAGTGAGATCTTGAAAGGATAAAATTCCGCAAAAAGTGTAAAGTTCTCTGAAATTTTAGAATAGTCTGAAACTCCAAGCAGCAGATAATAATCAGAATCATAGAGAAATTTTGCACCCGCTCTTAATCCATCTTCACTTACAAGATGTTCTACTCCGAAAACAAAACTGAGTGGAATTATCACAAGTCCAGATTGTACTACCAGTGAATCGTTCGCCCAGATTGATGCCTCAACAGCTCCACTTATCCGGGAAAAGTCAGTATAAACATATCCATTCACCTCACTTATCCTATCTGCTGAAGATGTCACAAACATATCTGCAAGTTCATCAACACTCCCAACCATGTAAATATTGTTTTCGGGGAGTTTTGATACAAGTGATGCTTTTGCATATATTGCAAAATACATAGTCTCTTTTTCTGTTTTCATGGTCGTTATGCATATAGGAGAAAAACATTCATTACTGAGCCACATTTCGTTGTCAAACACAGTGGGACCATATGGGTCAGAAAAAGCTATTTTCGTCAGAATCTTATTTTCGTGGACATTCACAGGAGTGAGTTGAATTCTCATACCAACGCCTGTTCTTAACCCTGTTGTAAAAGAGAGTTCCTCCGTCGCTGCAAATAAAACAGCCGGTTTTCCAACAATAGTTGACACCCATGGCCTTGTAGAAATCAATGTTTTTTCATTCTTTGTCCCAAGCTCAAGATTTGCAGTAATAAACGGTGCTTTCATCAAAATTTCCATAGTTTTGGCGTCATAGATCACTTGAAAACCAAGATTGTTGGAATCCAGTTTTTCAACCTGAATATCTTTTAAGTTTATTTTTGTGGCTATCTCTTCATTCAAACGAATTACTTCCAGTTGATAAATAACTACTGTTTCATTTGCAAATACAGCAAAACAGAAAATAAGAAAAGACAGAATCAACATTCTCATGACAAACACATCCTCAAAGAATCTCCGCACTCAGAAAAATAATCACTTCTCTTTGACTTTGAGAATCCGATTTAACTCCAAATAAATACCTCAGTAAGGGTATATTCCCAAGTAATGGGATGCCAGTGTAACCGTCAGAAGAGTTTTCAACAGTCAAGCCACTTATGACAACTGTCTGGCCGCTCTGTATACGTAGAGTAGTAGATAGCTCGCTTCTCTTAGTTGATAACGAGCTCGTTGTTTGAGCAGTTGTAAAATGACTTATGTTTGGTGCAACATTTATCTCAAGCTCATTTTTACCAACAACCCGTGCTGTGATATCAATTCCTACACCAACATCAACTGTTTCGGTTGTTGTAGTCCCTTCCTCGGGTTGCAGAATAATGATCTCTCTCTGGCCCACAAAAAGCCTTGCCGGCTTGTTTTCCTGAACTATAATCCAGGGATCAGCTTTTATCTTCGCTTTCTGATCCTGTTCCAAAGCTCTGAGTCTTGCAACAATGGTACCAAAAACGTCTGTCTGAACAGACAATACACCTGAAATCAGCCCAAGAACAGCTGTCCAGTCTTCGTTATACTGTTGATTGGCTCCAAACGTGTAACCGATCTGATCCAGACCTATTTCTCCCAAATTATCCTTAGAGACCTCTGAGACAACTACACTTATCTTTACCTGCCTTGGTGGTATGTCGATATTTTTTAAATCCTCTTCAAACTTCGCTATTATTTGTTCCGGTGCAGTTATTGTTATCAAATTGTTCTCGGTGTCTATTTTTATAAAAGGTTCATAGAAAGAGGGAAGCAAATTTCGAATTGAATCGACTTTCAAATAAGATGGTTTTATTACTTTCGTTTGAACAAGATAACGGAAAGCAGGGTTTTTTGGATCAGGTGCACCGACAAAATAGAACCCGTCAACTTTTATAAAAGTATATCCACCCGGCATAAGAATCATTTTCAAAGCTTTTTCGAGTGGTACTTCATTCAGCTCTATAGTGACAAAACCACTGACGGTAGTATCTGCAATAATTGGCACACCACTTTGAGCAGAGATATCTGCAAGAGCATCAAGTATATAGGTATCCTGAAAAATATTTGTCACAAGAGGCTCTTCCTCAGCAAGTGATGTTAAAGCTATTAAAAAAACTATCAATATGGAGAACCTTTTCATTTCTCCTCGCCCCCCTCTAATCTGATCCTCTTTCTCAATATAATTGGCTGGCTATCTCCAAAATCTATTCTTGCAACAACTTCATATTCGCCCGGTTGCATTTGAATTGGGAGCATCACCCCATAAATTCTCTCGGCACCTGGAAGAATAGGCACTTCTCCAGAATAAGAAGCACTGACGAGCCTTTCTGTACTTTCTGGAAGTATTATGCCACTTTCTTCTTCCTGCTGCGGGATAACCTTTTCAAGACCAACTATTATTGAAGGAATGATGTGATAATTTCCGTCATTTTTGATTAGCACATCGACATTCAAACCATCCGTGGTTGGCTGAATTAAGTGAAAATCCGCTGAAAGTTTTTTAACTATGGTTTCATCTGAGCCTACATAAACCAGAAGATTAGCTCCAAATTCAGTTTTTACATTCTCATTTGAAGAAGAAAACACCAGATCGAAGTAATATCCACCAAGAGCATCTTCTGGAGGTTTGGCAATAATTCTCAATTTTCGGGTTTGATTTGGTTTCAGTTCAAATGAATCTGGTGATACTTCTACCCAATCAACTGTTTCCTGTCTATCTTCAATCGGAACAAGTTCACCATTAATATCGTATTCAAGCGGGTAAATCGAAGCATTTATCCGCGCAACCTCGTCTCCTCGGTTCGTAACACTGATTAATGTGCTTCTAAAAGTTCTTGGCATTGCCCTTAATTCTATATTTCCAGGTTCAATATAAAACATCGGGACATCGCTTACCTTCGTTTGCTCAACTTGAGCCGCGTCTCCTTTAACAGAAAACTGAGTTTCGACAATAGCAGGTCTATGGCCTCCATAATTAACAACAGCTTTTGCTATGTAATCTCCTGGAGGAAACTTTCTGGTAGTGATACTCCTAACTTTCACAGTAGTTTCTGGCAATATAACTCCTCTGCCAGAACCAAGAGGCATCTTTACCAACGTTCTACCTTCTGATGTCTTAATAGTTAACTCTCCTGTTGTCTGCACATGAAGATTGCTCTTGTTTAAAACTGAAACACTGAACACCGTGGCATCCTTTCCAATCATATTTGCTATTTCAACCAAACTGGGAATTTCGTTTATTTTCTGAACTTCAAAATCAACAGCATACGCTTCTATTCTTCTTCGCCCTGTTTCCACAGTTAACTCTAAAAAACTCGCAAGTTGAAATTGAAACTGAACTGCAAAACCCACAGCCTCTTCCATAATTTGTGGCGTCTGTTCAGGAGGAACAATCTTAAACACAACAGCCGCATACCTTCCACCTGCGACCCCACGTGGAACACTCACATTCACAGTAACCTGTCTGCCAGAACCTGGTGAAATGGTGAAAATTTCTGGATCAACCCTAATCCACTTTGCGGCAGAATATTTTGTTGAGCCAGCCGGAGCAATGTTGTACATTCCGTTGATATCCTCAACTACATCTTCCACCTTCGCTTCTATAGTTACCGAATTGAACGGATCAGAATTTTCCAGATAAACCTCGTAGCTGAATTGACTTCCCTGAGCGACTGATTTTGTTACAACCAGTGGATCAAGCCTGATATTGAAAGTTCCCTGAGAAAAGATGTTTGTGCAGGCAAGTATCAAAAAAACATATAAAAATTTTTTCAAGCAAATTCACCCCAATCCTTCTTGCTTAAAAACAGTAGGGGGAAAATTCCCCCTACTGCCTTTCCTGCTCAATGATTTTCAGAAATTATAATTTCCAGTCTCTCCATCAATCCATGGCATCTGCCTCTGTAACGTTATTGTTATAACACCGCTGTCTCTATAAACTCCAGCAGAATTGCATTCCACAACCTGGATCATGTTCCAGAGTTTTCTGCTTATTCCTTCGTGAAGCTCCGCACTGTCTGGTATAAACACAGTTGTTTCATTCATTTCTGCAGCAGCTGCCATCTCCTCAATGCCGCTTGGAAGGTTACCTATACCGTAAGCGTACCATGCATTGATGTATTCATTGACCGCAGTATCAAACGGATCTGCACCTGGAACAAACGTTGGACTCGCAAAATCACTGAAGCTGATAACTATTTCACCATTGCTCTGGATAAGGAAGCTGATACAATCTGTTATGTACGTTCCAGGTTTTCTAACATACCATGTCCATTTTGTTCCATCAATCTGCCAATTAACCCACTGGGCAACCTGAACTTCTGTTTCGAAATTAATTGTCCAGTTGAATTTGTCGCACGAACCGTTGGCAGCTCCACTCTTGAAAGCTTTCGCTGTTGTTGATGTGCTGTTCATATCCAGTGCAACCCACTCATTCTCCAATAATTGCCAGACTGTCAATTCCTCTGTTGCAAATACTGCAAGTGCCGTTACTGCAAGAATCGCAATGATAAAAATAAGACCTTTCCTCATAAAAATTCCCTCCTTTTCACCCTCCTGGGTGAGATTTTAGAATTGCTCAATATAAGCTTTTGTGTTTTGAACAGTAAATGTTATTGTGCCAGTGTTTCTGTAAATTCCCGCCGACTGAGTTTTCAAATCCACAAGTTGATAAAAATTCAGATTTGAAACTCCAGCTTTAACTGTCACTATCCAGTTGTTGAGGTTTTCTGCTGGTATCCAGTTGAATTCACCGGCAAGATCATCACTAATAGCATAAAAAACACTTATATCTTTAACCCCTATCCCCCCCTGTGGCTTGACATTGTCGAAATTTTTAAAACTTATTGTCACTGAATCTGTACTGTTTATGGTCACCTCAAATGCGTTTGTCATATACTTTCCCGGTTTTTTGATATACCAGGCAATTTTCGAACTGGACACTCTCACACTCATTCTGCTTGGTGGATTTCCTCCTGCCCAGGCTGTTTCAAACTGGCTATTTCTATTCACACTCAGGTGAAGGAGAATATAAATTTTTTTGAAATCCTGGCACTTGTTGCGTATATTAACAACGTACTCAAATTCGCTCACATATGGATCATGATTCACCTTATATGGATATTGCCCTGGAGATTGATTACCAGATGGCTCCGTCTCAGTTATGTTTAAATGCGATTCACTGGCTAACCATCCATCAAGTAGCTCAAATTTAACATGAAGTTCCCCACTTTCAATCCAGACAGTTGTTGTGCCTATGTTCATGTTTTGCGCTGCTATTAACCCAAAGAATTTCTTCTCTGAAAATCTTCCTACTTCATACTCTATGTAATAAAACCACTGCCTGTTACCCTTTGATGTCGATGATTCTGCAAGAAATGGATCAATTGTTATTGGATCAATGACTATTGATCCATCTAAGGGAACAGATACAGATGTGCTGGAAAAATTCAACTGTCCAGCTTCTGGCAGTATTATCTGTGATTCAACGGGATCAACTTTTTTCCAAAGACCAGTGATTGGGTCGTATTTAAAAACTCTTGGTGAATAAGAAAGTGCAACTGTGGTTATGAGAGTTATCAAAATAGCAATTATTAAGTTTCTAAGAAATGGGTTACTGTCCATCTGATCTATCACCCTCATAACCTCCTGGTAATCAATCTATACTGGGTGATAAAAAAATGATGAAAAAATATCTGATAAAACGTTGAAAATTCACTCAAAATGTGCTGAAAATAATTGAAGGCGAGCAAAGCTCGCCGGGAAAAGGAGGGAATTATATATAAGCAGTCAGGTCAAATAACCCATGTCCACTGAGATTAAAAACAACAACTCTCGGAATATTGTGCTCTTTTGCTTTTTTTGCTTCTCTTATAGCACCAGCTATCGCATACGAACTTTCCGGAGCAGGGACTATTCCTTCAAGTTTAGCAAAAAGCTTCGCCGCCGAAAAAATTTCATCCTGGTCGAACGCAACAGCTTCAATAAGACCTTCTTTCACAAGTCTTGAAATAATTGGGGCTGCACCGTGATAACGCAAACCACCTGCATGAATCTTTGGAGGTATGAAATCTTTTCCAAGTGTGTACATTTTCAAAAGTGGTGTCATGCCTGCTGTATCACCATAATCGTAATCATATCTACCCCTGGTAAGAGAGGGACATGCCGTTGGTTCGCACGCGACAAATTTGATTTCTTTTCCTGAAAGTTTGTCTGGAATAAACGGCAAAACAGTTCCACCAAAATTTGAACCGCCTCCATGGCATCCAAGTATCACGTCTGGCTTCTCACCAAGCACCTCAAGTTGCTTTTTCAACTCAAGACCTATCACCGTCTGGTGAAGCAAAACATGATTTAAAACACTGCCAAGTGAATATTTGGTTCTGGAATCCGATAGAGTTATCTCAATAGCTTCACTTATTGCAATCCCAAGGCTTCCAGGGTTCTCGCTGTTGCTTGCAAGAATTGATTTACCAAAACTGGTTTTCTCGCTTGGACTTGGAACAACATCACCATCAAAAAGTCTCATCAAATACTTTCTCATGGGTTTTTGTTCATAACTGATCTTTACCATGAAAACATTCACTTTCAGTCCAAACTTTGCACCTGAGTAACAAAGCGCGCTCCCCCATTGCCCTGCACCTGTCTCAGTAACAAGCCTTTCTGTGCCTGAGATTTTGTTGTAATAAGCCTGGGCAAGGGCTGTGTTTGTTTTATGACTTCCAGTTGGACTTGCACCTTCATACTTGTAGTAAATTCTTGCTGGCGTCTGTAAAAACTCCTCGAGGTAGGTTGCCCTAAACAAAGGCGTTGGTCTAAAAACAGCATATTCTTCAAGAACTGGTTCTGGTATTGGAATTTCACGTTTGTCAGTGACTTCTTGCTCAATCAACGGCATTGGAAAAATAGCAGAAAGCATATCCGGTGATATGGGCTGTTTTGTTTTTGGATCCAATGGGGGATCGAGTTTAAAAGGCAAATCAGACAGCACATTGTACCAGTACCTTGGAATCTCATCAACTTTCAAATCCACCCTGATTCTCATAAAATCCACCTCCAGATAGCCTTAAAATAAAAAAAGGGCTCTCTTTGTTAAGAGAGCCCCAATTCGGTGTAATAAAACAATAGCGATACTACCCCACCGAATCGGGGCAGTACCACCACCACATGATATTTGATCTTACATCTCTACTCAGAATAAAGCACTTCATAACAGCACCTCTTTTTTGGAAAGTTTACACCCAAAAAAGCAAAAAGTCAAATTTTGATACTACGCACTGAGTAAATGGTAAAATCAAAAAGTCTATGCTAATAATAAGGAGGGGTTACAATGCTATATTTTTTTGCGGTCTTAGGGGTCATTTTCCTGATCTATCTTTTCTTCAAGCTATTTCCGCTTTTTGCTGGATTTGCGGGTATATTATTGGCAGCAGTTATAGTAGCACTGCTCTTTTTTGGGCTTCTTGTAATTGCCCTGCCTCTACTTCTTATAATCCTTGTCATACTGGGAATAATCTGGATCGTAAGACTTCTGAAAAAAGCCTGAGTTCATCGACGTTTTAATTTTTCTGAGAGCAATTTGATGGCACCACACACAGATCCTGCACCGTAAGATAAATGCAGCACCCAGAATGAAAAAAGTGTGTGGAAGAACGCTTCTGCAAACTTCAATCTAAAAGCTGCTTTAACAGATAGATAGCAGCCGATTGCAATATAAAGACCTACTATAGACAAATAAAAAGTAAAGAAAATACTGAATATACTTAACATTGCGCCAAAGACCAAAAAAATCAGAAAAGCCATAGGTACTGTATGTCTTAAAGAAAAAGGTCTTTTCGAATAAAGATTCGACATCATAACCCAATAACCATTCGCAAAATTGTTATTCCACAGATCTCTGTAATTGTCGCGCGCATAATAGTCTATTACGATATCTGGAAAAAGTTTTATTTTATAGCCGTTTCTTATCATTCTAAGATTAAACTCTATATCCATATTTCTGTGCAGATTTTCATTGAAACCTTCTAATTTATCAAAAACCTCTTTTCTGTAACACCCGAATGGAACTGTATCGACATATTCAGGTTTTTCAATCTTAAGCCTGTACTTCGCACCTCCAGTGCCAAATGGGTGGCTCAGCACATAAGCTATCGCTTTAGCCTTGACAGTATCACTTCTTGGCTTTACATTTATCATCCCGCCAACACAGTGAGCGTCACTGTTCAACAAATTCTGCACATTCTTTAAAATATAATCTTTTGGGTAGGTGCTATGAGCATCTGCTATTAATATAACATCTCCGGCTGCATGTTTTATGCCTATATTGAGTCCTGGAGATTTCCTTTTCTTAAGATTCTCTATTAGTTTCACGCACTTGTTTTTTTCCATCATTTTTTCTACCACCGAACGAGTGCCATCTTCACTCACGCCGTCTACTACCAATATCTCAATTTTCTCTTCAGGATAAGAGGTATTCATCAGTGATCTTATGCATTCTTCTATGAATTTTTCTTCATTTCGAGCTGGAATTATCACACTTACCTTGGGAAACTTCATATCAGCCCCCCATAATCTTTGATACATATTCGAGATATTGTTTATCCTTTTCTTCGCTCCAAACAAAATTCTTTTTGCACACTCGAAGATTACTCAAAATCCTGTCATAATCATCATACGCTTTCAGAATTTTTTCAACCGATGATTCAACATCCCTGGGTTCTATAACAACACCCACTCCAAACCTCTCTACTATTTTAACCATGGAGACAAAAGATCTTCTAACAATAACAGGTGTTCCAGCAGCTATAGAATCAAATAATTTGTTTGGCATGGAGAATTCATAATTCTTATAATCCCTGCTTTTTTCATTGCCATAGGAAATCAATGAAAATGAAGCTCTGGATAACTGTTCCATCATTTCATCGTAAGGCAAGAACGGTACGTATTCATACGGGATATCCTTAAAGAGATCTGACTTTAAACCTATTACTTTAAATCTGAAGCCACTATCTATCAATTTTCTGAGTATTTCTTTTTCGTAGAACAATTCCCTGCTGTCTTTGCCCACAAGGACAATTTCTTTGCTTTTTGCATTTGACTCAATTTCCATAAGAGCCATGTTGGGTAGAATAAAAAACTCTTTCTGAATACCACATCGGTCAAAGACATACATGGCTATATCTTCAGAAATACAGATAACACCATCTGATAATCTTATAGAAGTTGAAAACTCCTTCCAAATTAAAGACTTAACAGGACTAAAAATTGCATATTTTCCCATGAATTGCTCTGGAATAATTTCATGGATTTCGAAAAATATTTTCTTACCCAACTGCTTCAGTCTTTTTATCATTCCAGATCCTGTAAAAGGCAAATAATGAAAATACACCACATCCGGATTGACCTCCAAAATTCTATTAAACAGCCTTTCATCAAAATTTTTCCACTTTTTGAACCATTTCAGAATATTCCTCGATGGAGGTAGCTTTTCAAACTCAATGAGTTCTATATCTGTATCATTCAATTTTTTCATATCGCAGCTTCCATAATACTGGTAATAAACTTTCCCCAACTTGCTCAAATTCAATGCGCTTTTCAAAGTTCTTTTATCACCGCACGGATGTTCATAACCAACTATGAATATTTTCATCACAACCCAGCGCAGGAGATTTCATCTTTTTTAAGATGGAGAAAAGTGCGCTGTTCCCTCCTTTCTAACATTAGCATCTTTGTTAAGTCTTGATACTTTGCTGATGAATGAATTTTTTCCCCACTCAATGTACGTATATCAAAATACCCAGAACTCAAACCATAAATTATGCCAATTTGATTTTTGTACCTCACTTTATCATACCTTCTATGAATACCTTTCTTGCCAGATAATTCAGATTTATACCTTGCTCTCCATAAACAATATTCTCTTACATCGAAAAACCCTTTTTGTGGACCTTCTTGATATTGTTTGCCGTTTGCCTTATTGTTTCCAAATATAATTTGTAATACAACCTGGCAGTATTTTCTAAGGTGAAGTTCACATAATCTTCCTGATTAAAAGAAATCACCTGTTCGAGATAGTATTCATAATGATCCATTATTTCTTTTATTGCCATTTTTATGGATTCTATGTTTTTTGGATCACATCCAATACCAACTTCTTTTTCGAAAAGGCCATCAACCCCCACTCCCTTCGAATATATTACTGGCCGATACTGCGACAGAGCCTCTATGTAAACCAGACCGAAGGTTTCTCTGACACTGCACATTATAAGAGAGTGAGATTCCTTTATTTTCTGATAAACTTGATCATTATCAAGTTTACCCAGAAATTTCACATGATTTTGTAAACCAAGATCATAAACTATATCTATCAGCTGCTTTTCCATAGGACCATCACCTATTATTTTAAATTCCAGCTCGTTCCCTTCGCAAATTAACTCTTTTACAGCAATAATTGTCCTTTTGAGATTTTTCAGCTTTACAAGCCTGCCGACAAAAATCAACTGGAACTTTCTCGCATCAGGTTTTTTAAATGATGAATTTTCAAACCTTTCTTTCTCTATCCCGCTCGGTATTACTCTCGTCTTGGCATCGTCTTTTATTCTGAGAAGCTTTAGAAATCTCGATCTAAGAGCTTCACTCATAGAAATCACAGAACTCGCCTGATCGTATATTTTTCTTGCCAGGATTCTTAGATGTGGATAAAATAACAATTGCTCACATACATCTGTAGCAGTTATGCTCACAATTAAAGGTTTGCCAAGGGATTTCGATAATCTATAAGCTATGTATCCGTCAGATATGAAAGAATGTGCGTGAATCAAATCGCAATCCGGAGGAGCATATTTGAAAATCTTTTTGGCAGAAAGACACAATTTAAGGTCTATAAGCAAACCATAAGGCAATCCCCAAACAGGAACTACGTGCTCTTGTATGTGATTTCTTTTAAAAATGTATTCTCCTTTTCCTGAAAATAAACGTTTCACAGGTATGATAACTGTTTGTTCTATACCGTACATACTCAGCTCCGATATGATCTTTCTGATCACAGGATTATCTTTGAGTATTTCATTGTTATAAGTATTGGTAATGTGAAGAACTTTCATATAAGCCCACCTTGAAAAAATACTCTTATTCAAGTATAATAAAATTCCGGAGGCGTGTCCGAATTGGCTAAGGAGCCGGTCTTGAAAATCGGTGGGGGTGAAGCCCCCGTGTGGGTTCGAGTCCCACCGCCTCCGCCACCTTTTCTATCCTACCATGGGAGGTCTTAAGATGCCACTTGTAAGCTCTAAGGAAATGTTCAAGAAAGCCTACGGAAAATATGCCATAGGAGCTTTCAACGTAAATAACATGGAGATACTTCAAGGAGTCATTGAAGCTGCAAAAGAGGAAAAAGCGCCTCTGATTTTACAAATTTCAGCAGGTGCAAGAAAATATGCGAAACAAGTTTATTTGATGAAACTTATCGAAGCCGCTGTTGAAGATGCCCCGGACGTTCCTGTGTGTGTTCATCTGGACCATGGAGATTCCTTTGAACTATGTAAAACTGTTATTGATGCTGGCTTCACATCTGTTATGATCGATGGATCACATCTACCATTCGAGGAAAATGTAAAATTAACGAAGCAAGTGGTTGACTACGCACATCCACGCGGCGTGGTTGTGGAGGGCGAATTAGGAAGACTTGTGGGTGTCGAAGAACATGTGGTCGTGAGTGAGAAAGAAGCAAGTTATACAGATCCAGACAAGGCCGTTGAGTTCGTTGAAAGAACTGGAGTGGACTCACTTGCGATTGCAATAGGTACAAGCCACGGAGCATATAAATTCAAGGGTGAACCCAAACTTGATTTTGAAAGACTACACGAAATAGCAAAAAGACTACCTAATTTCCCGTTAGTACTTCATGGAGCTTCAAGCGTTCTACAGGAGTTCGTGCAAAAAGCAAATCAGTATGGTGGAAAACTCTCAGGTGCTCAGGGTGTGCCAGAAGATATGATTCGTAAAGCAACAACAATGGGGGTGTGCAAAGTCAACATCGATACAGACTTGCGACTCGCAGTAACAGCCACAATACGTGAAATATTTGCACTTCATCCGGAGGAATTCGATCCACGAAAATACCTTGGTCCTGCAAGAGAAGCCGTTAAAAAACTGGTAAAGCATAAAATGAGAAATGTACTTGGTTGCAGTGGCCAGGCTTAATCAAGCCTGGCTGCATCACTCCAAAGACCCTCCAGATCGTAGAAATCACGGCCACGTGCGGTAAAAATGTGTACCACTATATTACCAGCATCTATCAATAGCCAGTCATACCCTCCACCCTTGTCAAAGTAAATCAACGGATATTTATTGTTTACAAAAAACTCCACCACTGCATCTCTCAAAGTACCCATGTGCGTTTGAGAGTTGGCAGTTACTATGACAAAATATTCTGTCGGCAAGGGGGTATTTGACATATCAAGCACTACTGGCTCTATAGCTTCTTTTTCGTTCATTAGCTGAAGCAACTTTTTCAAAATCTCCACATAATCACTCCACAGTCACGCTTTTTGCAAGATTTCTCGGTTTATCAGGATCCAGTCCAAGTTCGTCTGCCACAAAGTAAGCAAAAAGTTGAATTGCTGGTGTCATCAGAACTGGATAAAGCTGCTCATCACTTGTATTGACATAGATAAGATCATCCGCAAGTTCCTTTAATTCATAGTTCTCGTCGTTTGTCACCGCTAATATTTTCGCATTTCTTGATTTGCACTCTATTACATTACTTTTCATTTTCTGAAACAGAGAATCATACGGAATGATCGAAAACACAGGAAAATCTGGCCCGAGCATAGCTATTGGTCCATGTTTGAGCTCACCAGCAGGATATGCCGTAGCGTGAATATAACTTATTTCCTTCAATTTTAAAGCTCCTTCAAGGGCTGTTGGATATCCATATCCTCTTCCAATATACATAAAATGTTTGAAATCTTTGTATTTCTTCGCTATAGCG
Source organism: Pseudothermotoga lettingae TMO (assembly GCF_000017865.1). GTDB lineage: Bacteria > Thermotogota > Thermotogae > Thermotogales > DSM-5069 > Pseudothermotoga_B > Pseudothermotoga_B elfii. The sequence goes on from NC_009828.1 coordinate 1,966,452, forward strand.
TGTATAGATTCGGCTCCTTTTAAAGAGTTCTCAAAAACCTCTGGCAATCTCAAAAGTTTGTCAACAAAATCCCGTTTTCCTGTGGATTCCTTTGACTGAATTATCTTAATTGCAAGCAAATAAAGCATTACAAGTTGCGCAACATATGATTTAGTAGCGGCGACACTTATCTCTGGACCCGCATTTAAATATAAAACAATGTCAGATTCGCGCGTTAAAGTTGAACCCAGAACATTTGTCACAGATATGATCTTTGCACCATACTTTTTTGCAAGTCGAACAGATTCGAGAGTGTCCGCCGTTTCACCTGATTGCGATATTGCAACCATAATAGAACCTGGTTTTATATGCGGCTTTTTGTACCTGAATTCTGAAGACACATCTACATCAACGGTAACATCGCTCATGTTTTCCAGAAAATATTTAAAAACAAGTGCCGCATGAGAGCTTGTACCACAAGCAACAACTTTCAACGTCTGCAATTCTTTTAAAGATACTTCAAATGGCTCAAGTTCCTGAAGAACAACTCTGCCATCTTTTATTCGACCGGTCAATACCGAAACAATACATGAAGGTTCTTCAAAAATCTCTTTTAGCATGAAATGTTTATAACCAGATTTCTGCGCATCTTCATAAGACCATGTTATCTCAACAGGCTTGCAATTATGTTCAATACCATCAGTGCCGAAAATTCTCAATTCATTTTTTCTGAGCAGGGCTATCTCTCCATCTTCAAGAAAGATAACATCTTTCATGAATTTCAACAGAGGCGTAACATCAGATGCAAGACCAACAACCGAATCGCCTTTTCCCACGACCAGAGGGCTTCCCTTACGGGCACCAATTATAACATCTGGGTGATCTGAGTGAATTACTGCTATTGCATAACTTCCTTCAAGCTTCAGAACAGTTTTTCTGACTGCTTCAAGTAGATCACCATTGTAATATTCTTCTATTAGATGAGGAATAATCTCAGTATCCGTTTCGGAAACAAAGTTGTGTCCTAACTCCTGGAGACGAACTTTTAATGACCGAAAATTCTCAATTATTCCATTGTGAACCACTGATATTTTACCTGTGCAATCAATATGAGGATGTGCGTTGATGTCGTTCGGTTCCCCGTGCGTTGCCCATCTGGTATGAGCAATACCATTCTCTGTGTGTTCTTTTAAAACTGATTGGAGATGGTCCTTCAATACTTTGACTTTTCCCTTCGCCTTTGCTAATTGAATTACACCATCTTTTAAAAACGCGATCCCAGCAGAATCATATCCGCGGTATTCAAGTTTTTCAAGAGCTTCTATGAGGTCAATTACTTTTATATTTTCACCGATCAGCCCCACTATCCCGCACACGCTTTATCTCTCCTTCTATGGATTCAACAATTTTCATCTCTGCGCCAACACGGGCAACTTCGAGAGCGTTTTGAATTGCTAATCTATCAGAGGAGCCATGTGCCTTGACAACAAGTCCATTTACACCCAGAATAAAAGCACCACCATAACTACGCGGATCAAGCGCTTTTTTAAGGCTTGAGAAAACCTTTTTCATCAATAGAGCGCCTATTTTTTGAACGAAACCAGCTTTTTTAACTTCTGATTTCAGTGTGTCCAGTATCATTTTTGCTGTTCCTTCCATGGTTTTCATCGCGACATTTCCCGAAAACCCTTCCGTAACAACCACATCCGCTTTTCCTGTATTCAAATCATGACCTTCTACATTCCCAATGAAAAAATCTGGAAAATACCTTTTTAAAAGCTCGTAAGTCTCTCTTGTGGTTTCGTCGCCTTTCGTTTCCTCTTCTCCGACATTCAAAAGACCTATAGAGGGTTTTTCTCTTCCAAGCACCTTCGCGTATGATAGTCCCATCACAGCAAAGTCCACCAGATGTTCAGGTCTTGAACGAACATTTGCTCCAGCATCAATCAACACAGTAAAACCATTTAAAGATGGTACAGGAACAGCCAAAGCAGGTCTTTCTACTCCGTGAATTCTTCCAAGAATAAACGTCGCTCCTGCCAGAAGAGCTCCTGTATTTCCAGCACTGATAAACACATCTACTGCGCCCTCTTTGAGTAACTTTAACCCGATATACATTGAGGAGGTTTTTCTTCTGAGGATTTCCGTAGGTTTCACATCCATAGGCAAGAAATCACTAACCTCAACCTTTTCAAAACCGGTTGCGTTTGCTAAGGCTTCTTTTGTTCCAACAAGAAACAGCTTGCAGTCTTTTCTGGAAAACAACCTGGCACCCTCAAGAATTTCCCCGGGTGCCCTGTCGCCTCCCATCAAATCAATTGCAACACGAATCATTGCCTCACTCTGCTATTTCCAAAATTTGCTTTCCGTTATAATAACCGCAGTGAAGGCAAACTCTATGTGGCAACTTAGGTTGGCCACAATTTGGACATTTGCTGATGGGAACACTAACTGTTCTGTAAATTTTTGCTCTTTTTGTGTGCGTTCTTGATCTTGAGCGCTTTTGTTTTGGTACAGCCATTTCGTTAACCCTCCTTATGTATACTTTTCTTTAATATCAATAACCTGCCCAATCTTGGATCTATAGACTGTTCCTCGCATGAATGATCAGTATTTTCATTCAAATCAGCTCCACAACGCGGACATAGCCCCTTGCAATTTTTATTGCACAGGACTCTCATAGGCACATCCATTACTATTGCTTCCAGTATGCGGTCAGTTAAATCTATTCTACCAGAAGAATAGTATATCACGTTTCTCAAAGATTGTAATTCTTCTTCTCGCTCCTCTGGTGCTTCATCGATTGGTTTATAAAGCGCCTCTATCGTTCCATTTATAGCAAGATGAACAGGTTTTAAGCATCTGTCACACGGATGTTCTATGGTCGTTTTCACATATCCACCAACCGCTATTCCTTCCTTAGCAACCACCGCAACAATCTTTACCTTTACTGGTTCAAGCACTTTGCACCTGTAACTGTGCAAATCAACATAATCTGCTTCATAAAATCCTTCAATAAAAATCCTTCGCTCCTGGCTCAAAATTTCAGTGTCAATCACCCAGTTCAAGAGATCACCTCAATCCTGTATAATGTAAAAAGGGCGATTTGATGAGAAAAATCCTGTTGATTATAAATATAGCAATCAACTGCCTGCTTTTTGCAGACCCTTTGTTTTTGCTGACAGATCCAAAAACACACTTTTCCATAGAATTGTACACCAATAAGCTGCAATTGTCCATTTTTCAACCATTTTTTTACAGTTCTGTACCTATCGATCTTCTGATAGATCAAGGAGATGATTCAAGCATCCTGAAAGGACTGATATCAGTTGAATCAGCTTTTTTTATACATGCTGTGTCAGAGAAAGGTGCCATGGGTTTAACTCAGATGATGCCATCTACAGCTTATGAGCTGGGAGTTTTGAATGCATTCAATCCGTTTCAGGCGCTGGATGGAGCAAAACTTTATCTTAACAAACTTCAAGAAAGATTTGGAAAAATAGATTACGCGCTTTCAGCGTATTATGAAGGCCCAAGCAAGGTTTCACTCTATGGACCATCTGAAGAAGGCAGAAAATATTCTCAAAAGGTTATAGAGGAATCGAAAAAATTTAAAGATAACCAGGTTTTTATCAGAGATGTTTTTTATCTTCAGCCACACATAAGTGTTGGCAAGGAACTCAATGATCTGTCAGCAGGATTGAACTTTGTCAACTCATTTCTTGGCATCGTTGATTTTCAGGGTGGATTCGATATATCAGCAGGCGAATTTTCGCATTACTTTTTTGCTTATCCAAGAATATCTCACTCGCTCTCCCTCATATTTGGGGAAAAAAACCTCGAACTTGTTGCCGGCATTTCATACACAAAGTTACCAAATTTTGGTGTAGAATTACTATTAAACTCAAATTACTTCGATATCTCAATCAAATTTAAATTATGGCAGGTAATTTTTTCGGCTGGTTGGTCCTCTGAAGGATTACACTTAGGGGTGATAAAATAATTAAATAGATTAGGAGTGATACTGTTGGAATTTTTGAAAAAAATTCAAGAGTATCTAAAAGGATTCTATGAAAAATGGAAAGGTCTACCGAGAGGTAACAAAATACTTTTCTCAGGTATAGCTGTATCAATAATAATCGTAGGCATTCTGACAATAATTTTTGTTGCTGCTCCAAGATACACGCTCCTGGTAAGTGGTCTGACTGATGAGCAATCCGGCTATCTGATACAGCAACTTGAAACAATGGGAGTGGAGTATAAAGTAGAACCTGGAAGAGTGCTTGTTTCAGATAAGTACAATGTTTATGAATTAAGAATGAGGCTTGCCTCCATGGGGGTTCTGGGAGCTACAACGAAAGGTTTTGAAATACTTGATCAACAAAGCTTTGGAGCAACAAGTTTTGATAAGCAGGTTCGTTACCAGGTTGCCCTTCAGGGAGAACTTGAGCGCAGTATCATGACTATAAGTGGTGTCAGATCTGCCCGGGTACACCTGACTCTACCAAAATATACATATTATGTCCGGGGTGAGATGGCTGAACCAAAGGCATCTGTGCTGGTTGTTCTGCAACCAGGCCAAGACCTCTCACAAAATCAAATTAAAGGAATAATGGTGGAACTTGTGGCTGGTGCTGTGGAGGGCATGAAACTTGAAAATGTTAAGGTGATAGATCAAATGTCCCGTGTATTGAGTGATAAAGTTACAGCTTCTCAAGATATGTTGCTTGCTTCTAACCGAGCAGAGTTGAAAATGAGTCTTGAATCATATTATCAGAAAAAGATAAAGCAAACTCTCGAATCAGTCTTTGGCCCGAGCAGAGTCGAGGTAATACCGGATATTAAACTCAACTGGGAAAGAGTCGAAAGGCAGTTGACAAAATATGAGCCTGCAACAAGGCAGGGAGGAATTGTTAGAAGTCAGGAACAGGAATCTGAAAAAAGTGCAAATTTGCCTGCAACAGGTGGAGCAGTTGGTACTGATTCTAACATACCACCTACATATCCTACTACAACTTCTCAGGGCACATCAACATATGAACGGAGTCACACAATAACAAATTACGAACTGAACACTGTTGTTGAAAATGTTGTCCAAAACAAAGAAGGTGAAATAGATACCCTGAGTCTCTCTGTAATAATAGATGCTTCGTCATCTGTGTTCCAAAATTTCGATGAGGCAGAAAGAGAAAGATGGGCAAACATTGTGTCAGACCTTGTTGAAAAAGGTATCGGTGCTAATTCAAGTGACCCAAATTTGGCGGTCTCTGTTGCGTTCCTGCCATTCGATAGAACTTTCGAAGAGGAATATCAAAAAAGTCTATCAGAAATAGAGAGAAAACGCAGGTTTACCATGATGGTCACGGGCGTTAGTCTCTTATTTGCACTTGGATTCATGCTATTTTATCTCATGATAATTCAGTTCAGGAGGATAAGAAGCAGACGATTAATAGAAGAAAGAAAACTGAAGATGGAAGAAGAGCTGAAAAAAGTGTTCGAAGAAGAAGAAGAGGTTCCTCTCACGCCAGAGCAGCAAGCATTGCTTGAATTGAAAGAAAATCTTGAAAAGATATACCGAGAATCCCCAGAAGAAGTAGCAAACATAATAAAGCTCTGGCTTGTAGAAAGAGGGATGTAACATGGCAGAGAAAAAACAAATAACAGGAAGAAGGAAAGCGGCGATACTCCTGGTTATGCTCGGACCTGAGAAAGCTGCTTCTGTACTGAAACACCTCGACGAAAATGACGTTGAGCAGCTTACAGTGGAAATCGCAAATGTTGGTAAAGTAAGTGAAGAAGAGAAAAAAACTGTCTTGTCAGAGTTTCAGGATATTGCCCGCGCCCGAGAAATGATTTCTCAGGGTGGTATAGAATATGCAAAAGAAGTGCTGCAAAAAGCTTTTGGACCAGAGAAAGCTATGAAAATCATAGAGAGACTTATTTCAAACCTTCAGGTGAAACCATTTGACTTTCTCAGACAAACAGATCCAATTCAGCTTGTGAATTTTCTACAAAATGAGCATCCACAAACGGTAGCGCTAATTCTAAGCTATTTGGAACCACAGCTATCCGGCAAGATTCTTTCCTCACTTTCTGAAGACCTTCAAGTTGAAGTTGTTAAAAGAATAGCCCTCTTGGAGCGATCTTCTCCAGAAGTTATCAGAGAGATAGAGAAGAATCTGGAGAGAAAGCTTTCCGGGTTCGTAAGTCAGAGTTTCAGCCAGGTTGGAGGAGTCGATACAGCCGCAGAAATCATGAACAGCCTTGATCGTTCATCCGAGAAAAAAATCATGGAAAAACTCGGATACGATTCACCAGAACTTGCCGAAGAGATACGTAGAAGAATGTTCGTATTTGAAGATTTGACAAAGTTAGATGACAGATCTGTACAGTTGATATTGCGCGAAGTGGAAACAAGGGATCTGGCACTTGCTCTGAAAGGAGCATCAGAAGAAGTAAAAGAGAAAATATTCAGAAATATCTCCAAAAGAGCTGCACAACTGTTGCAAGATGAGCTTGAATACATGGGGCCAGTCAGAATAAAAGACGTTGAGGAGGCTCAGCAGAAGATAATAAATGTTGTACGAAGGCTGGAAGAAGCTGGCGAGATAATTATTGCCAAGGGCGGAGGTGAAGAATTAATAGTGTGATAATAAAAAAGCGCGAACTTTTCGTTGATGTACCATGTGTTATCAGTAAACCGGAACGAGAAAAAATAGACGACATATCAAAAATATCTGAGAAGGCTCAAGAAAGACTTCGCAAAGTGGAGCTGGAAGCTAAGGAGTTGCTTCAAAAGACTCAATTAGAAGCTGAAAAAATCCTGAATGAAGCGCAAATGAAAGCAGCTCAGATAGTTGAAGACGCAAAGAAACAGGCTGAGAATTTGCAAAAAACAGCTGAAAATAAGGTCAGCAGCGTTGAAAAGATCATGCACGATTTTCATGATCAGTTGATGGCGAAAACGCAGGATATTCTTCAAAAACTTTTAGAAGTTGTACGTGTTCTGATAGAGAAAATAGCTTACAAAGAAATAGACAAAATAGATTATCAAAGAAAACTCGAGTATATTCTTTCGAAAATTGCCAGCATGAACAATGTGAAGGTGACCATGAATTTCTCGGATTTTGAAAATTATCCAGAAATTGTGGAAAAATTCAAATCTGCTGGTATAGAGATCAGCAAGTCCGATGCTTTAACAGAAGGGGAAATTATTGTAGAAACAGAGCTTGGCCTCATAAACGGTACCAAGAGTTACGCTATAGAGATAGTGGAGGAATTAATTGAGGAGGTCTTCGGGCATGAATGATATCCTGCAGATTCTGGAACTTTTGAAAAGCAGGATCGAGAGAGAAGATTTCCTCAAGATGAATGGGAGAGTTAACCGAATAATTGGCCTCACTGTCGAATCAACCGGACCAGACGCTTTTCTGGGAGAACTTTGCAAATTGAATCTGGACGGCAAAAAACCTCTCTGCGAGGTCGTTGGTTTCAGAGATGGGAAGGTTCTCTTGATGCCGCTCGAAGATCTATCGGGCGCCAAGCATGGCACGTTTGTCTACAAAACTAACAGGCGCTTAGATGTAGGAGTATCAGAGGATATGAAAGGCAGAATTGTCGATGGATTGGGAAGGCCAATAGATGGAAAGCCGCTTATAGCTAAGCACAGATACCCTCTAATAAATAGTGCGCCTCATCCATTGAAAAGATCGAGGATCACTGCTCCTTTACCAGTTGGAGTTCGAGCTATAGATGGATTTATAACAATAGGAAAAGGTCAGAGAATTGGCATTTTTGCCGGCAGCGGTGTTGGTAAAAGCACGTTACTTGGCATGATTGCCAGAAACACTGTAGCAGATGTTAACGTAATAGCCCTTATTGGCGAAAGAGGCAGAGAGGTAAGAGAATTTATCGAAAAAGACCTCGCTAAGGGAATTGAAAAATCAATAGTTGTCGTTTCAACATCCGATCAACCTGCTCTGATGCGTTCAAAAGCACTCTATACTGCTACAAGTATCGCCGAATACTTCCGGGATCTTGGGTACGATGTTCTGCTAATGGTTGACTCTCTAACCCGCTGGGCAATGGCCCAGCGAGAGATAGGTCTTGCAATAGGGGAACCTCCAACAGCCAGAGGTTATCCACCAAGTGTGTTTGCTGGAATTCCTGGCATTCTGGAAAGAGCGGGAAATTCGGACAAAGGTAGCATCACTGCTATATACACAGTGCTTGTCGAGGCGGATGACTTTAATGAACCAATCTCGGACACTGTCAGAAGCGTTGTAGATGGTCATATTATGCTCTCAAGAAGACTATCTGAATTGAATCACTATCCAGCCATAGATGTACTTGCAAGTGTAAGCAGATTGATGGTGGATATCGTTGGTCATGATCACCTTGAGGCAAGCAGAAATCTTCGCAATTTAATGGCAACTTATTATGAAGCAAAAGATCTCATCGATGTAGGGGCTTATAAACCAGGATCGAATCCACAGATAGACAGAGCAATAAAAATGATAGATCCCATAAACAGCTTTCTCAAACAAAGAATAGATGAAAAACCTGATTATAAAGACACCGTGGCCGAACTTTTAAAGCTTGCTAACAGATAGAAAATTATTTCATGTCGGAAATTTTGGAAAATTCCAGGTGAAAAACCTGGTTGAATGTTTGTTCCTTTACAAGTTTAAACCCACTTTCTCTTGCTATTTTTTTGATCATACCAGAACTTTGCTCGAATTTCCATTTGGTTACATTCACCACTTTAACCATTTCCAGTCCATCATCTATTAGAAGCGGAACAGCAAAAAAACTCTTATGGCTGACTTTCTTAGGTATCGTAACATCCCACACAAGTAACTTACCCCACCTTTTCAAAACCCGATTTACATTTTCAAAAATCGCTTTATACTTTGGAAAATAAAAGAACGTAAAGAAACACACAACTGTATCAAAACTCTCAGGTGCAAATGTCAATTTAGTTGGATTCATAAGAAGTCTTAAAGATCTTTGATCGGCACTTTTCAACAAATCTTCTTCGTGAGTAATAAATACCGCCCTTTCTTTCAGCAATTTTGTGAATACATCTTCACCACCACTGCAAATTATGAGAACTCTTTCATCTTCAGATTCAAATTTGATCTCCACATGCTGATCTTTAAGACTATAATATCCGCTCATTTTTATCCTCCCAATAATTACAAGTATACACAATGAAGATTTAAACAGGCGCAAAAAGTTACCTTAGCAAACTAATTTTTGAAAAGAGAAAATGCTATTTATTGATCTGGAGGAAATAATTTGAAGTACTCTTTGATCAGGCAGTATTTAGATCCACTTGAAACAGGAAAAATCAGAAGAGAACTGTTGTCCTTAGGGTTACCATCTATGGCAGAAAATGCCATGCAAATGTTATTTGGAATGGTTGATACAGCATTTCTCGGTCATCTTTCCTGGCAGGCAATGACCGGAGCCGGGCTGGCAAACCAGCTGTTTTTCGTTTTACAGGTGATTCTCATTGCTGCTTCCACAGGTGTCACTGTACTCATATCTAACAGTACGGGTGCCAGAAGCTGGCTATCAATTGGCAGAACCCTCTGGAACGGCATATATCTTGCTGCGATATGGGGATTTGTACTCATGGGACTTGGATTCTTCAGTACAAATCTTTTCAAAATATTTCCAAATGTTGACCCTGCAGTATTTGAAGCTGGTACACAATATCTCAGAACCATACTATTTGGTATCATGGGCATGTCACTTATGAGTACACTGGCAGCAGCTTTGAGGGGATCCGGTGATACGAAAACCCCAATGATAATTTCGGCTATATCAAATGGACTAAATGTTGTTCTCGATTATGGAATGATTTATGGAAGGCTTGGCTTTCCAAAGCTTGGAACAACTGGTGCAGCACTTGCTACAGTGATATCACGCTTTATTGGAGCAGCTCTGCTTTTTATGGTTGTACTAAAGAGTGGAAGATTGTATGCCGGGGAAAAACAGGGAAAGAAATTTCACTTTGTAACTGTCAAAAATATCCTCTCCGTAGGTTTGCCAACGGCAGGCGAAAATCTTCTGTTTTCTACTGGATTACTGTTATTTGCCAATATATTGTTTATGGCAGGCCCGATGGCTTATGCGGGCCATAGGATTGGTATAAATATCGAATCTATCTCCTTCATGCCAGGAATGGGAATGTCTGTTGCTATTACCGCGCTTGCTGGTAAGTACAACGGGCAGGGTGATCTTAAAAAGCTTGCGGGAGTCGTCAGGCAAGGCTGGATTCTCACAACAATCTTTCAGGTCAGTGTTGGTATTTTCATATTTTTCTTTCCTCAATTGCTGATAGAACTTTTCACAAACGAAGCGGAAATCATCAAAATAGCCGAATTGCCTGTAAAACTCATAGGTATGTTCCAAGTTTTTCTCGCCCTGGATTACGTTATGAATGGCGCGCTTCGTGGAACGGGAAATACAGCTTTACCAATGATTATAACCTCCATATCCATGTGGCTTGTCAGATTGCCTCTCGGCTATCTACTGGTTTCCCGTTTCAACCTTGGATTGCTCGGTGCCTGGACAGGTATGCTGGCTGATATGGGATTCAGAAGTCTTTTGAAAATGGCATTCTATTTATCAGGACGATGGGAAAAAACTGCGAGAAAAACCATGATAAAAGCGAGCACAAAGATATTCGACCCCCCACGGAACTAACTTCAATCATTTTCCTCCTTTTTAAGCATTCTGCTCAGATCCTTTATACACTGGTATTCTTTCAGTGCCTGCTCAACATCGCCAAGCTGTTCATAGAGCATTGCAAGTGAAAAACGGATTTTCAAATTGGAGGGGTCTTTGAGCAAAATCTTTTTGCAAATTTTCATAGCAGCTTTCTTCGCTCCGAGTATTATAAATATCCTCAATCTGAGACGATCAAAGGCCATCAGAATTACAATTATCATCACAAAGCCAGCAATAAGAATTTTCATACCAGAGTGGTTTTCTGAGTGAGATTTCTTCAAGAGCGCTGCTATTTGACTATCCCGCGACGATATTTCGCTGAATTTCTTGCCAGTCTGTTGAGCAGATTGAATTAAGAAAGAAAGCCTTTTTCTCAGATCATTCTTTTCTATCGTGAGATTATCAAAATCGGAAATCATCTGAAAAAGCTGGTCTGCCGTCAGACTCGAACCGTCAGATCTTTCTATTCTCGTAAGCAAACTTATATAAAGATCTATCTGGTTCTGCAAATAAGAAGGTTGTACATTACCTATCTGAGAAGTTATTCCAAAAAGTCTGTGCAAGAATGGATAAAGGTCCTCTTGATACTTATAAATATTGCAAACATCGGCAATTTCCAGAGCTACTTTATCAGCGTTGGTAAGATTTTTCAAAAAGCCCAGCAGATTCCAGTCAAAAAAATAGGGGTCTTTCAGAAAATTCTCTACCAGCCATTTCCCAAAACCATCTGGTGCTGTCAGTTTTATTCCTATTTTCCATAAACTCTTTATTTTATACAGGGTCTCAAAATTACCACTTTCAAACTCCATGGAATATTTTTCAAATTGAGGAAAAATAAGAAATACCTCTTTAATCGCGTCAATTTGAAGATCTACGGAATCAGACAGGCTTTTTATAAACCCGTCGATATCCTCATTTATAACCGCCAGTTTTAAGTCATCAAACTCTGCAAGCCGCCTTTTTGCGGATATTTTTGGCCCTTCATATAAAACCACCGTAGAATCAGGGCTTCTTTTGATCTGCTCTACCAGCTCCTGCCAACTTTGATCGGGGTCCTTTCCAGGCAGATCAATAGCCGCATACAGATTGATAGATAAAATCACCACAGAAAAGAGGATAAATCTGGATATTCGATTATAAAATCTCATCTGTCTTTGTAAAATTATTCCCCCCTCTTGCATTGAGAAATCCAGCTACCTCCTCGTAAAATGGAATAGAACTCTGTGCACCCTTGCGTGTAACGCTTATCGCTGCCGAAGCAGACGCAAAAACCAGAGCTCTGTAGATATCCCCAAATCGGCAAAATCCTACTGCAAAAGCAGCATTAAAAATATCACCAGCAGCAGTTGTGTCAACAGCATTGACTTTAAAAGATTCAACGTAAAATTCACCATATTCACCTTTGAAAATACATCCCTTTTCCCCCATCTTTAAAAGCACATTTTTACAGCCGCTTTTGAGAAGCCTGTCAATTGCTTCTCTCACACTGGATATCTGTGTTAAAGCGATCAGTTCGGATTCGTTTGGAGTAATAATATCAACAAATTTGAAAATTGAACTATCTATACCATGAGCCGGTGCTGGATCAAAAATCACCATCTTGCCATTTGCTTTAAAAAGTTTTGCTGCTTCGAAACTCGTCTGGAAAGGAATCTCATTTTGCAACAAAAGCACACTCGCCTCAAGAAGATCTGGCGCGTTTTCTCTTACAGTCTCTGGCGTCAGAAAACCATTGGCACCAGCGTAAATTATTATTCGATTTTCACCAGTCTTTGTAACCTCTATCATCGCAAAACCATTTGGCGAGCGAACTTTTACCGCAAACTCAGCAATACCATTTTCTGAAAAATTTTGCAAAATAAATTGTCCATTTTCATCATCGCCCACGCATGTCAGAAATCTAACAGTCGCTCCCAATTTTTTGCACGCAATTGCCTGATTTGCCCCTTTACCCCCAGAAAATCTCTCGAAAGAAATACAACTCTGCGTTTCTCCCGGATTTGTGAAATGGTCTACTGTTAAAACAAGGTCAACGTTGTTACTTCCAATAACCGCAATCACATTCTTCCCTCCAGTTGAAAGTGTAACATAACAACACAGAATGGACGAGTTTGTGGTTAAATATTTCTTGAGATCAATTCTAAGGAGGGCTTTTCTGTGAACAATGAAAACACGGAGCTTAGTCTGGCAGATATAATGAATATCTTTAAAAGAAGGATCTGGTGGTTTCTGGCTATTTTTCTCATCACGTCTTTTATCAGTGTAATTTATGTGATGTTTTTTGCGAAACCTGTTTATGAAGCAAGTGCGCAATTACTCGTTCGTACAAGTCAATCTTCAATAAGTATTCCAAGTGCTGTTACCCAGTTGATAGGTATTTCAAATGTCAGCGGTGGATCTGATATATCCACGGAAATAGAGTTAATAAAAAGCAGAGACAACATAGAAAAATTGATTGAAAAACTGAATTTGATGGAACTTTTCAAAGACCAGAAAAAGATTGAACTTCAAGATGTTGTTGAGGTCATCAGGGAGAAATGGTTGAAAGTCGAGTCTGTCAAAGATACCAAAATAATAAAGATATCTATCGAACATGAAGATCCCAAACTTGCTGCAGAAATGGTCAACAATCTGATAGATATATATCAAGAAATGAGAAGTGAGTTAACAACAAACGAATCTGTTGTAAAACTCAGGTTCATAGAAAAACAACTGCCAAGAATTGAGCAAGAACTTAAAGATGTTGAAGAAGAAATCAAAAAATTCAAGGAAGAAAATCAGATATACTCACTCAGTGAACAGGCAGACAATCTCGTCAAGTATATTGCGCAGTACGATTCGAAGACGAATGAAATTACTTTGAATATTCAACAAGCAGAAGTTGAAATAAAGGCAGCAGAAGATTTACTTAAAAAGGTGGACCAGAAAATAATCTCCTCAGAAACAATAAGTACAAATCCTGTTGTACAGCAATTGAGATCAAAACTTGTGGATCTACAGGTCCAGCTTTCTGCCCTGCTTCAAAATTACTCAGAAGATGACAGAAGAGTTGTTGCATTGAAAAAGCAGATAGAAGAAACGCAGGATTTGCTTCAGAAAGAGATAAGCAAAGTTGTCAGTGCAGAAGTGCAAACCGTGAACCCAGCATACACTCAACTTTATACGAACTTCATACTGAAGCAGGCAGAGCTTCAGGTTTTACAAGCAACGCTGTCAGCGGTAGAAAAAATCAGGGACGAATATTTAAAGAAAGTTTCCGTAATACCAGCTATCGAACAAAAATTATTTGAATTAGAAAGAGAAAGGCAGGCAAAGCAAACCACTTATCTTGCGTTGCTCAGCCAGTACGAAGAAGCAAAAATCGGTGCTGCCGGAAGTATTGATAATATCAGGATAATCAGTAACGCGGTCGTGCCAAATAAACCTTCAAAACCAAATAAGAGATTAACAGTGGCTATAGGGGGCGTGCTTGGAATTTTCTTAGGAATCTTAACTGTGTTTTTAAGAGATGCGACAGACAAGAGATTTCGTTCTATAGACGAAATCAAAAGATTCTTTCCAAACGAACCTCTGCTGGGAAAGATTTCTTCAGCAAGAGTAACTGGTAATGATCTGCTGATAAGTCTTCAACGCGATGATGAAAAGTTATGTGACGAATTCAAGCAAATTGCAGTCAAACTATTATATGAACCTGCAAAAATAATTGGTTTTACCAGCTTAAAAAAAGAAGAAGGCAAAACATATATCTCAAGCAATTTATCATATATACTTTCAAAAATGTCTCAAAAAGTGCTGTTGATTGATCTGAATACGCATAATCCTTCTATAAGAAGGGTCTTTTCAATAGATGAAAATAGCTCATTGAAAAATGAAGATTTCAACGTATCTTTGGTGAAATTCTCAGACAAATTAAATATTTTGACATTGCAAGAAGAAGACAACTGGCCTTTGAGTGACCAAAAATTGATTAAATGGATCAAAGATTCCGTTGATTCGTATGACAAAATTATCGTAGATATGCCACCACTTTGCACCGCAGAAGGCGTTTTTGTAAGCAAAATTGTTGATAAAATAGTTGCAATTATTTGCATAGGCAAAACAGAAAAAATATTGAGTTCCACAATAGAAGAACTACAAATATCAGGAAAATTATCAGGAATAGTGATAAATGAAGGTCCTCGAAAATGATTCACGAAACCCTGGCTAAGAAATTGATCACAAAAACGAAATTGCCAGTAGCAAAATATGTGATTAACCCTTACATAGGCTGCACATTTGGCTGCAAATACTGCTATGCGAAATTCATAGGGCCTTTTAAACATACCAATTCCGAGTGGGGTAAAGATGTGTGGGTGAAAATAAACGCTGCTGACATCCTTGAAAGGGAATTAAGCAAAAAACAAGGTGATTTTTTCTTATCGAGTATATGTGATCCTTATCAACAAATAGAAAAAAAATACCAGCTTACAAGAAAAATAATAGAGATTTTGAATGATCATTTTCGGAAAATTCACATTATGAGCAAATCAACGCTTATTTTGCGAGATATAGATTTGCTGAAAGATGCCTCTGTAACAGTAACTATAACCACTGATCGCGAGGATGTGAGAAGGATTCTCGAACCAGGTGCACCATCTATTGAGGAAAGAATTAATATTCTTAAGATACTCAAAGAAAACAGAATAAGTCTATCTGTCTTTGTAGGTCCCGCCCTCCCAATGAACGCTGAAAAACTCTCAGAAACGCTTGCAAGATACACAGACAAGGTATTTCTTGATAAATTGAATTATCCCCAGCAAGTGAAAACTCTGTATGAAAAAAATGGCTGGTCTCCATGGCTGAGCTGTGAAAAATTCGATGAAGTGAGTTTCCATTTCAGAAAAGTATTTGGAAAAGAAAATGTCATACTTTGAAATCAGCTATATCTTTTCTATAGTGCATACCTTCAAAATAAATGCTTTCTGCAGATTTGTAGACTTTTTGCGCAGCTTCAGAGTAAGTTCTTGCTTTCGAACAGATGTTCAAAACTCTGCCTCCGGCCGTTATAAATTTTCCATTCACCCTTTTTGTTCCTGCGTGAAATACAACAGCGTCTTTAATTTTATCCAGCCCATGGATCTCATAGCCATCTGTGTATGATTCCGGATACCCACCACTTGCAATTACTAAACAAACAGCTTTTTCATCAGACCAGGAAATCTTGACTTTAGAAAGCTCTCCTTCAATAACACTCTGAACAATTTCCAGTAAATCATTCTCCAGAAGCAGGAGTATTGATTGGGTTTCCGGATCACCAAATCTGCAGTTAAATTCGAGAACTTTCGGACCGTCTTTCGTAATCATTAATCCTGCATAAAGAATACCTTTGTATTCAATACCTTCTTTTTGCAGCGCCTCGACCATCTTGAACATAATTTTCCTGTAAACAAAATCAGATAGTTCATCCGTGTAGTGTGGTGCGGGAGTAACTGATCCCATCCCACCCGTGTTGGGTCCTTTATTACCATCGTAGGCTCTTTTATAATCCATACTGCTCAGCATAGGGACTATAGTTTTACCATCACAAAAAGCAAGAGCCGAAACTTCAAAACCTTCAAGAAAATCTTCAATAACCACTTTATCTCCAGCTTCCTTGAATATCTTTTTTCTCATAAGACTATCTATAGCCTTAAATGCATCTTTTTTCGTCCTCGCAACTATTGCTCCTTTACCGGCAGCAAGGCCATCAGCTTTCACAACCACAGGTTTGTCTATTTCTGAAATGTATTTTTCAGCAGAATCTGGGTCATCAAAAATCTTAAAAGAAGCTGTTGGAATGCCATATTTTGCCATCAAGATCTTTGCAAATACCTTGCTACCTTCTACAAGCGCAGCCTGCTTTCTTGGACCAAAAACTCTCAACCCACGCTCCTCAAATTTATCCGCTATGCCATCCACAAGGTAATTTTCCGGCCCAACGATTGTAATATCTATCTTCTCTCTCAACGCAAAATCCAGTATTTGATCCATTCGATTTAACTGAAAGCATCTCGCATTTTCTTCAATCCCGCCATTCCCGGGAACGCAGTAAATCGACACATTTTTATTAAAAGCAAGCTTCCAAACCAAAGCGTGCTCTCTTCCACCGCGTCCTATCACAAGAATTTTCACAAAAATCACCTCAATGTTTAAAATGCCTTGTTCCTGTGAAAATCATAGCTATATTGTACAAATCTGCCACTTTTATAACTTGATCGTCTCTTATAGAGCCGCCCGGCTGAATCACCGCTGACACACCAGCTTTTGCGGCCACCTCAAGCGCGTCTGGAAAAGGAAAAAATGCATCTGAAGCTAATGCCGAACCTTTTGCCTCTTTTTCCGCTACTCTCACACAATGCTCTGTAGGCCAAACTCTGTTCATCTGACCTGCTCCAATAGCAAGCGTGCGGTGATTCTTTGCCAGGACGATTGCATTTGATTTTACATGTTTGACTACCTTCCAGGCAAAGAGAAGATCTTCAAGTTCATTTTGCGTGGGAGATCTCTTCGTAACAACACTCAGTTTCTCATAATCAAAATCATCTTTCGTTTGAACAAGTATTCCCCCGCTAATTTTTCGAAACTCCAGATCACCATCATTCTTTGATAAATCTACTATCAAAACTCTCAAATTTTTCTTTCTCTTCAAAATATCAAGAGCTTCTTCAGAATACCCTGGTGCCAGAATTAACTCAAGATATATCTCGTTAAGCCTGCGAGCAAGTGATTCGTCCACTTCTCTATTAAATGCAACTATTCCACCGAATATCGACATTGGATCTGCTCTGTATGCCATTTCAAAGGCTTCATGTATATCACCGCTACATGCTACTCCACATGGATTGGTATGTTTCACTGCAACAGCACACGGCATATCAAACTCTTTGACTATTGCCAGTGCCGAATCTGCATCGCAAACGTTGTTATAAGAAAGTTCTTTCCCGTGCAATTGCTTTGCGCTCACAATTGACGAAGCTTTCACAAAAGGTTCTCTGTAAAGAGCTGCTTTTTGATGAGGATTTTCACCATAACGGAGATCAGTAATTTTTTCAAAACCAGTCACAAGTACTTCTGGAAAGCATCTTTCGCGCGATTTTCTGGCAAAAAACTCACTGATCACAGCATCATAGCAGGCGGTGTGTCGAAAGGCTTTTAGCGCCAAACGCATTCTTTCTTCGAAAGTTATCTTTTCCTGATTTGAAAGTTTTCCCGTTAACCACGAATAATCTTTCGGATCACACAAAACCAGCACATCTTTGAAATTCTTTGCAGCAGATCTTAACAGAGTCGGACCACCTATATCAATATTTTCAACAATTTCTTCCATATTGTCAGTTCTACTGACAGTTTCTTTAAAAGGATATAGATTGACAACAACGATATCAACAGGATGGATGGAAAACTTTTTGAGCTCTTCTGCATGAGAAAAACTATCCCTTTTTGCCAGGATTGCTCCGTGGATCAGAGGATGAAGAGTTTTCACTCTTCCATCAAGTATTTCCGGAAAAGAAGTTATCTCAGATACTTCGACGACTTTTATACCATGTTCTTTAAGATATCTCGCCGTACCTCCTGTACTGATTATTTCTACGCCAAACTGGACGAGGTTTCTGGCAAGATCGACAACGCCCGACTTGTTAGAAACAGAGATCAAAGCCCTCATTATTCTTCACCTCTCTATAAAAACCCTTCTGCCAATTACTTTGAGTTTGCCCTGTGCAAATAATTTCAGCGCTTCCGGAAGTATCTCATGTTCTATTTCATGAACCTTCTGTGCGATTGTTTCGGGCGTATCAGAGTCTTCCACGGCAACAGCCTTTTGAATGATTATTGGCCCTGAGTCTACATTTTCATCGACAAAATGAACTGTAGCCCCTGTGATCTTTACGCCATAATCAATTACAGCTTCATGAACTTTCATACCATAAAATCCTTTGCCACAAAATGCAGGTATCAAAGATGGGTGAATGTTTATTATCCTTCCTTTAAAACTGTCAATAAAATGTGGGGATAAAATTTTCATGAAACCAGACAGCACAACTAATTCAGATCCGTGTTTTTTCAGTATATCAACCATTTGTTGCTCATATTCTCTTTGGGAATCATATTCACCGGGTTTAACAATATAGGCAGGAATGTTGTGAGCACGAGCTCTTCGAAGTGCAAAAGCGTTTCTGTCACTTATTACTACAGCAACCCTGACTGGTATCTGACCATTTCTGGATTTATCTATTATTGCTTGAAGATTTGTTCCGTTACCGGATGCGAGAACTCCTACTTTGAGAATCAAATGATCACACCCTTCTCTCCGGGAACGATATCACCGATTACCCATGCGTTTTGACCCAGCTCATTTAATTTCCTCAAAAGATTCTCAACTTCATCTCTTTCTACCACCATCACAAACCCTATGCCCATATTGAAGGTTCTGTACATTTCTTTCGAATCTATCTTTCCAAGACGCTGAATGATTTTAAAAATAACAGGAACTTCCCAGGAATTTTTGTCTATGCGAAACTCAAGACCTTCTGGCAAAATTCTGGGTAAATTCTCCAGCAAACCACCACCAGTTATGTGTGCCATACCATGAATTTTATCGTTCAAGACATCAAGAACAGTTCTGACATAAATCTTCGTAGGGGTCAGCAATTCCTCACCTAATGTCTTTTTTAAATCACTTATATATTCATCAACCTTCATTTTCCCAAGCAAAACCTTCCTGACCAGAGAAAACCCATTGCTGTGCAATCCGCTCGAAGCTAAACCAATCACAGCATCTCTTTGCTTTATTTTCGAACCATCCAGCAATTTTTCTCTTTCAACCACACCAACAGCAAAGCCGGCAAGATCATATTCTTCTTCTTTGTACATATCCGGCATTTGTGCAGTTTCACCACCTATGAGTGCACAACCAGCCTGAGTACATCCCTCTGCTATACCTTTCACAATCTGACTAATTTTTTCAGGGATCAATTTACCAACAGCTATATAATCCAGAAAAAATAAGGGTCTTGCACCATGAACAAGTATGTCATTCACACACATAGCAACACAATCTATTCCAACGGTATCATGTTTATCCATCATGAAAGCAACCTTCAACTTTGTTCCAACTCCGTCCGCACCCGAAACCAGAACAGGTTGACGCAAAGAACCATCAAGTTGAAAAAACGCACCAAAATTTCCAATATCGCCGAGAACACCATCTATGTGTGTTTGCCTGGCATATCTTTTAATCATCTGAACTGAAAGGTCTGCTGCATCTATATCAACACCGCTATCTTTGTAGGTAAATCCCACAGTAATCACCTCTTTTCAAAAAGGTATTTTTTTCCTTTACGAGGTGCTTTCAAAGGATAATTGCCTGTGAAACAAGCCAGACAAAGATCTCTATCCTTCATACCAACTGCTTCAACTAATCCTTCTATGCTCAAATAACCAACACTGTCAGCACCAACAAATTTTCTTATCGATTCTATATCATAGCTGGATGCTATTAATTCTTTTCTCGAAGAGGTATCTATACCAAAATAGCAGCTATACTTAACTGGCGGTGAACTCACGCGAACGTGAACACTCCTTGCGCCACAATCTTTAAGCATATTTACAATCTGGCTCATCGTTGTCCCTCTGACGATAGAATCATCAACCAGAACAATTTTCTTTCCATTTACCAGTTCTTTCAAAACACTGAGTTTCAATTTCACTCCAAGGTTTCTTATTCTTTGGGAGGGCTGAATGAAAGTTCTTCCTATATAGCGATTCTTGATTAATCCCATTCCCACAGGTATACCTGTTCCATCTGAAAAACCTATGGCAGCAACATTTCCAGAATCTGGTACAGCAACTACCAAATCCGCATCAACAGGATGTTCTTTCGAAAGGATCTTTCCTGCTTTCCATCGTGCCATGTAAACACTTACCCCATCGATAACACTATCTGGTCTCGCAAAATAAACAAATTCAAATATACACAGGGATTTTCTTTCGACACTTACATTGCAAGTTGACATACCAGATTTATCAAAAACAACTATTTCACCCGGACAAACATCTCTCATAAAAGAAGCACCAATTGTATCGAGGGCAGCACTCTCAGAGGCAACAACATATGCGTCATTGTACGATCCTATGCACAGAGGACGAAAACCATGAGGATCTCTTACCGCGAGAAGTTTGTCTTTTGTCATTATCAGCAGCGAATAAGCTCCTTTTATTTTTTCTGTAAGCTGAATTGCAGATTCAACTAAATCTGTGCCAGATTTTGCAATCAATGCGGCTATTACTTCACTATCAGTTGTCGTGTGAAACACGAATCCCTTTTTTTCAAGTTCTTGCCTTATTTCAAACGCGTTTATTAAATTACCGTTATGCACCACTGCAAGCTCACCAGAGTGATATCTTACAACCAGAGGCTGGGCATTATTGAGTGAATTACTGCCAGTAGTGGAATATCTGACATGCCCTACAGCGATTTTTCCAGTCAGATCTTCAAGATTCTTTTCATCAAAAACTTCTGATACTAAACCAAGTCCCTTGTGATATTTAATAGATCTCAAATCACTTACCGCAATCCCTGCACTCTCTTGGCCTCTGTGCTGCAGAGCAAAAAGCCCATAATAAACTGTTTTTGCAATAGAGCGGTCCATTCGAGATGAATATATTCCAAGTAAACCACAGGCCTCCTTAACTGGCACTATTCATTCACCCACTTTTCAAGAGATGTATAATATACCTCTCTGATTTCGTCGATGTTCAAATCAATCACCTTTTCTCCATTCACAGAGATGATAAATTTTTTACCAGCCACTCTTCCAATGACACAGATGGAAATGTTATTATCTTCAGCAATTTTTTTAAGAAGCGGAAGATTTTCTTTTTTGATTGTTACAATCATTCTCGACTGCTGTTCTCCAAAAAGTACAAAATCTCTTCTGATATTCGCCCTCAGGTCACAGATAACTCCTATATTACCTAAAATAGAAGACTCCGCGAGAGATACTGCCAGCCCTCCTTCCGAAAGATCGTGTGCAGAACTGACGATTTTTTCCCTTATTGCTTTCAAACAAACCTGCTGAACTCGCTTTTCTACTTCCAGATCTATACTCGGTACTTTTCCATAATCGATGCCCCAGATAACCTTTGTATATTCACACGCACTCTCAGAAAAATTTTCTCCGATGAGAACCACAAGATCTCCCTCATTTTTAAAAGCAGCATCACAAATGTAGCTGATATCTTCTATCAAGCCAACCATTCCAATTACAGGCGTTGGATATATCTTTCTCTTCTTGCTCTCGTTGTAGAGGCTAACGTTCCCACTCACAATGGGTATCCTCAAAAATCTTGCAGCTTCAGCCATACCTTCAACAGCTCTTTTTAACTGGTAAGCAACCTTTGGATCATCTGGACTGGCAAAATTTAAGCAATCTGTTATACCAACCGGCATAGCCCCTGTGGCAACTAAGTTCCTGGCCGCTTCTGCTACAGCTATTTTTGCACCCTCATAAGGGTCGAGAAAACAATAAAAACCATTGCAATCTGTTGTAACAGCGATAGCCTTACTGCTACCTTTAATCCTAAGTACGGCAGCATCAGAACCAGGAAGCACTACTGTATTGATACCAACACGATGATCATATCTTTCATAAACAGACCTTCTACTGCAGATGTTTTCACTTGAAAGTAATTTGAGAAATGTTTCCTGCAAATTTTCTGGCTCCGGAACATCGGCGTTTCCCGAATTAACCCGCTTCTCAAAACTCATCTCGACAACAGGCACTTTTTCTGTTAGCGCTTTTGTTGGTACCTGCGCGACAATCTTTCCATTCATTTTGACAGTGAAAAGCCCATCATCTGTTATAACGCCAATTTTTTGAGAATAGAGGTCCCAGCGTTGGAAAATCTGTTTTACTTCGTCTTCATATTCAGGTTTAACTACCAGAAGCATTCGTTCCTGTGATTCAGAAAGTACTATTTCATACGGTGTCATGCCTTTTTCTCTCTGAGGAACGAAAGCAAGGTCTATCTCAATTCCTTTGTTTCCTCTAGAGGCTATCTCAGAACATGCAGAGGTTAGTCCTGCTGCGCCAAGATCCTGAACAGCCAAAACACCTTCAATCTTGATAGCTTCAAGACATGCTTCTATCAGCAATTTTTCCATGAATGGATCCCCAACCTGGACGGAAGGCCTCTTTTCCTGGGATTTTTCAGAAAGATTTTCCGATGCAAAACTCGCTCCATGTATTCCATCACGACCAGTCATAGCGCCAACGAGCATAACCGAGGCACCTGAAAATTGAGCTCTCGCAAACTTTATTTCATCTTTTTTTGCTATACCAACACACATGACATTCACGATCGGATTATCTGTATAACAATCGTCGAAATAGATCTCTCCAGCAACCGTTGGAACACCTATGCAATTTCCATAATGTGCTATACCAGACACCACACCTGAGAAAAGATATTTCACTTTTGCACTTTTCAGATCACCAAATCTCAACGAATCAAGAAGTGCTATTGGCCTTGCTCCCATGGCGAATATGTCCCTGACTATTCCGCCTATCCCAGTTGCTGCTCCTTGAAAAGGCTCGATTGCAGAAGGATGATTGTGACTTTCCATTTTGAAAACAATTACCAGATTATCACCGATATCAACAACCCCGGCATTTTCTCCTGGTCCCTGAATCACTCTTTCACCACTTGTAGGAAGATCTCTGAGAAGGTGTTTTGTGTGTTTATAGCTGCAATGTTCAGACCACATTACTGAAAACATACCGAGTTCTACTTCGTTCGGCTCACGATGAAGAAGCTCCACAATTTTCTCATATTCTTTATCAGTAAGCCCCAGATCTCTATGCGAAAGCATGATCTTTCCTCCGTTCTAAATACAGAGCAACTGATTCGAAAATTTTTTTGCCATTATCTGAACCAAGTAACTTTTCAGAACATCTTTCGGGATGAGGCATCAAACCAAAAACATTTCCATTTTTGCTAACTATACCAGCTATATTGAGAACAGAACCGTTCGGGTTTGAATCTTCTGTGATATTTCCATTCCTGTCGCAATAGCGAAGAACTATCTTATCCTCAATTTCTTTACAATGATCGAAATAGTAGTTTCCCTCTCCATGTGCTATATTCATCTTGATTACTTCTCCCTCTGAATACGCTAATGTAAACGGGGTTTTATTATTATCAACACGCAAATACACATCATGACAATGAAATCTCAAATCTTTATTTTTCATAAGCACGCCTGGAAGTAATCCTGCTTCGGTCAATATTTGAAAGCCGTTGCATATACCAACAATCAAAACACCATTTTCTGCCGCTTTAGAAACACTTCTCATGACCGGTGAAAACCTCGCAATCGCCCCTGCTCTTAAATAATCACCGTAAGAAAACCCACCTGGAAGAACTATCAGATCAAACTCTTTTTCATAAAAATGATCTTTGTGGAAAACATAATAACAATCAAAACCCATCACATACTTAAGGACATAAAAAGTATCCTTGTCACAATTAGATCCAGGAAAAACTACGACGGCCGCTTTCATTCTATTTCCTCCAGTGAGAGAACTCTGTATTCCTCTATCACAGGATTGGCAAGCAACTGTTCACACATTTGTTTAATTTGATTCTCGGCGTCCAACGGTGTTTGCGAGCTGATAAGAATTTCCACTAATCTGCCTATTCTCACATCTTTTACTGATACAAAGCCAAGATGATGCAGAGCTTGCTTGACGGCACTGCCCTGGGGGTCAAGCACGCCATTTTTGAAAGTTATTTGAATTTTTGCTTTGTACACAAGCTCACTCCTCACTTAATTCTTTTATAGATTTCCCAGTACGCCTGTTCAACATTTCCAAGATCCCTTCTGAATCTATCTTTATCAAGTTTTTCCCTTGTTGAACCATCCCAGAACCTGCAAGTATCTGGTGAAATCTCATCGGCAAGCAAGATTTTTCCATTTGCTCTGCCAAATTCAAGTTTAAAATCAACAAGGATTATGTTCTTTGACCCAAGAAAATTCTTCATAATTTCATTCACTTTAAGTGCTGTTTGCTCGATTCGGTTGAGCTCTTCCTCTGTTGCGAGTTCCATAGCAAGTGCATGGTAGCGGTTTATCATCGGATCTGATAATTCATCGTTTTTATAACACAGTTCAAGCACAGTTTTTTTCAGAATAGTTCCTTCTTCAAGTCCAAGCCTTTTTGAAAGACTTCCGGCAGCTATATTTCTGACTATAACTTCTATAGGTATTATCCCCACGGCTCTGACGAGCATCTCTCTTTCACTCAACAACCTTACAAAATGGGTTTCTATACCATGTTTCTGGAGGAGTTCAAAAAAAATAGCCGAAATTTTGTTGTTCAGGACACCTTTATTGTTAATCGTACCTCGCTTCTTGCCATCAAAAGCGGTTGCGTCATCTTTGTACTCAATCACAAAAAATTCGGGATTATCAGTTTTGAAAACCTTCTTTGCTTTACCCTCATAAAGTATCTCTTTTTTCATTGAGGTTCACCCCTTTTAAGATCTTCGTTTTTCTGAAGAACTCCTCTTCTCAGATCTTCTCTGTACTCTTTCAATTTTTCCCTTAACTTTGAATTATTCAAAGACAATATCTCAACCGCAAACAGAGCAGCATTTTTTGCGCTATCCACACCCATTGTTGCAACAGGTATTCCATCGGGCATCTGTACTATTGAAAATAGCGAATCAATTCCGCTTATGGAAGCAGAAAGAGGAACTCCTATGACTGGTAGAGATGTCATTGAAGCGATCACTCCCGGCAGATGTGCCGCTTTACCAGCCATGGCTATTATCACAGAAAATTCTTTTTCCGCATTTTTTGCAAAATCCATAACTTCGAGTGGGGTCCTGTGGGCGGAAAGAATAAATATTTCATGGGCAAGCTCAAATATTCTCAGAGTATCAGAAGCCTGTCTGGCATGTTCTAAATCACTGCTGCTACCCACAACAATAGCAACTTTCATGTGTCCACCTCCAAAATAAAAAAATCGGTAGCAAAAGTCTCTACCGATAAAAGATAAGGCCCTTGTAGCCAGGACAGTTTACGGCTGTCCGGTAGAGACTTCCGAGCCCTATTCTCGGAATTATACAAGGGCATTCCCCGTGGGAGGGGAATATTCACTTGTACATTCTGATCATAACACAAAATCTCCGGCCTTTTGCCTATTTTCAGAAATCAGAAAATTTCATTTAACCTTTGAGCACACATATTGAAGAAGGCTCATTGATGAGCAAGGCAAGACTTTCAGAAATAGAAAATTCGAACCGTTCCTCTGCAGGTCCTATGAAACCTATTGATAAATCCTGACCGAGTATTATTGAAGCATAGGCTTCAGAATCGCTCATCAAGACACCGCTATTTTTCAAAACAGGTGCTTTATAAATGCCTTTGATTATCATTGATAAGTGTTCATACTCCGTTTGATTGCCACTTTCATACCTTCTAAAAAGCAAATTGTATCTATCAGGTGAAAGTGCAAGCAAATAAGGCCCATGAAATCCGGCTTCATCGAGTTTTGTAACAGCCTCAATAACATCACTGGCGGCCTGCCCAACATTTTTCCAATCGCTGAGCTCCATAGAAATTGTCCCGGGCGCGCTGACAAGTCCGTGCGAATTAATTCCTTCGAAGATTAACCTGTCCTCTATGGTTGCACACTCCCTGACAGCAGTTATCAAATTTTTCAAATCAAGCGTGACACCTTCCCTTTCATACGAAGCTATGTCCCTCTTAGAAATATTGAATGTTTTGTGGATGTAAAAGAGAGGAAGAGTTTTGTTAGAAAAAACCCCCGGCTCAATCTGCACATCAGTTATGGAAATTTGCTTCAAACCAAGACCAAAAGGACCTTTAACAGAAAGAATTCTCCTTCCAACAAGTTGAGCTTTTGCGATATCTGTCATGGTCTCATTGAAAAGTTGCCAGAGTTTTGGATCAAACGGTGCATCTTCCTGCATCAGATATTTATTTGCCATCTTTCTCACCGTCCTTTAAAGATCCTATGGTCGGCTCTTCGTTATTTTCCACCATCATTTCTTCAACTTCTTTTGCTCCCTCAGACATATACTGAGCTTCATCTTTCGTGAGAATCTCGAGGAGCTTCGTGAATTCACCAATATGGACTCTCTCTTCGTTTGCAATATCAATAAGAACTTTCTTTGCCAGAGGATGATCTGTCGCATCAGCATGTGCCATATAAAGATGAACTGCTTCATGCTCGGCAGCAATATTCAATCTAATAGCCCTTATAAGTTCTGAAAGTGAGAGTTTTCTGTCTGGTACTTTTCCACTGAAAGGATTAACAAATTCAGGCATGAGATTCACCTCCATCATATTTTTAACTAACATTGACATGGCATAATGATAATGAGTAATGCTAATTTAATAGCTCATATAAAGTATATCACAGTCTGAAAAAATTACAGAAACTTTGCTCATTTCAAGGTTATGACATGGTGCAAAAGGAGGATCAAAAATGCTGTTGAAATTCCAGAAAAATGAAATTACAGAGTATTTTGTTTACTCAAAACTTTCAAAAATAGATAAGGCCAATTCAGATATTCTGCGCAAAATCGCACTTGATGAATTGAAACATTACGAGAAACTCAAAAGCAGAACAGGAAAAGAAGCAAAGCCAAATAATTTTAAAGTATTTTTCTATTTATTGATCGCAAAATTTTTGGGGATAACATTTGCACTGAAATTGATGGAGCAAAATGAAGATAAAGCCCAGCTATCTTATAAGAAATCTAATGAGGAACTATTTGAAGAAATCATTAAAGACGAAGAAGAACACGAGAAAACTCTGCTTAGCTTGGTGAACGAAGAAAGAATCGAGTACATAGGCTCGATGGTACTCGGTTTGAACGATGCACTTGTTGAGCTAACGGGTGCACTTGCTGGATTAACTCTCGCTATTCAAAAAACTGCCATTGTTGCCCTTTCTGGTATAATCACTGGAATAGCAGCTGCCTTGTCAATGTCGGCATCGGACTATCTTTCGAGAAAATCAGAGGGCAGCGAGAAAAAACCTCTCAAATCTGCCCTGTACACGGGTATTGCCTATATCATCACTGTGTTATTCCTGACATTTCCGTATCTTGTATTTGTAAATCCATTTGTTGCACTTGCAATGACGGTATGTAATGCTATTCTGGTGATATTTGTTTTTACTTTCTTCGTTTCAGTAGTAAAAGAACAAAATTTCAAGAAAAATTTTTTGGAGATGACTTCTATAAGTATGGGAGTAGCAGCTGTCTCGTTTTTCATAGGTCTTTTAGTGAAAAAATTTTTCAACATAGAGTTATGATCATCTGCTACCGGGTTTAAATAACGGAATACCTTCTTTACACAGTGGACAGCTATCGGGTTCGTAAATTGGTAGCTGCAATCTTATCAAAGAATAAAACGGAACATTGAATGGCAACGGTTTAACAGATCGATCTACGATGCTTGCTACGCAACATAGCTGACCCTGGCATTCTTCAACAATTTGCGCAACCTCCATTACTGAGCCACCAGTGGTGGTAACATCTTCAACAATAACTACTCTGTCTCCTTTTTCGATCTTAAAATCCCTTCTCAACTTCATTGTTCCACTCTCTCTCTCTGCAAAAATAGCCTTCACTTTTAAAGCGCGCGCGACAACATACGAAAGTATCACCCCGCCAATAGCTGGACCTATTATTACATCCGGATTATAATGTTTTACCTTTTCTGCGATCATCTCACCTATCTGGTCGCCGAAATCTGGATTTTCGAAAAGTTTTGCACACTGTATATACTTTGAAGAATGTTTCCCTGAAGACAATAAAAAGTGCCCTTCAAGTAATGCCCCCGTTTTTCTAAGAATCTCAAGCATAGACAATCCTCCTTATTCTTTCCATAGCTTCTGATGGATCTACACTTCTGTAGACTTCTCTCCCTATTACAGCATAATCCGCAACTTGCAAAATATCTTCAAGATTAACCACATCTCTTTGATCATCCGCCTGTCTGAGCATTCTGATCCCTGCAACGAGTATTTTTGCAGGTATCTGCTTTCTCAATTTCATTGCCCACTTACCGGGTAAAACAAATGAACAACCAAGGATCTTTATAGAGTTTATCTGGTCAAGATAATCCTCCAATTCTCCCTCGACAGAAGTTAACTTAACAACTGCAAACACGATCTTATCAGTACTTTCAAGTGCGGCTTTCAAACTGTCTACACCTGCTGCGGCATGAACTGTAAAGCCAACGATACATGGATGATCCCAGGATCTTATAGATCGTGCCACAGTAGAAGGAATATCAGCAAATTTCAAATCGAGTATTGCTTTAAGATTTCTTTTTTCAAGCTCACCCAGAACTTGTTTTCCGCTGCACGCAAGGTTGTGACCAACTTTGACATAATCAAAACTTCCATATCTGTCAATAAATTCAAATGGGTCTTCCATATCTAAACTTAAAACTGGTATCACTTTAACTCCCTCCTCGAAATATGTTTGGCTATTTTTGATACGATTTTTGGATCTTTGAAGATGGCGGTTCCAATGCTTACGGCATCTGCCCCTGCTTTTATAAAATCATCCGCATCCTCTTCATTCATGATGCCACCGCCTCCTATCACATAAAGATCGCTCACCCTATTTTTAACCTCATAAACCGCTCTCAAAGCTACCGGCTTTAGAACCGGACCGGAAAGTCCTCCTTTGATAATCTTTTTACCGATAATGTATAGAGAACGAATAGTATTTATCAAACTCAATCCCTGCCAGCCACACTTTTTCAAAATTTCTGCCGCTGCTTCAACAAAAATTCCCTCTATTCCGATTTTTGCTATGAGAAAGCCATTAAGTTCTCTTCGAATAGACAACAATAAATTATCCAGACCATGGATATCAGAAAGTAAACCCAGTCCACCTTTCGATACATTAGGGCATGAAAGATTAAATTCTATGGCGATAAACTTTTTTTCGAATGGCTTAATTTTTTTTGCAATCTGGAGCATTTGATCAACATCATCACCAGAGAAACTTGCTATCACCTTTGTTTTTGCGAAAAGTTCCTCAAATTCTCCGCTGGAAAGTTGTTGTAGAAATTTTTCTAAACCGACATTTTCTAAACCTATCGAGTTGATCAAGTAATTTTCTGTGGCAAAGAGTCTTGGCGGTGGATTGCCTTTTTTCGGAAAAAATGTTATGGTTTTGAGTGTATATGCACCTATATATTCGGGATCTATCAATTTCAGATATTCGCCCATACCTCCAGTGCCGGATGCAATAATCAGTGGAATTTTTAAATGCATAACAAATCACCCCTGAAAACTGGGCCATCGACGCAAACATGTTTGATACCATCCCTTGTCTCTACAGCGCAACCCTTACAGGCACCTATGCCGCAAGCCATATACTCGTTAAGTGATAGAAAAACCTCACCCCTGTCTTTAAGCAATTCATAGGAAACTTTCTCCATACCTTCAGAACCAACTATTAAATACCAGTCATATCCGTTCAATGATTTCAGCAATTCGGTAAATTGCTCATCGCCTATAACTACCTTAAAAGGCAATTCGACAAATGGTTTTTTCAGCGAACCTACAAAAACCTCACCTAAAAGCCTCTGCTGTAAATCAAAGGCCATGGCTACACATGCTAAGGAAACAATGATTGCGCCCCTACCAGATGGTTGGAACGGTCTGCCTAAGGGACCGTGAGCTCTGAGTATCTTCTGTTTTGCAATGTACTCTGTGCCGGGGCCAACCACCTGTATCCCTATTGCAAGATCTCCTTTCCATCTTCCAAGGGCAAATGGCTTTCTGGTTACTGAAGAATTCTCTATCATGATAAATTGCGTGGGCTCAAAATCAAGCTTTTCTTCAAAAGTAAATAAGTAAGAATCTTCACTGAGCCTCACCGTGTTCTTTTTAGTTAAGAAAAAATTCTCCATCCCAGTACACCCACTTTCCTTTCATTTTCACACCAACTATTTTTCCATTTAATTTCATTCCATCAAAAACACAGTTTCTGCCTTTACTGAAAAACTTGTTTGAATCAACAGTATAACGAGCATCCGGATCAATAAGGACTATATTATCAAGATCGAAATTAAGTCTCAGACCCATTAAATTTCCTGGAGCAATGGTCATTTTTTCTATAACTTTTTCAATGTTGCCTATAATCGTGTAAAAAGCGCTGAAAGCAATTTCTATGCCGCTTGTTCCGAAAGGAGCCCTTTCAAAATCGTCCGGTTTTTCCGGATGGGGTGCATGATCTGTTGCAAGCACATCAACAACATCATTCTCAATTGCTTTTATCAAAGTTTCTCTATCGAAATCATTGGCAAAAGGCGGGTTGACTTTGAAATTCGTATTTTTTATATCATGCATATTGAAAAACAAATGATGGGGGGTCACCTCACATGTAATCTCTGCATATTTACGCAGATATATAATGGTCTCAATCGATCTTTGAGTACTAACGTGCTGGATATGAAACCTTTTAAAACCATATTCTAATCCAAGCATGACATTTCTAAATATAGATATTGCCTCATTCGACACAGGACGAGTCTTATTACTCAAATTCGTTCCATCATAAAAAATCCCATCCAATTCGTGCAGTTGACTGTGATCAAGTAAAAGATATGGCTTTTTATTTTTAAAAGCATTGAGAATTCTTCTGGTATCGTATTCAAAACCATCATTTGAATAACACAGAATCTTTCTTCCATCTGGATGAAGTTCTCCAAAGATAGAACATGCCCAGTAAAAGTCAACAATTTTATCTCTTGCAAGTTCTAAATGTTCGTGAAAAATCTGGTATGTTTCGATTGAAGGTAAAGTATTCGGCTGTATCAGGACCCTTCCAAAACCGCCAGCTATAGCTGCTTTTTGAAGCGAGGAATAATCTTCCTGACCGTTCAACCTCACATGCGTGTGGATGTCAAAAAATGTCGGACAGGCTATAAGACCCCGGGTCTTTACAGGCGTTATTATATCTACTTCATGCCATAGTTTCTTGAATGGATCATAAGCTTTCAATATCGCTCACCTCACATTTTTTGCAAAATAAAAGGGGCTTAAAGCCCCTTTCAATAAAAACAACAATACCTTTATATAGATCAAAAATATTCATTTTTTTGAGATTGAAAAAAAACATATTAACCGCTCTCCTTTTAATTCTCAAGAAGAAACTTTATCACATTTCAAAAACTGTACTATTACCTGAAAATAACATACAAATTATCAAATGGTAAATTATCATGAATCAACAGATAATCAGTAAATAATAATTGTTTCATTCGTTAACGAGAAGAATTTATTTAAAAATTAGAGTTCAATAAGAAGATAATTGATTGGTTTTGGTAAGTTGTATAATCATTATGTACCTACCCAGGTGGGTAGGAAGAAAGGAGGCGAGTTTATGTGCTGGTGGTGGTTTGGAAGATGGAACTTTTTTAGTCACTGGAATTGGTTTGGAGCCGTAATTATGATTGTCTGGAGCATAGTAGTAATAGTTGCTGCAGCAATGTTTTTTAGATGGTTTTTTTCTTCATTTGGTGCAAATGCTATGGAAAAATCAAACAGGGCTCTGGAAATTCTTAAAGAACGTTTAGCGAAAGGTGAGATTACAGAAGAGGAATATGAAAGGCTCAAAAAAACACTGGTTTGAACTCAGAATAGAGGTGATATCATGAAAGTCAAAGATCCTGTTTGTGGCATGAAAATAAAAATACATGAAGCTGCGGAAAAGTTTGAATATATGGGAAAAGAATATTACTTTTGCAGCAAAGAATGTTCAGAAAAGTTTAAGTCTGACCCGAATAAATTCATCCAGCCTTCTAAAAAACATGGATGTTGTCATTGAAAAGCTGGCGCCCGCCAGCTTTTTTTACTATAATATTGCTGTAGTTTCAACAACAAAAACGGGAGGATCTGTTGTGCAAAAACATAGAGTTTTCCTGTATTCTTTTGGTTTTCTCTTTATTATCTTTGGTTTAATCACAGGTGGACTGTGGCACCCAGTAGACCTGATTGCAAATCTTTTGAAAATAATAACCGTTCCAGATTATTTGCTAACCGATTATATCGAAATTGGTGGGCTATCCGCTGCTTTCATAAATTCCGGTATCCTGATGATCACTTTCACCTGGTTTCTGCACCTCATGAAATTGCCTACCACCGGATTGTCCTTTGCTTCAATACTGACAGTTGGTGGTTTTGCCTTATTTGGAAAAAATATTTTCAATGTCTGGCCAATCTTAATAGGTGTCTTTTTATACTCTCTTTACAAACGAGAACCATTTTCAAGATACGTATACGTTGCATATTTCGGTACAGCCATAGCCCTACTCGTCACACAAATTGCGTTTTTTCTCCCTGTGAAAGGAGTCAACGAGATCCTTGTTTCATATATTGTTGCTATAGCCATCGGATTTGTTTTGCCAGATCTCGCCGGATATTTTTTGACCACTCACAAGGGTTACAATTTATATAATGTTGGGTTTACGTGTGGCATGATCGGTATGGTTGCTGCAGCACTCCTCAGAACCTACGGCTATGAAATACCAACGCAAAAAGTCTGGTCAATCGGCAATAATATCGTTCTATCAATTTTTCTATTTTTTGTTTTTGCTTTAATGATGTACTATGGCTGGAAAATGAACAGAAAATCACTTTCGAATTATAGCAAGCTTATGAAACACTCTGGAAGATTGGTCAGTGATTTTGTCATATTTGAGGGATTTCCGATAACACTTTTCAACATGGGATTACTCGGTTTTTCAATGACCTTCTATGTGCTGATAACCGGTAGTCAACTGAATGGACCAACTGTGGGTGGAATTCTTACCGTAACCGGTTTTGGAGCCTTTGGAAAACATCCAAGAAATGTTCTACCAGTTTTATTCGGCATAACTATCGGAGGTCTCACGAATAAATACAGTTTATCAGACCCCAACAATGTACTTGCCGCCTTGTTTGGAACAACGCTTTCACCAATTGCCGGAGAATTTGGACCAATATGGGGTATTATCGCTGGCTTCCTCCATATAGCTGTTGTAAACAATGTGGGATTCCTGCATGGTGGGCTCAATCTTTATAATAACGGATTTGCCGCAGGGCTTGTGGCGATGTTTTTAATTCCTTTGATAAAAGTAATCCACAAGAAGGAGGATTAACTCATGCCAAGAAAAATTGAAATAGCAACGAAACTCTGCGCTCAACTAATCAGGTATCTTCTGTCAAAAAACGCGAGTAACATGAGTATCAAAATTGACAACTGTGAAAGCCAACTTTCGATAGTCATAGAGTCTCGAGCACTTCTAAATAATCATGACATTGATTCTCTCAAGTCTTATCTGAAAACCGAGAGCCACGAGGAAATGGGTTATTATTACTTACCCCTGGTTGGTGAATACGGCTCGGATGAAGATATCGCCTTAATAGCAATGCTTGTAAATAAGGTAGAAATTGACTATGATAAAACTTCATCGATCCTGAGAATGAGTTTCCTCATAGGAAGAAATAAATAACACAATTTTGATAAAAAACTAATCCTGCAAGCCCTTCTGATACAAGCCAGATTGTCACAGGTACAGCATTTAATTTGCATGGGTTTGGTCACAGATTTGCGAAAAATCAGCTGCGAATTTGGGATTATTTATATATCAGTGTGATATAATACACGCTAAGAAAACTCTTATCGGGGAGGGAAGGGTATGAAGAAATATCTTGTGCTGTTATTTGTTTTGCTTGTTATTGCCGTGTTTTCCGCTGAATTCATTGTAGTTGGTACCACAGACAAGATTCGAACGCTTGATCCTGCCAATTGTTATGATTATTTTTCCAGCAACATTCTTCAAAATATCCTGGCTGGCCCTGTAGACTACAAATTAGGAACAGCCGAAATCATACCGTGGTTGTTTGAAAACTGGAGTGTTTCTGATGATGGACTTACTTACATTTTTTCCATTAAAAAAGGAGCAATGTTTGAGGACGGCACACCAATTGATGCAGAAGTATTCAAATGGTCATGGGAACGCGTATTAAGGTTGAATGGGGATCCGGCGTTCTTGCTGAGTGATGTCATTGATAAAATTGAGGTTGTTGACCAGCACACGTTGAAAGTGAAACTTAAATACAAATTCTCGGCTTTTGTTTCAGTGCTTGGTTACACTGTCGCATTTCCGGTCAATCCAAAAGTAACTCCGGAGAATCAATTTTTTGATGAAGCCCCGTTAGCTTCAGGACCTTACAGGATCACAGAATGGCAAAGAGACGTCAGAATCGTTCTTGAAGCCAATCCAAAATACTTCGGACCTGCTCCAAAGACTCCAAAAATAATCATCCAATTTTTTGAAAACTCCGCCCAGTTGAGGATGGCTCTTGAAACAGGGCAAATAGATGTCGCATACAGGCACATGGATCCAAGAGATATTCTCGATCTGAAAAACATGGAATCACAGCTCGGAATAAAGGTCTATTTAGGAACAAGCCCTCAGATTCGTTACTTAGTTATAAATGTTAAACAGCAACCATTTGACAATGTCTATGTGCGGCAAGCGTTATCCTATGCCGTTGATAGAGATGTGATTACAAAAACAGTCTTCTCTGATCTGGCAAAACCTCTATATTCCATGATCCCAATGGGATGGTGGAGCCATATTGATGCAATGCCAAAGCGTGACGTGAATATGGCAGTTGAGCTGCTGAAAAAAGCAGGTTATTCTTCTTCAAAGCCCTTGCAGATCGATTTGTGGTATACGCCTTCTCATTACGGTTCTACAGAGGCTGATGTCGCGCAACTTTTGAAAAGATCTTTCGAAGAAACAAAAGCGATAAAAGTAAATATCAAATATGCCGAATGGTCAACGTATGTCGAATATTTCTTGAATGGAACAATGGGATTATTCCTGCTTGGATGGTACCCGGATTATCTTGACCCGGACGATTACGTATGGCCATTCCTGAGTGAAAGCGGAGCCAAGTCGCTCGGTAGTTTTTACAGCAACATGGAAGTTGAGAATTTGATGATGCAAGCACGTGGTATTGAATCCGTTGAAGAAAGATCGAAACTTTATGAGCAAGTTCAAAAATCCTTAGCCCAGGATGTCCCATACATACCTCTCTGGCAAGGTTTTGCAGATTGTGAAGCAAAAGCCAATATATCTGGCATAATCCTTGAACCTACACAAATATTCAGATATTATGTACTTGAGAAAAAGTAATTAATTTTTTTATCTATAAAGCCCGCCTGTGCGCGGGCTTTTTTGCAGAACTTGCGGGGTGATAATCTTGTCATTGAAGAGCTATATAATAACAAGGATAATTCTTGCCCTTCCAATGATTTTCATTTTGCTCGCTGTTATATTTTTCATCCTTCGGATCATACCTGGAGATCCTGTGCTTGCCATTCTGGGAGGTAAAGCCCCCATTGAAGTTATCCAGCAAAAGCGCCATGAGTTAGGTTTAGATAAACCTGTGTTAATTCAATTCTTTGACTACATTAAAGGAATTATGACTGGTAACCTTGGTACATCCACACTTACTAACAGACCTGTTTTCGAAGAGCTTAAAGATCGTTTTCCAGCAACTCTGGAACTGACTATTTTTTCTTTTTTGATAGCCCTAATAATTGGGTTATTCTGGGGAGCAGAAAGTGCGTGGAGAAAAGATGAAGGATTGGACATTGTAGCAAGGGTTTATTCATTATTACTGTACGCAATACCTGTTTTCTGGTTTGGTTTGATTTTACAATTAGTGTTTGCTTCATATTTACGATGGCTTCCTGTGGGTGGAAGAATCCCTGCTTCAGCTGAATTTAAAATTGTCACAGGACTTTATGTTCTGGACGCTATTCTCTCGAAAGACTGGCATGGATTGATCGATGTCTTTCGTTATTTAGCACTACCAAGTATAACACTTGGTATGGTTATCTCAAGCGTATTTTTACGAATGGTCCGCAACAACACCGTCTTGATGTTATCCAAAGATTTTGTAAAAGCTGCCAGAGCGAGGGGCTTAAGAAAAAAGATAGTTCTTTATGGACATGCTGTGAGAAATGCCTTTGTCCCGATATTCACAATAATGGGTATGGAATTCGCCATATTGCTCGCGGGTGCTATTCTAACAGAAACGACTTTCTCCTGGCCGGGCATAGGTAGCTACTTAGTTATGAAAATACGTTATAGAGATTTCCCTGCAATTCAGGGTACTATAGTCTTTTTCGCATTATTCATAGTGATAATAAGCATAATCATAGATATAGTGAATGCCTTGGTAGACCCAAGAGTCCGGTACTAAGGGGTGGTTAGGTGGCCAAGAACAGAGGTTTTATGAGCGAAAAGATAGGGGAATTCATGAGAGATTTGACAGGTTCTGGAACCGGCAGATTGACAATCATTGGTTCCTCCATTTTGATTTTTTTCATCATTTTAGCTGCCTTCGCGCCATACATAGCACCATATGATCCGACAGAAAAGGTCGGTCTGTCTCTTGAACCACCTTCGAAACAATTCTGGTTTGGAACGGATAATTTAGGGAGAGATATACTTAGCAGGGTCATATATGGAGCAAGAATAGCTCTAAGTATCTCTTTTATGGGAGTTGCGATAGCATTCGCCATAGGTGTACCATTGGGATTGATCTCTGGATATCTCGGTGGATGGATTGACAGGATTTTAACTCTGATAATGGATGCGATGTATATTTTCCCCGGATTGGTTCTTGCCATAGCTATTGCAGCCGTTCTGGGACCAGGAGTGGTAAACATATCACTTTCAATCGCCGTTGTTTACGCACCCACATATTTTAGAATCATTAGAAACCAGGTAGCATCAATCAAAAACGAACTTTATGTAGAGGCTGCCAGGGCTCTTGGCGCTAAAAATTGGGAAATACTTATAAGGTACATCTTTCCAAATGTCCTGCCATCTGTTGTTGTCGTTCTATCAATGAATCTCGCAGACGCACTTATGACAGAGGCAGGCCTGTCTTTTCTGGGACTTGGTATAGCTCCTCCGACTCCGGACTGGGGATTTGATCTGAGCAGTGGACAGAGATTTGTTCTGAGCAGAGCCTGGTGGGGAATAATGTTCCCGGGACTTGCGATTGTTTCCGCAGCTCTCGGTTTTTCTATGTTCAGCGAGGGAATCAACGAGCTGCTGAATCCAACAATTCGCGAGAGAAGGTGATAAACATGGATTACAGCCAAGATAAAATAGTCTTGAAAGCCGAAAGCCTTAAAATACATTATCACACCCAGAAAGGATATGTCAGAGCCGTTGATGGTATAGATCTTGTGTTAAAAAAGGGTGAAACCATAGGTATTGTTGGAGAATCCGGATGTGGGAAATCAACTTTTGGTCAGGGCATACTGAAACTACTGCCTGCGAAAACAAAATATGAAGGCAAATTATCGGTTGGAAAAATTGACATAATTCCCTTAAACGAGAAAGAAATGAAAAAAGTGCGTGGAAAAGTCGTGGGAATGATTTTCCAAGATCCAATGACATCTCTCAATCCAATAATAAAAGTTGAAAAATTATTCTACGAAACACTCCGAGAACACGAACCGGGTATATCTTTTGATGCGGCTCGAGAAAGAGCTGCTCGAATCTTGGAAAAAGTTGGTATTGAACCGGAAAGAATGAGAGAGTACCCATTTCAATTCAGCGGAGGAATGCGCCAGAGAGTCATGATAGCACTCGCACTCGTTTTGAATCCAGATATAGTGATCGCTGACGAACCAACAACATCACTCGATGTAATTGTTCAAGCACAAATTCTGGAGCTCTTAGATGAACTCAGAAGAAGCTATGACACTTCTGTCATATTGATTACACATGATCTCGGTGTGGTTGCTCAAATGGCCGATAAAATAGCTGTCATGTATGCCGGGCAGATGGTAGAACAGAATGTCAAAAACAAAATTTATTATGAACCCAAACATCCATACACAAAATTACTTTTGAAAAGTATTCCAAACACCAACCCAGAAGATCTTCAGCTCAATTTCATTCCTGGATCACCTCCCTCTTTGCTGAACGTGCCAGAAAGATGCCGATTCGCCAGTAGATGTCCATTCAGAATGGACATTTGCGAAAAAGAACCGCCTGTTTTTGGTATAGACGGAGGACAAGTCAAATGCTGGTTGTATCGCTAAGGAGTGAGGAAAGTGAGCTTACTTCGTGTTTCAAACCTGAAAAAATACTTTGCTGTTAAAAGAAGCGCGGGAGAAATATTAATGAGAGTTCCGCAAAAATTTGTCAAAGCTGTCGATGGTGTTTCTTTTGAGATAAACGAGGGAGAGACTTTCGGGTTAGTAGGGGAATCAGGAAGCGGAAAAACCACAACAGGCAGGCTTGTTCTCAGATTGATAGAACCAACTGAGGGAACTATAGAATTTGACGGGGTTGATATCACCAGATTGAGTAACAATGAGATGAGATCCTTCAGAAGGAAAATGCAGGTAATCTTTCAGGACCCTATGGCTGCCCTGAACCCCTATATGAAAATAGGGGATGCCGTGAAACACGGTCTGGAAATACACAACATTGGAAAAAGCGAGCAAGAAAGAAGGAATATGGTTCTTGAGATGCTCGAAAAAGTCAATCTTCAACCGGAAATTTATTCTCGTTATCCCCATGAACTTTCCGGTGGTCAGAGGCAACGTGTAGTGATAGCCCGAGCACTGATTTTAAAGCCGAAATTTGTTGTTGCCGATGAGGCACTGGCCATGCTCGATGTCTCTGTAAGGTCACAACTTCTAAAACTCCTTCTTGATTTGAAAAAAGAAATGAACCTGACCTTTTTGTTTATAACTCACGATCTTGCAACTACCAAATACATCTGCAATAAAATAGGGGTAATGTACCTTGGAAAATTTGTTGAAATAGGTACATATAATCACATCTACAAATCTCCCATGCATCCGTACACTAAAGCTCTGATATCGGCTATTCCAGAGCCAGATCCAGATATCATGAGCTCAAAAAAAAGATTTATCCCTGAAGGAGAAGTTCCAAATCCAATCAATCCACCAAAAGGATGTCGATTTCATCCAAGATGTCCTTTTTCAATGAGCATCTGTGGTTCAGTTGAGCCTGAACTTGTTAAAATGGAAGATGGTAGAATTATTGCGTGCCACCTTTACAAATCTAACTAGGAGGAAGAAGATCATGAAATATTCACTGAGAGTCCCGGATATTTCGTGTCAGCACTGTAAAATGAGAATTTCGAAAGTATTCGATGATATCGGGTTGAAGGAGTATGAGATCAGCATTGAAAAGAAAACTGTTATTGTTGATACTGAAGATATCAAAACAGTCTTGAGCAAAATGGAAGAAATAGGATATCCCGTGGAAAGTTATGAAGCACTTTAACCAGAGACAAAAATTTTCCACTTTTATAAGTGGATAATGAATATCGTTTGCTCTCAGCACATAATGTCACAACTTAACACTAAGAGAACGGATAATTTGTATGTCTGTTCACAGTAAGAATATAAATGCGGCAAAAATAAAATTAGCCATGTGTTAATATAACAGCTCTTTGAGCGTGGAAAATCTGACAGCAGAAGCTACTTTGACTGTGAAAACCACTTCTATAAGCAATGATAGTTTATGATCCCCCGCCGGGAAAACCCATGATTTTCAAACATGAGACGAAAGGCAGGATAGATACCTGATAAAAAAATAGGAAAAGAGAGTATACTAAAAAATAGCCTGGATATCCAAGCTATAGGGGTGGACCACTCCGATCTTAAACCTGCGGCGAGACGAAAGTTTTTGTGAAGCAGGAAGCCCACTTTTTTAGAAATGGGGGGAGGTCAAAGATAGCAAAGCAATACAAAAAAAGAGGCTGCTTTAAAGCAGCCTCTTTAAATCCCCGGGCACTACCTACTCTCACATGGAGTCGCCTCCATACTACCATCGGCCCAGAGCGGCTTAACGGCCGGGTTCGGAATGGGACCGGGTGTTTCCCGCTCTGGTATCTGCACCCGAGGAAACCTGAAGGATCACTGGAAACTGCATAGGAAGCTGTAAGGTCAAGGCCTCGGCCTATTAGTACCGGTTGGCTCAACACCTTACGATGCTTACACCACCGGCCTATCAAGGTCCTATTCTCGGACCGGCCTTACTCCCTTAAGGGATGGGAGGTCTAATCTTGGGACGCGCTTCCCGCTTAGATGCCTTCAGCGGTTATCGCTTATGGGCATAGCTACCCGGCGTATGCCCCTGGCAGGACAGCCGGTACACCAGAGGCCCACTCTCCCCGGTCCTCTCGTACAAGGGGAGACCTCCCTCAAACCTCCTGCGCCCGCGGCCGATAGGGACCGACCTGTCTTACGACGGTCTGAACCCAGCTCACGTACCCCTTTAATAGGCGGACAGCCTAACCCTTGGGACCTGCTTCAGCCCCAGGATGGGATGAGCCGACATCGAGGTGCCGATCCTCGCCGTCGATGTGAACTCTCGGGCGAGACTAGCCTGTTATCCCCGGGGTAACTTTTGTCCGTTGTCGACGACCCTTCCACTCGGAGTCGCCGGGTCACTAGGGCCGACTTTCGTCTCTGCTCGACCTGTCGGTCTCACAGTCAGGCCGGCTTATGCCCTTACACTCTTCGGTGGATTTCCAACCCACCTGAGCCGACCTTCGCGCGCCTCCGTTACATTTTAGGAGGCGACCGCCCCAGTCAAACTGCCCACCTGGCACTGTTCCCAACCTGCTCTTCACAGGTTCAGGTTAGAATTCCGACACACCGAGGGTGGTATCCCACCGACGGCTCCCCCGACCCTGACGAGCCGGGTTCACAGCCTCCCACCTATCCTGTACACGATGTGTCAGAATCCAATACCAGGTTGCAGTAAAGCTCCACGGGGTCTTTCCGTCTAGCCGCAGGTTGTGGGCATCTTCACCCACACTGAAATTTCACCGGGTCCCTCGCCGAGACAGTGCCCCAGTCGTTACGCCATTCATGCAGGCCAGAACTTACCTGGCAAGGTATTTCGCTACCTTAGGACCGTTCGTTAATACTTCATTCACCTCAATTGAGGCTATCCCATTTTAGGCCCTATGTTACCATAGGGATTGGACCATATCATCATCCATGGGTCGGCGGCGCATCCCCGTTTGGGGTCAAACCCATGTGATGCTCGGCGTATGGTCTCTGAGGATCCTCATCTAAGCTACCCAAAACTTCCTGATCGGTGTGTTTTCGCTTTGACCGATTATTACTCATTTGATTCCTCAAAGATAATATCTTTTCAATGCCTTCCTTTGTCGTATGTTCAGATCTTCCAATTATTTCTACAACTTTTTTGAATTTTGAATATGAATTTTTCTTGGCTGCAGAAAGAAATCTGAATCTGTCAAAGAAAGGTATCACATTTTCCACAATCGCGT
Source organism: Pseudothermotoga lettingae TMO (assembly GCF_000017865.1). Taxonomy (GTDB): domain Bacteria; phylum Thermotogota; class Thermotogae; order Thermotogales; family DSM-5069; genus Pseudothermotoga_B; species Pseudothermotoga_B elfii. The sequence continues at coordinate 2,008,619 of NC_009828.1, forward strand.
TGAAATTACCTACTTCATAGTACCACACACCATCTTTACGCTGACGGAGAGTTCCACAGTTCAAATACCTTTTAAAAAGTGCAAGCACTACCTTATCTTTATTCGAGACATTGAAAGCTACAGATATCTTCCAACCACTTTTATAATCATCTTTCTTTCTTACAACAACCATGAAACTCCCTTCTCCGTCTGCAAAGCCTGCAAGGTAGTAACCTATTTTCGGTGGAATTCTTTTAACGTCCAGCATGGAAAATTCTCCTTAACTTAGATGAGTTTCCTGCGGGTTGTCTGGCGCTTTCGCACTCCGTGGGATTGTTACCACACCTGTGGTACCCACCGGCACTCCAGAGTTTCCCGCATACAGCCGAGTTTTTTACCGTAACTACAACGGTCTTTATAGTTACGGCCGCCGTTTACCGGGGCTTCGGTTTGGAGCTACGCCTTGCGGCCTCACCCCTCCCCTTAACCTTCCGGCACTGGGCAGGCGTCAGCCCCTATACATCCTCTTTACGAGTTTGCAGAGGCCTGTGTTTTTGGTAAACAGTCGCTAGGGCCTTGTCACTGCGACCGCTTCAGGCTCCCTCAGTTTCCAGGTTGCCCTTTCCCCTGAGTTCACCCTACTGCGGCACCCCTTCTCCCGAAGTTACGGGGTTAATTTGCCGAGTTCCTTGGCGAGGGTTATCCCGCTCCCCTTAGCTTTCTCAGCTCGCCCACCTGTGTCGGTTTGCGGAACGGTCACCTGCAACCTCGAACGGTACGCGAGGCTTTTCTTGGCAGCGTGGGGTCAACGCCGTTGGACCCTCACGGGTCCTTCCCATCACGGCTCAGACTCCAGGTGCGGATTTACCTACACCCATCAACGCCCTAACCGCTTGGAAGGGAATGCCACTTGCCCTCGGCGCTTACCCTTCTGCGTCACCCCTCGCACCTCGATTACAGGTGGTGCTGGAATATTAACCAGCTTCCCTTCGGCTATCCCTTTCGGGTTCACCTTAGGGTACCGACTAACCCTGGGAGGACGACCCTTCCCCAGGTACCCTTGGGCATTCGGGGGGAGAGATTCTCACTCTCCTCTCGCATACTCATGTCCGCATTCTCACTTCCGCCTCGTCCAGTAGCCCTCACGGGTCTACCTTCACCCTACAGCGGAAAGCTCCCCTACCGCCTGTACATAGTGTACAGACCCATGGCTTCGGGGGATGGCTTGAGCCCCGTTACATCTTCGGCGCAGTGCACCTCGACTGGTGAGCTGTTACGCACTCTTTAAAGGATGGCTGCTTCTAAGCCAACCTCCCAGTTGTCTGGGGTGCACCACATCCTTTCCCACTTAGCCATCTCTCTGGGCCCTTAGCCGATGGTCTGGGCTGTTTCCCTTTTGTCCATGGAGCTTATCCCCCACAGACTTCCTCCCGAGTTTTATGTACAGGGATTCGGAGTTTGACAGGGTTCGGAGGTTACCCCCCTAGCCCTATCAGTGCTCTACCCCCTGCACAGACCACTCGAGGCCGCACCTCAATGCGTTTCGGGGAGAACCAGCTATCACCGGGTTCGGTTAGCTTTTCACTCCTACCCCCAGGTCATCCGAGGATTTTTCACTATCCATCGGTTCGGACCTCCAGTGGGGTTTAGCCCACCTTCATCCTGCCCAGGGGTAGCTCACCCGGCTTCGGGTCTGCCACCAGTGACTTGCGCCCTATTCGGACTCGCTTTCGCTACGGCTCCGCCTCTACCGGCTTAACCTTGCCACTGACGACAACTCGCGGACTCATTAATCAAAAGGCACGCCGTCACCCTTGCGGGCTCCGACTTATTGTAGGCATGCGGTTTCAGGTTCTATTTCACTCCCCTCCCGGGGTTCTTTTCACCTTTCCCTCACGGTACTCGTGCACTATCGGACGATGGAGAGTATTTAGCCTTGGAGGGTGGTCCCCCCAGATTCCCGCAGGATTTCCCGGGTCCCGCGGTACTTGGGAACACAGTTCAAGGAGTCTTCTCCCTTTCGCTTACGGGGCTGTCACCCTCTCCGGCCCATCTTCCCAGATGGTTCAGCTAAGGAGAAGATTTGTAACTCCCCGGCGAGTCCGTAGCCTCGCCCAACTGTGTCCCACAACCCCAGTGCAACAACGCCTACGGGCTTGAACATCGCACTGGTTTAGGCTTTTCCCCTTTCGATCGCCTCTACTCAGGGAATCTCGTTTGATTTCTTTTCCTCGGGGTACTGAGATGTTTCACTTCCCCCGGTTCGCACCTTTCGGCGACTGGTCTTACGACCAATCAGGTTTCCCCATTCGGGAATCCCCGGATCAAAGCCTGTTTGCGGCTCCCCGAGGCTTATCGCAGCTTACCACGCCCTTCATCGCCTTCCATCGCCAAGGCATCCACCGCATGCCCTTAGTACCTTGACCTTTTCGCTTCCTATGCAGTTTTCAATGACCCTTCCATTGGTGGAGACGAGGGGATTCGAACCCCTGACTTCCTGCTTGCAAAGCAGGCGCTCTCCCAGCTGAGCTACGTCCCCGCCCATGGTGGGCTCGGGAGGATTCGAACCTCCGACCTCACGCTTATCAGGCGTGCGCTCTCACCAACTGAGCTACGAGCCCGCTTGAGCCACTCAAATATGGATAGCAGTCCCGATTTCTCCCTAGAAAGGAGGTGATCCAGCCGCACCTTCCAGTACGGCTACCTTGTTACGACTTAGCCCCCCTCGCCAGATTCACCTTCAACACCTTCCCTCCCTTTCGGGTTAGGATAGGCGTCTTCAGGTGCCCCCGACTCGGGTGGCTTGACGGGCGGTGTGTGCAAACCCCGGGAACGTATTCACCGCGGCATGGCTGATCCGCGATTACTAGCGATTCCGGCTTCACGCAGGCGGGTTGCAGCCTGCGATCTGAACTGAGGATGGTTTTGGGGATTGGCTCCCTCTCGCGAGGTCGCGACCCACTGTACCACCCATTGTAGCGCGTGTGTAGCCCAGGGCATAAAGGGCACGAGTACCTGACGTCGTCCCCTCCTTCCTCCGGCTCGTCGCCGGCGGTCCCCTTAGAGTGCCCGGCCGAACCGCTGGCAACTAAGGGCAGGGGTTGCGCTCGTTGCGGGACTTAACCCAACACCTCACGGCACGAGCTGACGACGGCCGTGCACCACCTGTGCAGGCTCCCTTTCCAAAAGGAAAGGGTCCCTTCCCTTTCGGGTTGGTACCACCTGCATGTCAAGCCCTGGTAAGGTTCTTGGCTTAGCATCCAATTAAACCACACGCTCCACCGCTTGTGCGGGGTCCCGCCAATTCCTTTGAGTTTCACCCTTGCGGGCGTACTCCCCAGGCGGCCCACTTAACGCGTTAGCTACAGCACGGAGGAATGACTCCCCCACACCTAGTGGGCATCGTTTACGGCTAGGACTACCCGGGTATCTAATCCGGTTTGCTCCCCTAGCTTTCGGGCCTCAGCGTCGGGCTTGGCCCAGGAGACCGGCTTCCCCACCGGCGTTCCTGCTGATATCTACGGATTTCACCCCTACACCAGCAGTTCCGTCTCCCTCTACCAGCCCCAAACCCAGTAGTTTCGGGCGCAATTCCACAGTTGAGCTGTGGGATTTCACACCCGACATACTGGATCGCCTGCGCCCCCTTTACGCCCAGTGAATCCGGGTAACGCTCGCCCCCTACGTATTACCGCGGCTGCTGGCACGTAGTTAGCCGGGGCTTTCTCGTGAGGTACCGTCATCGATCTGGCATTTCCTCCAGATCTTATTCGTCCCTCACAACAGAGGTTTACACCCCGAAGGGCTTCGTCCCTCACGCGGCGTCGCTGGATCAGGCTTTCGCCCATTGTCCAAAATTCCCCACTGCTGCCTCCCGTAGGAGTAGGGCCCGTGTCTCAGTGCCCTTGTGGCCGGTCACCCTCTCAGGTCGGCTACCCGTCGTAGGCTTGGTGAGCCATTACCTCACCAACTACCTGATGGGCCGCGGGCCCATCCCTCAACGAAGCAAACGCTCCTTTCATCCAGCAACTGTCGTCACCGGATAATATGGGGTATTAGCCGGAGTTTCCCCCGGTTATCCCCCGCTGAGGGGTAGGTTACCCACGTGTTACTCACCCGTGCGCCGCTGGTACTCCCCCCGAAGGGGTTTCCCCGCGCGACTTGCATGTGTTAAGCACGCCGCCAGCGTTCACCCTGAGCCAGGATCAAACCCTCCACAAAACTTATAGTGAAGGTTTTGATTCCTGACTTTCAATTATATTTCGATTGGCGGGACTGCTATCCACATTTCAATGACCCAGGGACACAATACTCCTGGTCTTAACAAGACCTTTTCTACTTCTATTCAATTCGTAAGACCCATCATTTTCATCATCTTATTCGAGCGACCGGATATCATAGTATCACTTAGTCAACACAGTGTCAAGTTACGAAAAAGTAAACACCGCACAAATTTTAAATTCAGCCTCCAAGATACGCATACTTCACCTTTTCATTGTTCAAAAGCTCTTTCCCGTTACCGTGCAAAACTATCCTGCCAGTTTCAACAACATATGCATAATCCGCTATATTAAGCGCTGCATAAGCATTCTGTTCAATTAAAAGTATTGTTTTACCCTCTTTGTGTATTTTTTGGATTATCTCAAAGAGCTCTTCGACTATTATCGGCGCCAGTCCCAGGGATGGTTCATCAAGCATCAACAAATCCGGCTTACTCATCAACGCTCTTCCAATAGCAAGCATCTGTTGTTCACCGCCTGATAACGTTCCACCTTTCTGATTAACTCTCTCTTTAAGCCTTGGAAACAAAGAGAAAACGAATTCCATATCTTCTTTTATGCCATTTTTATCCGATCTCTGATAAGCTCCTATCAGTAAATTTTCATATACGGTAAGATTCGGAAAAATTCGCCGGCCTTCCGGAACCATCGTAATTCTTCTGGAAACAATCTGATTTGTCGGTTTGTTTGTAATATCTTCGTCATTGAATAAAATCTTCCCGGATCTGATCTTCACAAGACCGCAGATGGCTTTCAGAGTTGTCGTTTTTCCTGCACCATTTGAACCAATCAAGGCAACTATACTACCTCGGTCCACACGAAAAGAAATACCTTTGAGTGCTTTTATTGCACCATAATTTACGCAAAGATCATTAACCACGAGCATAAGCACCACTTCCCAAATAAGCTTTTATAACTTCCGGGTTATTCTGAATTTCCAGGGGTGTTCCGCGAGCAATAATGTTTCCATGATCAAGAACAGTTATTTCTTCGCAAATTCCCATGACTACTTTCATGTCATGTTCTATTAGAAGAATTGTCAGATCAAATTCATTGCGTATTCTGACAATAAATTTCATCAGGTCTAATGTTTCTTCCGGGTTCATGCCTGCAGCAGGTTCGTCAAGCAAAAGTAATTCGGGTCTTGTAGCAAGCGCGCGAGCTATCTCTAATTTTCTCTGGTGACCATAAGGCAAGGAACTTGCACGTTCATTCCTTAATTCATACAACCCAACAGCTTCCAGTAACTTCAAGGATTCTTCCGTTATAGATTTTTCCTGTTTTGAATAACCGGGAAGGTCAAACACAGCAGATAATATTGATGCCTTTAACCTGAAATGGCATGCAACCCTCACATTATCAAGAACGGTCATTCTGTAGAAGAGTTTTATGTTTTGAAAAGTTCTCGCCACCCCAAGTGACGTTATTCTGTGAGGTTTTTCCCCAGTGATTTCACGATCTTTAAAGTAAACTCTGCCATTTTCTGGTCTATAAACACCAGTAATAATATTGAAAATAGTCGTTTTTCCCGCACCATTAGGTCCTATAAGGCCAGCAAGTCTCCCCTTTTCAATATTAATTGATACATCATTAACGGCTATCAATCCACCAAATTTTTTTGTCACGTGATCTAATTTCAGCATAATTCATTCTCCTTTTTTCACCCTTCTACTTTTCAAAATTAAAAACATACCTTCCCAAGAAAATTCTCTGTCCCCGAGTATTCCATGTCTGAAAAATAGTACTGCTATCATCAAGATAATCGAAAAAATCAGCATCCTCATGCCAGCTATTCCAGGAATCGTAATACCAAATAAAGTCATTGGCGTCTCGACAATTCTCAACCATTCCATTAAAAAAGCTATCAAAACACCCGATATCACAGTACCAGTTATGCTTCCAAGCCCACCAAGAAGAACTATCAAGACTATTTGGAATGTAAGCATTATGTTGAAAGCATTTGGATCTATCGTCATCACCAAACTTCCAAGCAAACCACCCGCAATACCAGCAAAAAAAGCTCCTACCACAAATGCCAAAACTTTATGGAAAAACAAATTTACCCCCATAGCCTCCGCTGCTTCTTCATCATCTCTTATAGCTTTGAGGGCTCTCCCATAGCTGGAGTCGATTAATCTCTTCACAAAAAAGATCGTGAAGATAGCCAGTCCCCAGCTCCACCAGAGATTCGTATATGTCGGCAAACCTTTTAAACCAAGAGGACCATTTGTCACACTTTGAAGGTTGTTAAACAGAACTCTTATTATTTCCGAAAATCCGTAGGTAACTATGGCAAGATAATCCCCCTTAACTCGCATACATGGTGCCCCAACCAGAAAACCAGCACCTGCAGCAAGTAGTCCCCCTATAAGTAGAGCTGGAAAAAAAGGAATTTGAATCTGATTTAGAGGCCAGATGAGTGGTTTTATAAAAAAATTCATCGCTTTGAGTTCAGGAGACATGTAAAGTAGCGCTGAAGTATAAGCGCCTATCGCCATAAAACCGGCATGTCCTAAGGAAAATTGCCCTGTGAAACCATTTATCAAATTCAAACTAACTCCAAGAATAACATATATAGCGGCAACATTCATGATTCTTAGAATATAAGCATCAAAATTGCCCTGTGCGTAAGCAATGAATAAGAAAAATGCGAATACAGTTGCCACACTAAGCCAGAAGGAGCTTTTTCTGTACATTGTTACAACCCCCTATGCTTCACCAAACAAACCTTTTGGTTTGAAAAGAAGCACTAAAACAAGCATGATAAAAATGAAGGCATCTCTGTATCCTGCCAGGTCGGGTAAAAAAGCGACAAGCAAAATCGAAATCATACCTATTAAAAAACCACCCGTCATTGCACCTTTAATGCTTCCAATACCTCCTATTATCGCTGCCGTAAAAGCGCGCCACCCCGGGAAAACCCCCATGAATGGCCATATTTGAGGATATCTCAAAGCCCAGAATATGGCACTAATAGCAGCGAGAGCAGATCCAACAGCAAATGTAAAAGTAATAGTTCTATCCACATTTATGCCCATTAATTTTGCTGTATCAAAATCATGTGCAAGAGCTCTCATTGCCAGACCCATTTTTGTTCTGTAAACGAGATAATTCAAAAATAATAAAGCGACTATCGACACAACAATTGTAATTATTGTTACAAATTGTATTCTCACATTATATATTTCTATCGTTCTGTTCAGAACATTTGGTTGATAGAAAGGCTTTTGTCTTCCCCCAAACACAACTGTTGCAAAATTTTCCAGCAGGAAGGACATTCCGATTGCTGAACACAGCGAAGAAATTCTCGGTGCGCTTCTTAAAGGTTTGTAGGCAATCTTTTCAACAGAAATCCCCAGGAGAATTGTAAGAAAAATGGCAAAAACAAAAGATAACCACCACGGAATTGAAAAAAGCGTAATGCTGTAATAAACGAAAAATGTAGCCATCATGAATATGTCACCATGAGCAAAATTAACCAGCTTAACCACACCATAGACCAAAGTATAACCGATAGCTACAAGACCAAAAACAAATCCTAACGCTATACCATTCGCCAGATGCTGTAAAAATAGAGTCCAGTTCATTTCAGCACCTCCGAAAGGTGCAGGCGTTCTGCCTGCACCGAAAGTTACTCACTAGGTCTAACTGTTGCAACATAAACAAATTTACCGTCTTTCACCATCCTTATAACAGCATCTTTCACCGCATCGCCGTTTTGGTCGAGCGTTATGTAGCCCGTTGCGCCTTCAAAATTCTTGGTAGTTGCGAGTGCGTCCCTGATTGCCTTTGGATCTGCAGAATTTGCCCGTTTAATGGCATCTATAACGAGCATGTATGCATCATAACCAAGAGCAGCAAAAGCACTTGGATCTTTGCCATATTTTTCTCTAAAGGCTTTTATAAATTCCGCGGCTTTCGGTGTTGTCACTGCTTCTGTGTCGAAATGGGTGCTGAAATAACTGCCCTCGACAGATTTTCCACCAACTTCAAGGAACTCCGGTGCCTCCCATGTGTCACCACCCAAGAAAACCTGTTTCATTCCGAGCTCACGTGCCTGTTTTATGATAAGAGCAGCCTCACCGTACGCCGCAGCAGGTATGAAAATCACATCTGGATTTTTACTGTTAGCAAATGTAAGCTGAGCTGTAAAATCCTGATCGCCAGTTTGATAGGAGATCACACCCAGAACAGATTTGTTATTTTTGGTCAATTTTTTGAAAGCTTCCTGAAAATAATGTGACAAACCTACAGAATAATCTGAGGCAATATCCTGTATTACAACAGCCGTTTTTGCACCAAGTTTTTCAACAGCAAATTGAGCCATAACAGTACCCTGAAATGGGTCGATAAAACATACTCTGAAAGCAAATGGTTTTCCAAGGGTCACTAACGGATTTGTTGGCGAACATCCAACCATTGGAACTCCAAGCTTATTAGCAACTTCACTACCAGGTATTGCAACTGCACTACCATAACTACCTATGATTGCTACAGCTTTGTGATATTCAATCAATCTTGCAACAGCATTTGCCGCTTCAACTTTGTCACTTTTGTTATCCACCAGAACAAGCTCAATCTTTCTTCCAAGAACTTCTTTTACCTGTTCATACGCAAGGTTGATGCCTTCCATGGTCATCTGTCCACCAGCTGCATACGGTCCCGTCATGGGTTCATAAACTCCGATAACTATAGGTTCAGCAGCAAAACAAAGCACCATAGCAAATAACATAAGAAAAGATAGCCACCTCATAAATACACCCCCTCCAAATGTGGTTTTTCACAAATATTTAAGATGAAAAACACCTTTTCGCCGAGAATTATAACATAAAATACACTTAAATATCTTTTTCAAAATTTTCCATGCGGGATTTTTTACAAAGGTTAGCTGTATAATATTTATGTTTATGGAGGGATTGAAGTGATAGACCTTCGAAGCGATACTGTCACAACCCCAACAGAGAAAATGAGAAGATCAATGTTTGAAGCAGAAGTTGGAGATGATGTGTATCAGGATGACCCCACAGTTAACAAATTGCAGGAACTCGCAGCCGAAAAAATAGGCAAGGAAGCTGCCCTTTTTGTTCCGTCTGGCACCTTTGGAAATCAGCTTGCTATATTCACCCATACACTCAGAGGAGATGAAGTCATAGTGCCTTCTTCAAACCACATTTTTGTTCATGAAGTGGGCGCACCTGCCGTAATATCAAATGTTCAACTTCGAACAATAGATGATCCTTACGGTATGCCCTCCATCGATAAAATAGCAAAGGCAATAAGAAATGAAGACATACATAATCCAAGAACAGGCTTGATTTGCATGGAGAACGCTCATTCAAGTGGAAAAGTAATACCGATAGATTATTTAGAAAATGTTCACAAACTTGCGAGAAAATGCTCAATACCGGTTCATTTAGATGGTGCAAGAATATTTAATGCAGCTATTGCATTAAATGTAGATGCAAAGCAAATAGCTTCAAGTGCCGACTCAGTTATGTTCTGCTTATCCAAAGGACTTTCTGCTCCAGTTGGATCAATTCTGGCAGGTACAAAAGATTTTGTCGCGAAAGCCAGGAAGGGAAGAAAATTAATGGGTGGAGGAATGAGACAGGCTGGAGTTCTCGCTGCTGCCGGGATAATAGCACTGAATGAAATGATAGACAGACTTGCCGAAGATCATGAAAATGCAAAGTTGCTGGCAAATCTTCTAGATGAAATCCCTCAGATTCACGTTTTGAAAGATCAGCTCGATATAAACATGGTGTTTTTCAGTTTTAATACCATTGAACCAGAAATTTTTGTTGGTAAAATGTTAGAAAATGGCGTGAAAATCAATCCACCTCATGAAGGCATATACAGATTTGTGACTCACAAAGATATTTCAAAAGAAGATATTTACACAGTTGTGAAAATTATAAAAAGGATAGTAAAAATCTGATTCGGCTCTATTTACCATCTCGCGTAATGTTCTTCAGCCCATCCAAGGGCATCTCTGATTATGTAAACTTTTCTATCTCCATCCCTTACAAAACCTTTGAAGGTACCTACCATCTGATTAACGTTCGAACTGAGTAATATCAAGTTTGTTTTTGCAGAGCGGTGAAAGTATGGCTGAAACTCTATATCTACCTCATCACCGTTGAATGAATATATGTGCCAGGGTTTCATAAGGTCTGTTTTGTCATAAACAAATCTTACATCGCTTTCAATTTTGCTGAGTTTCCCATTTATCAAAACAGCATTCTCGTTCGTACCTGTTCCATCTGTCCAGCCAGCTCCAAGATTTACCCCGATAACAGTCCCATCATCTAAGCGCGTTGCAAAATTTGCCCAGTTCCAAAAAGTTAAATATTTCCACACACCCCTTCCAAAATCAAGTGTAGCGAAACTGTTATCTGGATCAAAATCATAACATTTCTCAGAAACAAATACTTTCCCCCTCACAGGCAAACAATATTGTTTACTTGTGAATTGATATCTATTCCAGTTCCATGGCACAACAACATTCAAAGATTCTATATTCTCTTGCAAAACCTCTAAATGGGCTTCTATTCTTTTGCCTTTTGCGACAAAGTGTGATTCTATAAATGTTTTTTCATCTCGCCTCAGAAATCTAATTTTCATATCTTTTGAATTGAATTCCACGTCTTTGTTCACAACATCTGGTAAATTGCAACCTGTTCCAAATGGAGTTAGAACCGTTCGCTCAATAAGTTCACCACTTTTTAGATCAAGAAAATAACAGAAAACAACACCTAAGTAATCTATATTTGAAACAGTCGCCGAGAACATGCAATTTTGATTGATAAATGCCCAGTAGTTCCATTTTTTCTTTCTCAAAAAATGACCATGAATATTGCAACGAATTAACGGCCGTCTGGACCATCCAAGTGCCATTGGATTGAGTTTGCCACTGGGCGTACATAAATCTGCCGAGTCTTTTATTTCAATGCTCATACGTTTCTTCATTCAGATCACTCCTGATTTTTTCAAGAATAGATTTAGCTGTTTCTGTCGATGCGATGCCCCCGAGTCCAGTTTCACGAAGTTCCTCGGGAATAGATCTTCCAACTTTTGCCATTGCCTCAACTACTTCATCAAAGGGAATTATGCTTTTTATACCACAGAGTGCCATCTCAGCACATGCTATTGCTATATTAACCGCTACAGCGTTTCTTTTGATACATGGCACTTCAACAAATCCACCAACTGGATCGCAAACAAGTCCCATCATAGATTTCAAAACCAAGGCAGCTGCATGAGAAACTTTTTCGGCATCATTTGAAAAACTATAAACAGCCACAGCACTTGCCATAGCTGCTGCGGTTCCTATTTCCGCTTGACATCCTGCGACTGCACCTGATGTAGAAACTACTCTGGCTATTTCATCTCCTACCGCCCCTGCCACTATTAGACTGTCTATCAACACATTATCAGGAAAGTCTTCAACCATTTTGAGTGCAAACAATACGCCGGGTACAACGCCACAAGAACCAGCAGTCGGGCACGCAACAATTTTACACATAGAAGCATTGGCCTCTGACACAGACAAAGCAGTGATCATGGCAACGTGTGCAAATTTACCAATCATGTGAGGTTCGTATTGCGATAACAACTCAGCATTTCCTCCACAGAGACCAGTTAATGTACGGTGTCTTTTGGCGTAATTTTTTTCGCAGACTTCGAACATTGTCTTCAGTAGAAAAGTTATCTTTTCTCTTACAATATTTGGATCAGAACCATTTTCCATCATCTGAGAAATCAGCACAATTTCGTGAAAAGGTTGACCTGTTTTATTTTTCAACTCAATTAGTTCTGAGAAATTCATAATCACCCACCCAGAAAATCCTGTACCGTATCGTCTCTCGGAATAAAATAATATTCAACAACAAACGGATTTTTCGACAAATTGAAAACATTTACTGGTGAATCAAGCTCGATTATAGTCAAAGCCCTTCCAACCAGGAGATTTATTCTCCTAAGATAAAGATTTGCAATATTTGCACCCAAATTGCTAAGTATCTTTGAAAGTGCGCCTTGTTCATCTTTATTGATTATTATCAAGGTATCGTAAGCCCATGTCAAATTGCAATCGATACCATTGATTTTCGTGATTCTTATAGCCCCCCCACCAACAGAGCAACCTTCTATTTCGTGGTGATAATCTCCAGCTTCAACTTTTACGCAAACAGTATTAGGGTGCACATCACCAAGATTAGCTTTTGAGAACTGATAAGAAAGTCCAACTTTATCTACTATTTCGTAAATAGCTCTTATTTTTTCATCATCGTATCTTAACCCCAGAATGCCAGCCAGAAGTGCCCTATCTGTACCATGTCCTCTAAAAGTCTCTGCAAAAGAACCATGGAGCAGGAATTCTACCTTTTTCGGAACCATCCCTATCATCCTGTTGACAAACTTAGCTATTCTCATGGCTCCAAGAGTATGAGAACTCGACGGCCCTACCATAACCGGACCAACAACATCAAGCAAGGACATTTTGATCCCCTCAATAAAAAAGTTTTGCAAGATTTTTCAGATGTTCCTCGACAGTTCGTACATTAATCATAGTATCTGAATATGGCACCTCTGTCACTGTCAATCCCTTCATACCAACAGCATGGTACACTCTTGCCGCCTTAACCATTTCTACTGCTCTCGTCGCCATCTGAATTGCTATTAATCTATCCATAGACACAGGACTGCCTCCTCTTTGTAAATATCCGAGATTTGTATATCTCCATTCCATGTTTATATCTTTCAATTGTTTTTCGAGAAACTCACCTATGGCTTCTGCTGGAGGTATGTGAGAATCCATATTAGCAAGCTGGTATATTTCACCCGGAAGGTTGACATCGTTCTCTACAATAACGAGAGAAAACCTTTTTTGACTTTCATAACGGCTGCGAATCTTCTTCAAAAGTTCTTGGATATCAAGAGGCTCGGCACTGGTTATTATATAATCAGCCCCTCCTGCAAGACCTCCAACTACTGCTATCCAGCCACCTGGTTTACCCATCGTTTCAACAATCATTACTCTGTGATGTGATTCCGCCGTCGCGTGCAAAATATCAAGGGCATCTTTAACGTGTTCAACAGCCGTAAAAAATCCTATGGAAAAGTCACTAAAGGAAAGATCGTTGTCGATGGTTGCCGGAACAAGAACAGATGGAACACCACTCTGCATCAGTTTCAATGCGGCTCTCACTCCAAGTCTTCCACCAAGTATCAGTAAACATGTTATAGAATACTGTTCAACCTTTTCTGCTACCTGCACAATGTCTTCTTCATTCACAGGTAAAAACAGAGAGGTTCCAAGAATGGTTCCTCCTTTATGCAATATTCCAGAAACGGTGTTTCTTGTCATAACTTCTATTTTTCCGCTCAGGAATCCCTCAAAACCATCCTTAACACCAAGAATCTCTATATTTAGCTCTGAAGCTTTAACAGTTGCTGCTCTGATAGCTGCATTCAATCCCGGGCAATCATTTCCGACGCAAAGAACAGCTATTCTTTTCATATTCCTACCTCCCAACAAAAATTGCAGTTACAACAGATGTTATTGCCATGAGTTTAATCAGTATATTTATAGATGGACCAGCGGTATCTTTAAGTGGATCACCAACGGTGTCTCCTATAACAGTAGCTCTATGCGTCAGAGAGCCTTTGCCACCGTAATGCCCTTCTTCTACATATTTTTTTGCATTATCCCAGGCTCCTCCAGAATTAGCCATAAATATGGCGAGCATAACTCCGGAAACAGTTGAACCAATAAGAATTCCCGCTGTTCCTGATGGTCCAAGAACAAAGTATGTCATAACCGGACTGATAACTGCAAGCAATGATGGAAAAACCATCCTTTTCAGAGCACCTTTCGTGGCTATTTGAATACATCGATTGTAATCCGGCTGAACCTGTCCAGAGATTATACCAGGCACTTCTTTTATTTGCCTTCTTATTTCTTCAACCATGATATCTGCAGTATTACCAACAGCTTTCATTGTCAAAGCACTGAACAAAAATGGTAGCATGGCACCGATCATGGCACCCGTGAAAAGCGTTGGATCTTTTATATCAAGTGTACTTACATGGGCTACATTTGCGTAATTTGAAAATAAAGCTAAGGAAGTCAAAGCAGCCGAAGTTATTGCAAACCCTTTACCCATAGCTGCTGTTGTATTGCCAACAGAATCAAGTTTATCTGTTATCTCTCTTACTTTGCTATCAAGACCGGCCATCTGAGCAATTCCACCAGCATTATCCGCAATGGGACCATAAGCGTCAACCGATAAACTCATGCCGATAGTAGAAAGCATTCCCACAGCTGACAGAGCTACTCCAAAAAGTCCAAGTAATCTGAACGAAATTAAAACAACGAGAACTATAAGTACAGTAACAACACTTGTTGATTCCATACCGAGGGATATACCATTTATCATTGAATTTGCTGGGCCCATGGTTGCTGATTTTGCCAGATTAATTACTTTTTTGCCCGATGTATAAAATTCCGTCACGAACCCAACAACTACGCCAACAAAAATTCCAAGAATAACAACAAAGAAAATATTGTAAAGATTGATCACCGCGGAGTAAACGAACATACATACTGCAACAAGAACGCTTGACAGAATTGTTCCAAATCTCAAAGCAGATGACGGATCTCTGAATTTCTTCCCAGCTGTTAAGGTAATTACAACAGAAGCGATAGAAGACAATAATCCGAAGGTAACCAGCGCAAAAATAGCATCTGTAAATCTTGCGTCAATAATAGTTGCGAGAGCGAGCGCCGAAAAAATCGATCCAACATAAGATTCATAAAGATCAGCACCCATTCCAGCTACATCTCCCACATTATCTCCAACATTGTCAGCTATTACGGCAGGATTTCTCGGATCATCTTCTGGCAAATTTGCCTCAGTCTTTCCAACTATATCAGCACCTACATCAGCTGCTTTCGTGTATATTCCGCCTCCAACTCTTGCAAACAAAGCCACGAAAGATGCACCAAGCGAATAATAACTTATATACTCTACATTACGCGTCAGTTTATATATTAGTCCAATGCCTAATAAACCAAGAGTTGATACGCTTATTCCCATGACTGCTCCACCGGAAAAAGCTATCCTCAATGCGCTTGGTAAACCTTTAATGGCTCCCCAGCTTGTTCTGGCATTCGATTTCGTAGCAATTATCATGCCAAAAAAACCGGCAAGAGATGAAAAAACAGCACCGGCAATGAAAGAAATTGCACAAATCCAGTTAAGAAAAATGAATATCAAAAGCGCAATCACAAAAATAATTGGGAAAAAAATAGCATACTCTTGAAACAAAAATGACTTTGCACCCTTCTGTATCATCTCAGATAGCCTTATAGTTTCCTCATTGCCAGGACTGCTGTCCAGAATCCTAAAAATCAGAATAATTACACAACACACTGCAATAACTATGGCTCCAAACAACAGCGCCAGCAAAAAATACACCCCCTTAAAAAATCTCTTGATTATATTATGATTGTACCAAAGAAATGTAGCTTATACTTTTTTGTACAAAATATGGTAACTAATGATCTCTCTGCCTTAATATCTCAATGATTTTCGTTTTTTCTATCGTTTTTTCATCAACCTTCTTGATGAACTTTGCCGGAATACCTGCAACAACAGTGTATGGATCAACATCACTTACCACCACAGCGCCAGCTGCAACAACTGAGCCTTTTCCAACTTTCACTCCTTCCAAAACAACGGCATTTGCACCTACCATGACATTATCTTCAATCACAACTGGTGTTGCGCTTGGTGGCTCTATAACACCGGCAATAACAGCACCGGCACCTATATGACAATTCCTTCCTATAATTGCTCTCCCTCCTATCACTGCGTTCATGTCAATCATGGTTTTTTCTCCGATAACAGCACCCACATTGATAATTGCTCCCATCATAATAACTGCACCGTCGCCGATTTTAACCAGATCTCTAATTACCGCACCTGGCTCAACGCGTGCATTAAATTTTGTAATGTCTGCCATGGGAAGCGCGGAGTTTCTGGCTTTAGCTTCTATGTGCACATCATGAATTTTATTTCCATTCTTTTCCAGGAATTGCCTCAGATCTTCATAGTCGGCAAAAATAATTCCAAAATTATCTGTTCCAAAAAACTGAACACCACTCATATCAATATCACTCAAATGGCCTTTCACGTATGCGATTACCGGTGTTTTCTTTTTCGAACTACTGATCATTTCAATAATGGAATCAGCTGTTAAATCATTATTCATCTCGGTAAAATTATCTTGCATCTTCTGACCTCCCCCTGCAAAAAAATTGAATCTCCGTTTATATAGACGCACAATATTCCACCAGGGACCTCAACCAACAATCTATCCGTCTGACATATGGAAAAGACAGCCGCAGCACCACTACCGCATGCTTTTGTTTCTCTTTCCACGCCTTTCTCAAAAGTCCTCATTTTTACACAATTTTTTTCAAGAATCTGATAAAAGTCTATATTGGCATCTGTCAGAGCCCTCAGCCTCTTACCCTCATGAATAACGTCCATTCTGTCAACAGATTTTACTTTCAATACAAAGTGCAGAACACCTACCCGGATTAGATGGCCCTCGAATTCCTCTACCACCCTTTTCCCAAGGTATATCGGACCAGGCATCTGTACCGATATCTTTTCTTTCTGAATAAAACCTTTCAGGGTGCCAGATTTTGTATGAAATATGAGATGATCGTCTTTCAGAAACCCCTCATCACGTAAAAATGCCACAAAAGCTCTCGCACCGTTGCCGCAAAAAATCGCCCTCTTTCCATCACGATTAAAATAATCCATGAAAAAGTCCTGGCCTGATTTTTCAACAAATATTGCACCATCCTGATCAGTAATATAGTTTAGAATTAAATCGCGCTTGGTGTCATCCCCTAAAAGATTTGTCATCGAATCAAATATCAAAAATGTGTTTCCATTCGCCGAATATTCAACGATTTTCATTTCTAATCACTCCCAATAAAAAAATCGGGCCGCCTTACTGGCAGCCCGGTGATCTTTTCAGGTTGTGTGTCAATATAAACACACACGCCCTTCCACAATCACCGGACAGTAGCGCTTTATATTTGCACCTAAAACACTTAAAATTTTTTCATTCAACAAAGACTCATAAAATCGCAAATCTCTTTCCCTCCTGTTTCTACATATGATACACCTGTGCATTAATCTGGAATATTAAAAATATAAAAAACAAAACGTAAATGCATTGTTAATTAAGGCAAGCTAAAAAAATCTCTAAACTCAGGTGAGTTGGAGTATAATTCTTTCGATAAACTACGAGAAGGGGTGTTTTAACGTGTCTGGGAAAGTCGGAATTCTCGTTGGTGGAGGTCCCGCACCAGGCATCAATAGCGTGATCAACGCCGTGACAATTGAAGCCATTAACAATGGCTTGGAGGTAGTGGGTATTTACGACGGTTTCGAGCACCTGATGAAAGCACAAACGACCTTTGTCCGCCATTTAACTATTTCAGATGTCTCTCGCATTCACATTGAAGGAGGTTCTATCTTAAGAACATCGCGCGCAAATCCCACAAAAAAAGCTGAGGATCTGCAAAATGTCGTTAGAGCTCTTAAAGAACTGCAGGTGAGGTACCTGGTCACAATAGGTGGGGATGATACCGCATTTTCAGCTTCATCAGTGATGAAAGTGAGCAATGGAGCACTACGTGTTGCACATGTTCCGAAAACTATCGATAACGATCTACCACTCCCTGGAGGCATGCCAACTTTCGGTTTTGAAACAGCACGCCATGTTGGAACAGAACTTGTCTATAACTTGATGCAGGATTCAAGAACTACAAACAGATGGTATTTCGTCGTAGTAATGGGAAGAAAAGCAGGTCATTTAGCGCTCGGTATAGGTAAAGCAGCAAGCGCAGCATTAACCGTTATTGGAGAAGAATTCAGAAAGGAAAGGATAAAACTTTCTGAAGTATGTGATCTGCTTGAGGCAGCTATAATAAAAAGAAAAGCACTGGGGCGTAACGATGGTTTAGCAGTAATAGCTGAAGGAATAGGAGAAATGATCGATCCGAAAGAACTTGCAAGTATTCCCGGCGTAGTAGTTGAAACTGATCCGCATGGTCATATAAGACTGAGCGAAATTCCTCTTGCAACTATTCTCAAAAGGGAAATTCAGAAACGTTTCGCTCAGAGAGATGAAAAGATAAATATAATCGACGTGACACTTGGATATGAACTCAGATGTGCAAGGCCAACACCCTTCGATATTGATTACACAAGAACCTTAGGTTACGGAGCAATGCGATTTTTACTTGGAGAATATGAAGAAAATTTGACTGGTGGTATGGTGTGCCTTGACAATGGAAGAATTAGAATACTGCCTTTCGAAGAACTTATAGATCCATCCACCGGTAGGACAAAAGTCCGTATGGTAGATATAAATTCTGAGCACTATAGAGTTGCACGCAGCTACATGATCAGATTAACCAGAAAAGATTTACAAGATGAAGAAATGCTGTCCAGACTAACCAGAGTCGCCAGAATAAGCAGAGAAGAATTTCTTGAAAAATTCTCAAAGGTCGCCGAGATATGAAAACCCCCGGCTCAGGCCGGGGCATTCTATTTTTTCTTCTTTTCTGTTTTCTTAGGCTTTTCTTCTATTTTTTTTGGCTCAGGATTCTTTTTTGAACACGGCATTATCTCACCCCCATCCTCAAATAATTATACTATAACTAATTTTCAACTGAGGTACCTCAAAATTCTGAGAAAAACCTCCGGTGGCTTTTCAGCAAAAAAAGCCCCGGCTTCAATCAACGAACGAGCATTGTTGCGGTCATGCAACACACCTATTATGCACTTAATCCCCGCGCCAACAGCAGATTTAACTCCATTTACAGAATCCTCAAAAACGATACTTTCTGCACAATTGACTTTCAATCTTTTCAAACACTCAATGTATATATCTGGATCTGGCTTGCTTTTTTCAACATCATCCCCAAAAACCATGGAGTCAAACAAACCGCACAAATTAGCTTTTTTAAGCCTTTTTAAGGCTTCTTCTTTGATTGTAGAAGTTGCAACTCCCAGTTTGATATGCATTTTTTTAAGTTGACCGATAATTTCTGAAACACATTCTCTGGGTTTAAGATCATACGAAAGCTCTTCGAATAGATCGTGCACTAATTCAATAAACGCAAACTCATCAATGTTCAAGCCAAATTTCTTTATGATTTTTCTTGCTCCACCGCGTTCCAGAGTTGTGCCTGCCAATTCGTCAAACAAATTATCCTGAAAATCTACACCAAACTTTGAGAAGATCTGATGGAAAATATCCCTATAAAGTCTTTCGCTATCTATAAGAACACCATCCATGTCGAATATAACAGCTTTAATCATTCGACTGTTTGGTTTTGACATATAATATCCCAGTTTTCAACTACGTGAAAAAATTCTTTGAGATTTTTGACTCTTGGAAGATCAACGAATTGTCTATTGTGTGGCCAATCCATAACGACAACCGAGACACCATGGCAGATCAGATTATCAATATGGTGTGGAGCATCATCAAGTGCAATGCTTATATTCATCTTTTCACATAACGCACCTTTCTTTGAAGTTACATACACAAGTGGCGAGATAGAACCGCCTATGTGACGTTTTATCCATCGGCAAGTCTGCTCCTCAACACTCCTTCCTCGCACTGGGAAGCGGGATGTCACGAAAAAAATCTCGTATCTTTTCGACAGAATAACCTCTCTTAGCAAGGAGAAGTCTTCCTCTCTGGCGAATGGTTTCAGGGTTTCGTAAAAATTCTCCCTGTTTTTAATGATATTCCAGACTTCCTGTTCCATTTCCCTGGTCAGCCCAGGAATACATCTGTAAAAATCCCATTCAGTTATCTCAACATCTTTCGGCGTACCAAAAAGCTCATGGCTCAAATCTATAAAAGCTCCATTGAAATCAGCAAGCACGTCATCAACATCTATCATGATCTTCAAACATTTATCACCTGCCTGAGCCTTTGATCAGCGTCAATATACTGGTTTATTTCGCTTGAAAGTTTTATCAAAAGATACCACCAGTATATACCGAGCGTAACTATAACCAGCAAAATGAACACACCTATATTTCTGGATTTAATATACGTCAACATGGGTGTTTCAACACCTAAGAGTGGGTACATAATATTCTTAATTTCTTCCAACCTTTTCGAGACAGTGAATACGCTTTGCAGATATACAGCCAGAAAGATTATCGCCAGTATTGAAAAAACAAATGAAGCTACTCCCGTAAAAAGTGCCAGTACATAGAAAATTAAATAAACCCAATATGCCCACGTATAGAGCTGTAAGCCTGACAGATGACCTTCTAAAACAACCAGGTTAGTCTGCTTCTCTGAATCACCTTTCTGTTTTAAATAAGTCAACAATGTTTTGGTGTTTTGAATATTGTCTGTCAGAGCACTGCTCCACTGATTCAAAACAATAAGAGTAAAAACAGCAGCCAGTATGCCAAATATCCCTGCAAAAATCGCTGCGACCATACCACCAAACATCTGACCATATCCAAATTCATAATCAGAGAAAAAACCTTCAACCATGCCCTCAAGCATGTGTGCAGTTCCTACAATACCAGCCAAGCCAGCAACTACTGATAGAACAATGGCAACTATAGCAAAAGCTGTGTTGACCTTTCTTTCATTCAACATCGGTATTGCCATGTTCCCCACCTCCTAATTGAATTTTGTCGATTTCCTTTACATTAATAAATTCAATACCTATTTTCTCACATGAGCGATCAAAATATTCATCATTACCAACCATAGTGCAATCGCCTGGAGCAACTTTCAATATAGAAATTATTTGCTGAAAATATCTTGGATCAGGTTTACAGTAATATGAATTTTCCATATGCGTTATCAAATCAAAACTGCATTCTGTCATACCTATCCACTCTAATCTCTTAATAATCGCTATTTTTGGGAACACCGGATTGGTCGCGAGAACTGTTAAAATACCATGTTCTTTTGCCCTGTTTACCAAGTTTACCACAGAAATGTTAGGTTTCACAAAAACACTTAAATTTTCAAAATATTTACTTCTGTAAAATGTGTCAAATATTCCTTTCAAGTCAGCAAAATTTAGCTGGCTTTTTTTTGAAAAGCATTCCAGAAACCTTTCATAATTGTTGGCTTTCCCATCAGCAAAATTGGTAATTTGCTCAATGCATTCCATGATCTCTTTACCTGAAAATGACATCCTATTTTCAGCAAAAGCTTTGAGTTGCACAAAATATTCTTTTGTAAATTTTTCTTCGTTAACTTCGACAAGCGTTCCATCATAATCTACCAATAAAGCCCTCATTAAAACTCTCCTTTCTTGAAAAAGCTGTGGTACAATTTTACCAGTCATCAATATGTATTGTGCCAAAAGGGGGTTAAAAAATGAGAAAGTTATCGTACATTTTGCTATCAATAACAGGACTGATAGCATTGTTTCTCCAAGGATGTACTGGTATCAGCGACTGGTTTGGTGGGGGTCAAACTACCAACAGAGCCCCTGATAAACCATCACTCATCAATCCATCTGATAATCAAACACTGAACACGATGTACGTGGAATTTGAATGGACATGTTCTGACCCGGATAAAGATACCCTGACTTACGATCTTTATCTGTCTGAACAGGGTCAACCGCTGGATGTAATAGAAGAAAATTATTCTCTCACAAAATATTCTACAGTATTAGAACCAGGTAAATCTTATCAATGGAAAGTAGTTGCAAAAGATTTGAAAGGCGCAACAAGTTCAAGTAAAATATACACTTTCTCTATCTCTCAAAGCCCTACCTCTCCAAATCTTTACGATTTTCTGTATATCTCTGGCGGTACAAGCAAGCTCGTCATATATGACATAAACCAGCCAAACGCATTGAGATATCCAATAAGATACGAAGAAGACATCAACAGCACAAAAGAATTAGCATTCTTAGATGGATGGGCTTACGTGGTTGATTCGTCAGGCGACATAATTTGCGTAAATCTGAAAGACTATCTCTCAGGGAAGCAAACTCAGCCCAATATTATCTCATTAGCAATTAACGCTAAGCGCGTCGATGCTGGAAGTTTTAATGGGTCAAATTATCTTATCGTGGCAGGTGATGAAAGAGTTCTGGTCTACAACATTGCTACAGAATCTACTCAACCTTATGATATGAGCTCAGTTGGCGCCATAGCAATAAACCAGGACACAATATATTTGGCAGGGGTTAAAGACGAAAAATTAAAGCTGGTTAAGATGTCCATTGAATCGCAAGGATTTCTCAACCATCAAGGAGAAGTTGAGATTAATTATACACCTGTGGACATGATATTGAAAGATGACTACATACTGATCATTGGAAGAGACTCAGATCAGCTTTATCTGGAAGCTTACAGAAATGACTTAACACCTTACGCCACAAGTGTGGCACTCGGAGAAATTGCTGAGAATTTTGCCGGAATAACAGCTTACGATGATAAGGTTTTTGTTGCGGCGGGTAACAGTGGTATATTGTGTTTCAACGTCGATGATCTTGCTGGAAATCTTGAGGAAACGGAGATCATCTTTCCCATCGGCTGGAACACATCTGCCTATGCTCATGACGTAGTTATCAGAGAGCTTTCAGGCGCATTGTATGCATATGTTTCAGCCAGCGATGGATTATATGTTTTCGACGTTGATGATATTCCTCAAAAAATAAGCAAAGTGGACTTCGTATCACCGCTTTATAGAATTTCTGCTCAATAAACATTCAAAGGGGGCTGAGTGCCCCCTTTTAACTTAATCTGTATCTATAAACAGGTTTTTTGGTTGCTGTTATGTCGTCAAGTCTCTTAACAGGCGTTGTATGAGGTGCTGTTTTCACAACTTCTGGTGTTTTTTTCGCTTCTTCGACTATTTTCTCAAGCACCTTCGCGAAATAGTCCAGGGTATTTTTGTTTTCAGTTTCAGTTGGTTCTATCATCATATCTTCATGAACAATGAGAGGGAAATACACTGTTGGTGCATGAAGTCCATAATCAAGAATCCTCTTTGCAACATCAAGTATCTTTACTCCTGTTTCTTTTACAAACTGGCTTCCATCAACTACAAACTCGTGCATGCAAATTCCCGGTGAAGCTATTTTAAGAAATTTCGATATCAAGGAACGCAGATAATTTGCATTCAGAACTGCCATTTCAGAAGCCCTGGTCAGCCCATCTTTCCCCATAGACAGTATGTATACATAAGCCTTTAAGAGAACCAGAAAGTTTCCATAAAAACTTCTGGTTCTACCTATGCTATTTGGCAATTTGAAGTCTGGATAATATTTATCACCGTCTTTTCTAATAATTGGGATCGGAAGAAATTCACTTAGAAAAGCTTTTACCCCAACTGGGCCGCTCCCGGGACCTCCCATTCCGTGTGGTGCCGAGAAAGTTTTGTGTAAATTGAGATGAACTATATCAAATCCCATTTCTCCAGGCTTGATTTTACCCATTATCGCATTCAGGTTCGCTCCATCATAATAAAGAAGAGCACCAGCCTGATGAACCTTCTCTGCTATTTTTACAATATCTTTTTCAAACAATCCAAGTGTATTTGGATTTGTGAGCATCAGCACAGCTATTTCATCATTAAGGTGATTTTCGAGTTGTTCAAGGTCAACGAGCCCATCTTCCGTTGATTTAATTTCCACAACATCAAAACCTGCCATTGCCGCAGAAGCCGGGTTTGTACCATGTGCTGAGTCTGGCACCAGTGCCACATGTCTTTTTTTGTCATTACGAGAAAGGTGATATGCACGAACGATAAGCATTCCCGTTAATTCCCCATGGGCACCGGCAGCTGGTTGAAGAGTCATTTCATCCATACCTGTAATTTCGCAAAGAAATTCTTTCAGCTCATACATCACCTGCAGCGCACCCTGAACTGACTCCCATGGCTGGTATGGATGAATATCTGTGAAACCTTCCAGGCCTGCAACATACTCATTCAGCTTTGGATTGTATTTCATCGTGCATGACCCGAGTGGATAAAAACCTTTATCAACAGAATAGTTTTTTTCTGCAAGAGCAGTGTAGTGCCTGACCACGTCGGGCTCTGATAATTCCGGCAATCTTAATGGGCGGGTTCTTTTCAAATGCTCTGGAAAAACAGGATCAATCCTTTGAAGCTCTTCATCTGGTAATCTGTAAGCTTTCCTGCCGGGAACTGATTTTTCAAAGATTATCATACAATATCACGCCCCAAAAGATCAACCAGTTTTTCTATGCTTTCTTTTGTATTTACTTCTGTTGCACAGGCAAGTGCGCAATCTTTGAATTCAGAATAATACCACTCAAGAGGGAGAGGAGCGAGTATTCCATTGTTAAACAGCTTTCTCCAGATCTTATCATATTCAGAACGCATTCGTACAATGAATTCATTATAAAATGGACCATCAAAAACAAGTTCAAATCCACTTTCTAACAATTTCTTGGCCAGATAATGAGCATTAGTGTAACTTCTTTCAGCAACCTCTCTCATGCCCTGTGGACCCAGAATACTCATAAATATCGCATTCGTTACGGCCATAAGTGCATGATTTGTACATATATTTGACGTGGCTTTCTCTCTTCTTATGTGTTGTTCGCGTGTCTGTAAAATCATGACATATCCTGTCTTTTCCTCACTATCTTTTGTCTCTCCTATCAATCGCCCGGGCATTTTGCGAACATATTTTTCAAGCGTAGCAAAGAAACCAACCCCCGGTCCACCGTAATTCATCGATACTCCAAGGGGTTGTCCTTCTCCAACAACAATATCGGCTCCAAAACTGCCCGGTGGCTCTAACAAAGACAAAGCGAAAGGTTCTGTTACAACTATCAAAACAAGACCATCAGCATACTCTCTGATCATTTTCAAATCTTCCACAATACCAAAAAAATTTGGATATTGCACAACAACAGCTGACGTATCATCATCTATGAGTTTTTTTAAGACTGCCAGATCTGTCATTCCGGACTTAGTAACAGGAACCGTTTCAAATTCTATATCCTGGGCAGTTGCGTATGTATAGCATGTCTGAATATATTCTGGATGAACAGCCCGGCTTATAAGAACTTTGCGTTTATTACTTATCCTGTGAGCCATTAGAACTGCTTCTGCAAGAGCGCTTGCACCATCATACATTGAAGAATTTGCAACTTCCATACCTGTGAGTTCACAAACCATTGTTTGATATTCAAATAGGGCTTGTAATGTTCCCTGAGAAACCTCTGCCTGATATGGGGTATAAGCTGTGACAAACTCAGGTCGTGAAGATAAAAACTTCACAATCTGTGGAATGTAGTGAGCATATACTCCAGCACCCATAAAAATATTCGGTTTCTCGATCACCATATTTTTTAAAGATAGATTCTTGAGTTTTGAGACAACTGTGAACTCATCCAGACCGTCTGGAAGATTAAGATTCTTCGACGTAACAGGGATATCTCTGTAAAGTTCCTCTACTGTCTCAATACCAATAACTTCTAACATTTGTCGTATTTCATCTTCTGTATGAGGAATATATGGATTCATTATCCTTCCTCCTCGCAAAACTTTCTGTACGCCTCCTCGTCGAGAAGTTCTTCCAGCTCGCTTACGTTACTCATCTCAATTTTCACAAGCCATCCTTCTCCTTCCGGATCCTTATTCACAAGTTCCGGTTCATTGTTCAATTTTTCATTAACCCCGGTAACCTTTCCACTTACAGGTGCATATACATCACTTGCTGCCTTCACTGACTCAATGCTCATAAGCATTTCTCCTTTTTTAACTACCTTGCCAACTTGTGGAAGATCGACGTATACAACATCTCCAAGTTTTTCCTGTGCAAAATTTGTAATACCAACAATAGCAATATTCCCATCAGCCGAGACCCATTCATGAGTCTTTGCATACCTTTTCATCTCACCGCACCTCCTAAGAACTTTTTACAGAACCTCTGTAAAAAGGCAATTTCACAATCATAGCCTTCACTTTACTTCCCCTTATATCCACTTCAATTTCATCTGAAATCTTTATCTCACTGCTTAACATTGCAAGCGCTACGGGTTTCTCGAGTGTTGGTGAAAAAGTTCCACTGGTTACCACACCTACTCTTTTCTCCCCTTTGAATACATACATCCCATGACGTGCGATTCTTCTGTCAGAGATCTCAAGACCTCTTATTCTTTTCTGTAAACCCAACTCCTTTTGCTTTATTAAGCTATCTTTTCCAATAAAATCTTTGTCAAACTTCACTACCCAAGATAAACCGACTTCAAGAGGTGTTGTGGTTTCATCCATATCATTTCCGTAGAGCATATATGAAGCCTCAAGTCTGCAAACATCCCTTGCACCAAGGCCTGCCGGTTTTACACCAAAGTTATTTCCCCGTTGAAGCAATTCATTCCACACAGTAAAAGTATCATCCCAATGACAATAAATTTCAAATCCATCTTCACCTGTGTATCCAGTCCTAGAAACAATACAGTTTTTTCCAAAGACCGAATAACTGGCGAAGGTGTAGTAAGAAAGAGAATCGATATCTGAAACAAACGTTTTTAAAAATCTTTCGCTCAGTGGCCCTTGAACAGCTATCAAACCATACTGGTCGGATAAGTTTCGAACTGTAACATTAAACTGTTTTGATTGATTTACTATCCAGTCGAAATCTTTCTCTATGTTGGCAGCGTTAACAACAAGCATTGCCTGCTTTTCCCCAAATCTGTAAGTCAGCAAGTCGTCTATGATACCACCCATTTCATTACACATAACTGTATACATGACCTGACCAATTCTCAAATTTTTAAAAGAATTTGTCAATAGATAATCCACAAATTCAACCGTATCTTCCCCCTCCACGAAGATCTCACCCATATGAGAAACATCAAAAAGCGCTACGTTTTTTCTAACAGTTGCAACTTCATCGTTTATCGAAGTATACTGGAGTGGCATCTCCCAGCCAGCAAAATCTATCATCTTTGCTCCAAGAGATACATGACTTTCATATAGAGGTGTTCTCCTCATTTTTCGACGCCTCCCTTAAAATTTTTTGTGCTTTTTCGAAATCTTCTTCCGTCACGAGAATCTGGACCAGCCCACCCTGTCCAAAAATAACGGGATCAAAACTGCCTGGTTTGATCAGAACCTCTATACCACTCTCCTCGAGCAACGATTTCAAAATATTTGCGGTAGGTAAATCAACCTCTTCAAGAAGTATTCTCCACAATTTAATTTCCTCCTGTTATATAATTAATCAGTTCAGTGTCTATTTTACACCAGGAGGTGTGTGAAAATGAAAACCATAGGCGTCTTAACAAGTGGCGGGGATTCACCAGGAATGAATGCTGCTATAAGAGCAGTTGTTAGATTTGGCGTAAAAAATGGCCTGAAAGTGATAGGAATACAAAGAGGTTATTGTGGGATGATCGATGGTGCTTTCAAGGAAATGAACTTTTCGGATGTTGCCGGAATAATGGAAAGAGGAGGAACAATACTCAGAACAAGCAGATGTGGGGAATTTTATACACCAGAAGGCCGGGCAAAAGCAGCCGCAAAATTGAAGAATGCCGGTATAGAAGGACTCGTTGTCATCGGTGGCGAAGGCAGTTTAACTGGTGCTAAACTATTGTATGAAGAGCATAGAATACCTGTAGTTGGTATACCAGGAACCATAGATAACGATATAGCGCAAACAGATATGTGCATAGGAGTTGACACATGTTTAAATACAGTTATAGATGCTATACAAAAATTGAAAGACACTGCCACGTCGCATGAAAGAGCTTTCGTTGTTGAAGTAATGGGAAGAGAATCAGGATATATAGCATTGAATGCTGCCCTTGCAACTGGTTCTGAAGCTGCAATAGTCCCGGAAGTTCCCGTTGATTTTGACAAGCTGGCCGAAAGATTATTCGAAGAAAGAAAAAGAGGAAAAATAAATTGCATCATTGTCGTCGCCGAGGGAGCCGGTGGTGCAATACAGGTAGCAAAAAACTTACAGGACAGAATAGGGTATGAAACAAGAATAACTATACTCGGTCACGTTCAGCGTGGAGGAAGCCCAACAGCTTTTGACAGACTCTTAGCAAGTAGAATGGGGGCAGAAGCAGTTAAAGCATTGATGAATGGTGAGACATGCATGATGATGGCGTTGAGGATGAACAGAATAGAGCATGTCCCCATAGCAGAAGCATTAAAGTCCAAAAAAGGCCTGGATATGTCTCTGTATGAACTTTCATTAACACTCTCTTGAGGTGAAAAAATGAGAAAAACCAAGCTTATATGTTCGATAGGACCTAAAACCGAGAAACCAGAGAAAATAAAGGAATTGCTAAAAAGAGGGGTAAATGCTTTTAGGATAAGCGCAGTTCATTACACGATGGAAAAAATCACAGAGCTGGTAGAGCTAATCAAAGATATTAGATATGAACTCAAAATGCCTGTTTCCATCATTCTTGATTTACCAGGTTGCAAACTCCGGACGGGAGATCAGAAAGAAGAAATCATCGAACTTAGACAAGGTGAAAAAGTGACTGTAACAAGCGAAAAAACTTTTTCTTCTCGGGATACTATAAGCATAAATTTTTCCGGACCATTTCAGGGTGTAAAAACCGGCGATTTAATCCTCGTAGATGATGGAAAAATACAACTCAGAGTGGAAAGAATTTCTCCAAAAAAAGTAGAATGCGTCGTGGAGATAGGAGGAATTTTGAAGAAAAACAGTGGCGTCAATTTTCCCAATTCTGATCTACCTGTCGAAGTACCAACAGAAGAAGATATTAAGATCATAGCTGAAACTGTCAATATGGGACTGGACTATTACTGTGTATCATTTGCAAGAAACGCAAAAGATGTTCAAAAAATCAAAAAACATCTTGAATCTTTCGATTCAAGTGCGAAAATTCTTACGAAAATAGAAACAAAAAAATCCATAGAAACGCTGGAAGATATATGTCGCGTGAGCGATGGAATAATCGTAGCAAGAGGAGATTTAGCGGTGGAGACATCTCTGATAGATTTGCCGATATTGCAAAAAAAGATAATAAATACCGCATCAAATTATAAAATACCTGTGATCGTCGCAACCGAAATACTCAATTCTATGATCAACAGTTCATCACCAACAAGGGTTGAAATAATGGATGTTGCAAACATAGTTTTAGATGGAGCAGATGCTATACTGCTAACCTCTGAAACAGCTGTGGGGAACTTTCCGATCGAAACAGTTGAAAAAATTAATGAGATTGTTGAAAATGTTGAGAACTACCTACCCGAAATCAATGCTCATTTTAAAGAACGCAGGTTTGAAAAAATCGAAGATCCATCTGAAGCTATTGCAAGGAGTAGTTACTACATTTCTGAAGAAATAAATGCCAAAGCTATAATAATATCAACAGCTTCTGGAAGCACTGCAAGAAGGGTGGCCTATTTCAAGCCACTTCGTCCTATCATAGCTACGACCCCAGATGAAAACACCTTTCATCAGTTGTCTATTGTTTGGGGGATAGTTCCGATGCTAATTCCAGAAGTCCATTCCACAGATATAATGATCCACGTGGCCGTCGAGAAGGTTAAAGCTGTCGGATATGTTCAAAATTCCGACATTGTGGTTGTTACTTCTGGTGCTCCGTGTGGTATTGTTGGAACAACTAACATGCTCAAAGTTCACATAGTTGAGTAGGTGAAAAGCCATGAAAGAAAACTCAATACGTTCATTTATTCAGCTGCTCGGCATCCCCACGTTCATAATAGATGAAGATACAACGATAATTGCGCTCAATGAGGAAGCATGCAAACTGATTAAGTTGCCAAAAAGTGTCGTGGAAGGTAAAAAGAGCTGGACTGCTTTCGTTCATCCCAAGGACCTCGAAACAATGAAAAAATATCATTACGAAAGAAGAAAATCTTGCCATGTTCCAGAGAAATATTATTTTACCCTTGTTGATTCTGAAAAAAATTATCGGGAAATTCTCATTAATGTAAGCATGATACCAAACTCAAGTAGATCGATAGTAACTCTCATAGATGTGACAGAATTAAAACATTTAACTGATAAATTTGAAAGAAAAACAAGGTGTCAGCAGGCAATAATGCATTTTACTGGTGAAGTTCTTAAAGGAAAAAGAAAAAACCATTATCAATTTTTGCTTGAAAAAGCTGTTGAAATTATCCCGGGAGCACAGGCAGGAAGTGTCTTGCTAAGAGGAAAGAGAGGTATCTTTTATTACAAGGCCGCTGTTGGATACGACTTTCAGCAACTTTCGAGAGTCTTTTTCAGGGAAAATGAGCTTGCACAGGGACTTGCAAAAGATGTGGTAAAAGTGACTGATTTTTCAATCAACGAAACTCTCGACAAAGAGAGATCCTCCATATTGAAGGCTTTTGGCAAAATCAACGAAATCAAGGTGATGCTTTCCATACCAATTGTAGTCCAGAAAGAAACAATAGGTTTTTTCAACTTAGATAACTTCGAGGATGTCGATGCTTTCGATGAAGAGGCTGTTGAAACTGCAAAAATTTTTGCCGGTCAGATTGGTGTTGTCTTCGAAAGATTAAACCTTGAGAAAAAAATCAAAGATCAAAACAAAACGATGCGTTTTCTTTCATATCATGATCCTCTCACCGGGCTACCCAACAGGCGTATGCTTGAAGAAGAAGCTGAAAGAATACTTTCTTCATCAAATAGATCTGGAAAAACTGTTTCTGTAATTTACATCGATTTAATGGGTTTCAAGAAAATCAACGATCAATATGGCCACAGTACAGGTGACAAAGTGTTATCGGTTGTTGCAAAAAGGCTCAAAAAGTGTATGAGAAAAAGCGATTTCGTTGCCAGATTGGGCGGAGATGAATTCGTTTTTCTCCTGCCAGGTACGCCTGCCCGGCTGGCAGTTAAATTGATTGAGCGTGTTATAGAGCAAATAGAAACTCCTATAATTCAGGAGGGAAAAAAGCTTAAAATATCTGCAAACGCCGGTATAGCAGAATATCCCAAAGACGGAGGATATTTTGAAAAAATCCTCCGCAACGCTGATAGAGCTATGTACCATGCAAAATTTCAAAAACTAACTTATTGCATCTTTGAAAGCTGATTCAATATTTCACAGGCAACCTTAACATTGTTTTTCAGAAGTTCGACATTACTCCTAACAGTTTTTCCTTTCGAATAATGAGCCAGCCTCGACAAAAGAAATGGAGTAACACCTTTACCCTTCACAGAAGATGCATCAAGGTCATGCTCAGATAGTCTGTACCATTCTTCAAATTGTTCAACCTCAATTGCATGTTCGTCAGGTATGGGATTGAAAACAAGAACTGCACCGGGTAGATTAAATTTCTCTTTGAATAAAAAAATAGATGCAATCTCTTCAAAACTGTCAACTCTATTAATGTGTATGCTGGTGGATTTACAGTAGAAAGCCGGTAGCTCATCAGTTTTATAGCCAACAACAGTTATTTGAAATGTCTCCAGCATTTCAACAGTAGATCTCAAATCCAGTATTGATTTAGGACCAGCGCTGACTACTATCATTCTGGTTCTGGAGAGTTCGGCTAAATCCTGAGAAACATCCCATTGATCTATTTTGTGAACTCCTCCTATTCCACCTGTTGCAAAAACTTTTATATTGTTCAAATGTGCAATGCGCATTGTAGCGCTCACTGTCGTTGCAGCCCACATTTTTTTAGCAAGTGCAAATGGAATTTCTGCGGTTCCTATTTTTAAAACATCTTTTCTCGAAGCAATTTGAACAATCTCCTCCCTGCTTAACCCAACTTTTATCTGACCAGCAATTATTCCTATAGTCTTTGCAGAACATCCAGTTTCAGCTGCAAGCTCTTCAAGCTCAACAGCTGTATCAATATTGATTGGAAATGGCAATCCATGGGCGATAACGGTCGACTCTAAAGCCAGAATTTTCTCCATCATTCTCACCATCTTTCGAAATGCAATCTGTCTTTTCGAAATCTATCAACAGTGCCTGGTTTTTCAGCAGGATATCCAATTGGTATCAGTGAAAATGCTACAATATCTTTAGGAAGACCGAGGAATTTACGAAAACTTTCTACTCTTAATTCGTCAGGATATATACCACACCAAACAGCACCGAGCCCAAGTTCGGCAGCCCTGAGAAGAATATTTTCCGTAGCAGCTGCGCAATCTTGAACCCAGAACCCGGGATATTTTACCGAAGACAAATCCGCGCAAACAATTACTGCGACAGGAGCACTAATTACTGATTTTGCATAGGGATGTATCTCTGCTATCTTTTCTTTCGTGCTTTGATTTTTAATCACGACAAAGTGCCACGGCTGTTCATTACCAGCAGATGGCGCATGCATCGCCGCTCTGATAATTTCCAAAATTGTATCCTCGCTTACATCGCGGGGTTGAAATTTTCTAACGCTTCTTCTTGCGTATATTATACTCATTTCAATCACCTCCAGAATCTCTTTTATAAGCTATCCCAAAAATTATCGCACAGATAAGCAAAATCATACCAGAGATCTGTAAAAACGAGAGTTTCTCTGAGAGTATTAAAAATGAAAAAATAGCCGCGAAAACTGGTTCCCCAACATAGATCAAAGCAGATACATTAGATCCTACTTCCTTTTGAAATTTTAACTGGACCCAGAGAGCAAAAATAGTTGCCAGAAGAGCTGAGAATACCATCGCAAAAATGAATTCCATGCTAATTTTCAGGCCTCCACCGAGAGGTGTTAAACAAAGATTAATCAACGCTGTTAAAAGAAACTGTGGTGCGATAAGCGAGATCTCATCAACGTCAGACCTTTTCGTAAAATGAGTTATCAAAACAACATGAATTGCAAAGCTGACTGCACATACAAGTGTGAGTAAATCTCCTATATTAAAAGGATCTCTGGATGGATCATTTAACATATAAAGCCCAAAAATAGAAACAAGGAAGGTAAGAAATTGAATTAACGTTGGTTTGATCATTTCCACAATATAAGAAAAAAATGGTACAAGCGGGATATACAGTGATGTGATGAAACCACTCTTTGTGGAACTGGTAATCTTCAAACCACTCGTCTGAGAAGCATAAGCTATTGCTAGAAACAAACCAAGAATCAATCCTTTTCCCCAACTTGGCTTTTTTCTGAAAAACAACAGGCTCAAAAAGAACGAGACAATGAATCTGAGAAAATTGTAAAAAAAAGGATTTGCACCGTCTAAAGCTATTTTTTGAACAGGGAAAGTCAAACCCCAGATCATTGTTACGGTAAAAAGCAGTGTGATAGCTTGAATTTTCTTCATATGCTGCTCTCTCTCTTGATCACCTGGCCTTTGTAAACAATTCTTTTAGGAACCTTCTCACCATTGAGAATCTTCAAAAGGACACTGGCACACATCTTTCCAATCGATCTGTTAAAATATTCTACCGTCGTCAGAGATGGAATTACTAATTGAGAAATTGTCAAATTCCCATGCCCTACTATTGAAACTTCCTCTGGTATCCTTACTCCTTCAATTTTCAAAGCTTCTATAAGCCTGACCGCAATAACGTCATCAACACAAAAAACGACATCCGAAAGTCGTGAAAACTTGTTTAGAAAATCACCTTCATTCTCAAGCAAAATAACATCGTAATCTTCAATTCCGCCGTGAAACATAGCCTTCAAAAAAGCTGCGTACAATTTACATGTTTTGTAATCTTTAAGCCCTGTGGAAAGTAAAGTGTATGACCGCTTTCCATTCTTGAGGAAAAAATCAGTTAATTCTTTGTAAGCATGAAAATAATCGAAAACCACTGAACAATTATCGAAATCACTACCGACTGTTATATTTATCTTACCTTCGCAATTATCTTTATCAGAAATCAGCACCACAATATCTGCAACAGAATCTTCGGTGCTTTTACCCACACTAACAAAAATTTCCTTATCTTCAAATGCTTCTATCAAGCCATCAAGTACTCTTAAATAAGGTTCTTCCCAAATTGGAATAGCAACATGAACCTGAGTTATTCTTTTTCTAAATTGTCGCGCAAATTTACTTGGTTGAAACCCTGTTTCTCTTATAGCATTGAGGACTCTTTCTCTCAAACTATCATCTACATTACCTTTTTCATTCAAAACGCGCGAAACAGTTGACACAGATACACCAGCAATCTCAGCTATATCTTTTATCGTGATTTTTTTCAAAATAATCCCCCCACGGCTCCTTTTTTAATCTCTCCTTCCAAAAACTCCCGCGATAAGTAACATCCTTAGAAGTTGCAATACAGCCATTGCAGTAGAAGCAACGTAGGTCAGAGCAGCTGCACTCAAAACTTTTCTCACGCCTTTAAGCTCTTCTTCCGGCATCATTACATTTTCTCCCAGTAATTTCAAAGCTTTCTTGCTCGCATCATATTCAACAGGCAATGTTACCAAACTGAACAGAACAGCTAAGGAGAACAGCACAATTCCAAATCTTAGCATTGCCGGCAGCGCAAATAATAATCCCATGATGAAAAATATCCATGCTAAGGAAGAACCCACGCTTGCAACTGGAGCAAGAATAGTTCTGAAGACAAGCAGAGGATTTTTCTCTGCATGTTGAATAGCATGCCCTATTTCATGGGCTACAACACCAAGCGCAGCGACAGAACTACTTCCGTAAGTTGAAGAAGAAAGTCTGACTACTTTTGTACGCGGGTCATAATGGTCAGTCAAATGACCCGGCATCGCTTCAACTCTGGCATCATAAATACCAGCTGAATCAAGAAGTCTCATTGCAAGCTGACTTCCTGTAAAATTTGTAGTTGATCTGACTTGAGAATAATGTGAAAAAGCGCTCTGGACCTTGACCTGTGCCCAGATTGCGAGTAATAGAGCCGGTATTAATAACAAAAACGTCGGATCGTAGAAGAACATATTACCACCTCCTGATAATTCGACTTTTCACACATTATGTTTGGTTCAAATTAAGTGAATAAACAGGCCACTTTTCAATTTTGGCTCGAACCATGTCGACTTCGGAGGCATGATAAAGCCAAAATCCGAAATTTTCATAAGATCCTCAACAGATGTTGGATAAAGAGCAAACGCCACAGAAAATCCTTTTTTATCAACATAATTCTCCAGCATTCTCAACCCGTAAATACCTCCGACAAACTCTATACGCTTATCTGTTCTTGGATCGTCTATACCAAGGATTGGCTTCAAAACAAACTCCTGAAGAATTGAAACATCGAGAGATCTGACAGGATCCGACTCATTAATTAAACCTTCTTTAAGTCTCAAAATGTACCACTTTCCACCTATATACATACCAAACTCGTGTTTTTTAACAGGTTTGTAAGGTGAATGAGGGGCAAGGGAAAGATCAAAAATATTCTCAAGACTTGAAATAAAATGCTGAACTGTCAATCCGTTCAAATCTCTGATTACTCTGTTGTAATCGTATATCTTCAGATGTTTGTGTGGAAACAAGACACCAAGAAAGTAATTATATTCTTCATCAGGTTTAAAGGGGCTCGTTTCCTGTCTCAAAATTTGTGCCACTCTAACAGCGGAAGCTGCTCTGTGATGACCATCGGCAATATAGAAACTATCCACACCCTCAAAGGCTTTCTTGATTAATTCAACTGATTGTCTATCTTTCACAACATATACCGTTTGCCTTATACCATCTTCGTCTGTAAAATCATACTCGGGTTCACCTTGAGCAAATCTTTCTATGAGAGAATCCAATTTTTCCGAAGACCTGTACATAAGAAAAACAGGCCCAGTTTGTGCTTTCAAGTGGTATATATGTTTTGCTCTTTCATCTTCTTTTTCTTTGCGGGTCAGTTCGTGCTTTTTGATTTTGTTGTTGAGATAATCATCAACATGGAATGTTGCGACAAGACCTATTTGGATATGGTCCTTTCCGGTTTGTTTATATATATAAAAACACTCTGTCTCATCCTGAATCAAAATACCTGAAGAAATCATTTCTGAAAGTATTTCCCTGGCTTTTTGCAAAACTTCAGAAGAACTTGGCTCCATATCTTTATCAAAATTTATCTCGGGTTTTGTAACTCTGTAAAATGTATAAGGATTCAACTTAAGAACTTCTTTTGCTTCCCGAGAATCTACAACATCGTATGGTTTTGCAGCAACTGATGAAGCAAATTCCTTTTTTGGCCTGACTGCCCTGAAAGGTTTAACAACCATTTTTCTCTACCTCCCTGAGATATTTTTCCTGCCTGTGAAACATTTCTTGAGACTTGTTATCCACAAATTCATGATCATAACCACACAAATGAAGGCAGGCGTGTATTAACACACGAAAAAGCTCAATTTCATATCTCTGGGAATACTTGCTCGCATTTTTTTCCACCTGTGACGGGCATATAAAGATTTCCCCAAAAGATTCTTCTTCGTAAAAAAAGGTCAAAACATCAGTAGGCGAATCAATTTTCCTGTATTCTCTATTGAGATTTCTCATACGTCTTTCTCCAATAAATACAAGGCTCACGTCAATATTTTTATCCTCATTTTTCAAAACCATGCTAATAACTTGCTTGATCTTTTTTTGATCGATCTTCGTTCTCGTTTTGTTGACCAAGTGAATCTTCGGCAAGATTGATCACCTTCTTTATCTCTTCTTTTGGATACTCAATGCGCGAGCGAAACATACTAAACAGAACTTTCGTAAACTCTTCTGCTATAGCCTCAAGATCTTTCAAGGTTAATCCAGACTCATCAAGTTCTCTCTCGTTATATATACCTGAAATAACTTCCTCAACCATGGTTTTTATTCGCCCGGCTGTCGGATTTTTCATACTTCTGGCAGCAGCTTCAACGGCATCCGCCAACATTATTATACCGGCTTCTTTGAATTGAGGTTTGGGCCCGGAATAACGAAATTCATTTTCACTGAGTTCTTCTCCCATATCCTTTGACTTGTGATAGAAATATTTTTGCACCCGAGTTCCATGATGCTGAGGTATAACATCCTGAATAAGCAAAGGAAGCCTATTTCTCTTTGCCATTTCTATGCCAGATTTAACATGATCCTGGATTATTAGATGGCTCAACTTGGGATTTAGCTCATCGTGAGGATTCTTCTCGTAGATATTTTCTGTATAAAAATAAGGTCTTTTCGATTTACCTATGTCATGAAAGTAAGCGGCTGTTCTTGCAAGAATCGCATTTGCCCCTATCCTTTGTGCAGCAGCTTCAGCAAGGTTTGCAACCATCGATGAATGGTAATAAGTTCCAGGTGCTCTCAAAGAAAGAAGTTTTAGCAAAGAATTGTTTAAATTGCTGAGTTCCATTAAGTCAACATTTGAATATATCATACTCGCGTATTCGATAAATGGAAGCACGCCTATACTGACAATTGAAAAAACAATTGGTATAAAAAGAATCACCAAACTTTCCATTAAATTGATATCTACTCTGTGCAATTGGAAGAGATAAAAAATCATCGAGAAAAGCGCCACAAAAAGTGCCGATCTTGCAACATGCATTCTCTTCTGAATTCGTGAACCAAGCAAAGCGGTGAGTAAAGAATTTGTCAAAATGAAAGCAAAACCCAGAGCGTCAAGATTGAAAACTAAGGAGAAGATAATTGCGAAAAATATGGAGGTAACTATTGCTATTTCAACATCAAAAAGGAGTACCAGAAGAGTGATGGGAATAAAAAAAGGTGATGCATATAATCCTATCTCTCTAACAATTATTTTTGCGAGAAAAAAACCAAATAAGGTTATCGAGTAAAACAAATAAAAATACGACCTGTGAAGATTAAATGGTCTTTTATCCATTTTTGGTCTTATCAAGGCAAACCAGATCAGCGAAGCTACGACATAACCATTTAAAAAAAGGGATATATTAGAGAGATATGGAATCTTGAGAAGAAAAAAACCTGCCAGAACCACAGCAAAATCAATCAGATTTTGCCTGATGAAATCAATGATCTTTTTCATGCCTGTTCCTCTCGTAGTTTTCGTAAGCTTTTATTATATTTTTTACTATAGGATGTCTTACAACGTCAAGATCAGTAAGATACACAAAAGCTATGCCTTCAACACCCTTGAGAATCTCTTCACACTCGATGAGCCCAGAGTTTCCTTTGTCTATGTCTATCTGAGTAACATCGCCTGTGATAACTGCTTTTGAGCTGAATCCAATCCTTGTTAAAAACATCTTCATCTGCTGATGAGTTGTATTTTGTGCCTCGTCGAGAATAACAAAGCAGTTGTTCAGAGTCCTTCCTCTCATGAAAGCCAGCGGAGCGATCTCCACTATGCCTTTCTGGCGATAGCTGTAAAATTTTTCTGCGGGCATCATATCCATGATAGCATCGTAAATCGGTCTTAAATAGGGATCGACTTTTTCAACCAGATCTCCTGGCAAAAACCCCAATCTCTCACCAGCTTCAACAGCAGGTCTTGTAAGTATGATTCTCTGAACGGCTCCCGATCTAAGGTAATCCAGGGCCATGGCTACAGCGAGATATGTCTTTCCGGTGCCAGCAGGTCCTATTGCAAAAACAACGTCATGCTTTTTCATTGCTTCAACGTATTCTTTCTGACCTCTTGTCTTTGGGCGAATCTTCCCAGCAAGCAAAACTTCCTGATGATCAATATCTACAGTTCCACCCCAAGCTGTATAGAAATCAACCAAAGATTCAAACTCTCCCCAATCCATCACATATCCCTTCTTGGCTGCCGTAACAACCTGAGAGAGTATATTTTCTACTGTCTCAACAACAGAATTGTCACTCCCGGCAACCGTTATTTTCTTGTCAAAAACTTCGATGTTAACTGAGAATTTTTTCCTTAAAAACCTTAGCCTGTTATCATATTGCCCGAGAACGACCACCATATCGACATTGTCTGGAACTTCAACTATTTTTGATACCAGCTTTAAATCACCTCCAAAGTATATAATATCACCCTTGTTGGTCAAGCAATGATATCAAAGATTTAAGGTACTTGCTCCTTGAAGGATGTCTGAGCTTTCTCAACGCCTTAACCTCTATCTGTCTGATTCTTTCTCTGGTAACATTGAAATACTGTCCCACTTCCTCAAGTGTCTTGGCTTTTCCATCAAGTAATCCATACCTCATTTTGAGCACCATTGCTTCTCTCGGGTTAAGTGTCTTTAAAACCTTTTCAAGTTCTTCGCGCATCAGCATTCTCATAGCTTCTTTCTTTGGAGAGGTTATGTTCTCGTCAGCCACAAAATCTCCCACGGTAGAATCCTCATCTTCGCCCACAGGAGCCTCAAGCGAAACTGTTTCTTTGGATGCTTGAAGGATCTCTTCAACTTTATCCACCGGTTTATCCATAAGTTTTGCAAGTTCCTCTAACGAAGGCTGTTCACCGTGTTTTTGATAGTATTCTCTGGTAATTCTGTTAAGCTTGTTTATGGTTTCAACCATATGAACAGGTATCCTTATGGTTCTTGCCTGATCAGCTATCGCCCTCGTAATTGCCTGTCTAATCCACCAGGTCGCATAAGTGCTGAATTTGTAACCTTTTTTCCAGTCAAATTTTTCTACCGCTTTCAGAAGACCGATATTTCCTTCCTGAATCAGATCAAGAAAAGGTAATCCTCTGCCGATATATCTTTTTGCAATACTCACTACAAGCCGCAGATTCGATTCAATGAGCTTTTCTTTTGCCCTTTTATTGCCTATTTGGGCACGTCTCGCAAGTTCTCTTTCCTGTGAAGGTGTCAGCAAGGGTATTTTTCCTATTTCTCGCAGGTACATCTTTATAGGATCTTTCAGAGCAACGTTGTCATATATTTCCGGTCCTTCTTCCAGCAAACTTGGAATTTCTGATTCCACATCCTCATCTATTATCTCTTCGATTGGTTCTGTATCCTGTATGTTGATCTTGTTTTTTTCCAATTCTTCATATATATGCTCTATCAAAGAAGTATCAAATCCATCATAATCAGGTGGAAAAGCCTTATCTATGTCATCATATGTTATAAAACCTTTCTTCTTTCCAGTTTTTATAAGATTCCTCACTCTCTTCTCAATTTCCTCGCCTGTTAATGCTTTTCTCCGAGCAGATTTTTCTTTCCCTTCATCATCTTCAAGCTCTTCTTCCAGCTGCTTTTTTTCATGCTCCACTTTGACCACCTCCGGTCCCATTCAAGGAAGAAATCAACCTCAGTCTTTCTCTCAAAAGGTTTGCCCTTTCTCTTTCATCCTTGCAAATTGCAAGTTTACTGTCTATCTGTGACAAACGCTTTTCAATTGATTTTCTAATAAAATTTTTTTTGATATCTTCAAAAATCTTGAGAGAGTCGCCAGGAGGTATTTTTGACATGACATCGAAAATATATTTTCTTGTTTCTTCATCAAACTCCGATAGATCAAGGTTATTTTCCAAAAGATCAAGGATTTCAGCTGTTTGTTCTCTGATAAGCGATCTGTCAATTTTCGATATTTCTCTTCTCAAATCTTCCCGGGTTATGTACAAGTAAATCAGATAATCCTCATCTGAAGGGAGGTTGGTTTTAACAAACTTTGTCCTCTGAATTGCCTTTGATTTGAAATATTCAGATAGCTGGGCGGTGGATAACCTCGTTTTTGAAGAAATTATTCTTAACAAATTTTCGTATCTCTCTATTTTTTTCAAGCTGAGCATCAAACGTGTCCAGGGTCTCAACTGCATCAAAAATCTTTCTGTTCCAGAAGTAGTTGAAAGCTCAAATTGTTTTGAATAAAACTCAACAATATACTCTTCAAAAGGCAATGCTTTCTTCAGTGTATCTTTCAACATATCAGCACCGCTTTTTCTCAGAACTTCATCAGGATCTTTTTCCTTAAATTGAGCAATAGCAACATCAAAATCGTTCTCTAAAAAGATTTTCAATGTAGACATAGTAGCTCTCTTACCAGCATCATCGCTATCGAAACACAATATAATGTTCTTTGTCAGTGGCTTTAATTTCATCAAATGAATCTCTGAAAGGCTTGTACCAAGAGTTGCAACAGCGTTGGTTACACCTATCCGGTGAAAAGCTATCGCATCAAAATAACCCTCTGTTACTACAACAAAATCCACCCCCTTGATAGCCTTTTTTGCTTTATCGAACATGAACAGCACAGAACGTTTTGAAAAATACGGTGTTTCTGGAGAGTTCAAATATTTTGGCTCACGATTTGAGACAGTCCTACCACCGAAGGCTACAATACGGCCAAAATCATCTTTGATTGGTATGATTATCCTGTTTTCGAATGTATCTACATAACCGCTCTCAACTTTTCTCATCAAACCATACCTGATCGCTTTCGAAAATTTAAGAGACAGTTTTGAAGCAACTTCATAAGCTATTTTTGATCCACCCGGGCAGTACCCAAATTCGTATTCCTCTATTTCCCGATCATTAAAACCTCTATCAAAAAAATATTGAACAACCTCGCTGTTTTTGCGAAGACAATTTCTATATTCTGTATGAACTCTAAAGAGATATTCAACATATTCATCTTTTCCGGATTGAGAGGAAGAAAATTTTACCTCAATACCAGCTTGCCTTCCAAGTTTCTGCAAAGCCTCCTGAAAAGAAATGTGCTCTATTTCCTGAATAAATTTGATCACATCACCAGATGCTCCACAACCAAAACAATGATAAAGCTTAAGGGTCGGATTAACATGAAACGATGGTGTTTTCTCGCTATGAAAAGGACATAATCCTCTGTAATTTGACCCTACTTTTTGCAAAGATACATATTGCGAGATAACCTGTACTATATCTACAGAGTTTTTAATCCTTTCAATCTGTTCCTTACTCACCATTGCAAGAAATTAATCCGGAAGAAAATTCTCAAGCTCATATTCCTCCTGAAGGAAAGAAAAATAGAGTTGCGAGGTCTTATGCCAGAGTAATTAGACCTTCTTAAGATTACGGTGGTTCAACCCGGGGCATAAAAAATTGCCCCGGAGAATGAATTAACGTTTTGAGTATTGAGGAGCTCTTCGAGCTTTTCTCAGACCGTATTTCTTTCTTTCTACCATTCGGGGATCTCTCGAAAGCATACCATGAGATTTCAAAACAGGCTTGAACGACGTATCCATCTTAATAAGTGCTCGAGCCAGTGCAAGTCTCACTGCGCCGGCCTGTCCTGAAAGGCCTCCACCCTCAAC
Source organism: Pseudothermotoga lettingae TMO (assembly GCF_000017865.1). Lineage (GTDB taxonomy): Bacteria > Thermotogota > Thermotogae > Thermotogales > DSM-5069 > Pseudothermotoga_B > Pseudothermotoga_B elfii. The sequence continues at coordinate 2,051,031 of NC_009828.1, forward strand.
CCTTACAAAAACATCAAGCTTGCCATCGTTGTTTGTAACAACGAGCGGTTCGAAGGCATGCCTTGCTCTCACACGATCTTTAAAATATTCCTCTGCAGAGGCAAAAATTTTATCATTTATAGTCAATTTCCCATTCCCAGAAACTATATAAACCCGTGCAACAGACGTCTTTCTTCTACCCAGACCATTAAAAATAGCCTTATCCATCATTCACCCTCCCATTAAAATTCTAAAGGTTGCGGTTTCTGAGCCTCGTGTGGATGTGAGTCTGATGCATATACTTTCAAACGCTTCAAATATTTGGTGCCGAGAGCTGCTTTAGGTAACATTCTTTTAACTGCCAGATATATTAGCCTCTCTGGATGCTTTTCAAGAAGCTGTCTGGCCGTCAATTGTTTCAACCCTCCAGGGTAACCTGAATAATGGTAATACATTTTTTTATCGAGTTTTTTTCCGGTTAAAAGTACTTTGTCTGCATTTATGACCACCACGTAGTTACCATTGTCTACACCGGGGAAAAAGGTTGGCTCATTTTTTCCCATAAGATATTTCGCTATCTGGCTGGCCAATCTACCAAGAACTTTTCCTGAAGCATCAACAACAAACCACTTTTTTCCTGCTTCTCTAACAATCGATGTTCTCTGTATAGGAAAAGGTCGTGCCATATTGATTCCTCCTCATTCTTGGGTTATGACATCAACGAACTTTCTATTTCTTTTCACATGAAACTTCACAATACCATCTTTCAAAGCAAAAAGGGTAAAATCTCTACCACAACCAACATTTTTCCCCGGATGTATTTTTGTTCCTCTCTGCCTCACCAGAATATTTCCCGAAATGACTTTTTGCCCATCTCCCACTTTAACACCCAGGTATTTCGGGTTGCTGTCCCTTCCATTAGTGCTTCCACTTTTCCTATGAGCAAACAACTGTATGTCGATTCGCATCTTCTTTCACCTCCAAAGAAATGTTTCTCGGGTACTGACTTTGTAAATCTTCAATACTTTCTTTGAATTCAGATAAAACGACATTTGAAAAATTATCGATATTGTTTAAAGCGACTTCCAGTAAGCCTTCCTGCCTGGCAACTATTCTGGCACCACAATGTTTTACAAGCATCTTGGCAGTATGCTGAGACAACGCACTGATAGCGGCACAAACTATATCCTTACCTTTGACATCAAAATTACTGTGTCCGTTAATTTTGAAGCCGCTGTAGCCACCCTTAAAGGTATAAAAAACGATCTTTATCATGACGTTTTTTCAATTTCTATTTTGTCGATTTTGACAAGACTAAACCATTGCCTGTGACCACGCTCACGTCGGTAATTCTTTCTTGGCCTGTATTTCACAACAACAACTTTTCGTGCCCTTTCATGCGACAGAACCGTTCCCTTAACTGTGCATCCCTCCACATAAGGCTGCCCTATTTTCACAGTTCCATCGGTTGAAAGGTGCAAAATTCTCTCAAAAACTATCTGCTCTCCCTGTTTAACTGACAGCTTTTCAACAGCAATGGTGTCTCCTTCAGAAACTTTGTACTGCTTTCCACCAGTCTCAATAATAGCGTACACAGATTCACCTCCTTAGTAAACAGGCACCAAAAAACGTAGCTCCGGAGTCCCTTTGGAGCATTTAAAGACGTTTCTCGAGTGCTTGTGTAAATACTTGCCTGTTTATTGTATCATCAATCATGTTACGACTTTGAAAATTTAGATTTACACTCTTCTCTCTATGTGTGTGTACAAAGCATATATTATAAACTCACAATTGATAAAATATAAAATCCTACTTTCAAATTTTTTTGGAGGTGATGAGATGTACTTGGCAATAACACTCATAATTGCTGGGTTTTGTTTAGTTTTCTTTGGGGCAAAATTCTTCTTTGGTATATTATTTGCCGCGTTTGGAATATACATACTTGTATCATTACTATCGGTCTACAAAAAAGCTCAAAAACGTGCGGAGCAGAACAAAAAAAATATTGAAGAGCGCTTTCGGGGGAAACTCGATCAGGAAGATATTGAATGGCTCAAAGATATGATAACTCCTCCCATAGGTAGAAAATTTCTCATAATGGTCAACGAAGAGAATTCAACGAATGTCAAAATATCGATCCCTTTATCAATAGTAATAGTTTTAAAGCCTTTTTTGAAAGCCTTATCCCCTATGCTGCGAAAGTCCATCAAAGACAAGATTTCTATTGAAATTGAAGAAAAATATTATACCCTCATTGAAGATATGATAATTACTTCATTAGATGAATTGATGAGCTTTTCGGGTGATTTTATTAAAGTTGAGAGTAAAGGAACTACTGTAAGGGTTGGCATTGTGTGAAGGTGAAAAAATGATCGAATTCCAATCTAAATGTCCAGTTTGCGGCGGCAGGGTAATCATAACTTCATATAAATGTGTGAGTTGCAACAGCAAAGTCGAAGGTTCCTTTCAACCAAATGAATTTTCAAGATTGTCCTCCGAGGATTTGGAGTTTCTGAGATTGTACTTGAAAAACAGAGGAAATCTGACAAAAGTAGCTGAGAAATTGAAAATATCTTATCCGACAGCCCATTCGTATTTTAGCAGACTTCTGAAAAATCTCGGTTATTCTGTTCAGGAAGAATCTCGATATTCTTCAATTCTCGAAAAATTGGAAAAAGGAGAGATCGATTTTTCGACAGCGATCTCTTTGATAAAAAACAGCGGGGAGGAAAAAATATGAGAGAAGAACTTATGAGGATTATGAATCTGGTAAAAGATGGTAAGCTCACTCCTGAGCAAGCTATTGAGCTTGCTGAAGGTATGGGCATCTTTTCCGAAACAAGCAATTTTCAAAAACCGAAAGAAGGGAAGAAAAAACTGCTGTATATTCAAGTAAGAAGCGCAGATGGAGACAAGGTAGATATGAAAATACCAGTTTCTCTTGCTCAGACAATGAAACTCATGTTACCCTCTTTGAAAAAGAATGTACCAAATGTTGATCTTGATCTGGTATCTGATCAAATAGACGAAGCGTTGAAAAACCTGTCTGATCTTGAGGGAGATATAATAAATGTTACTGGTTCTGATGGCACCACCGTGCGCATCTTTGTCGATTGAATTGTGGTAAAATCATTGAAAAATCTATCTGGAGGTGTAATTCAATGAATCTTGGTACACGTTACAGCCCGGAGCAGATAGAAAAAAAATGGTATGAAAGATGGGTAGAAAAAGGTTATTTCGCGCCAAAAGGCAGTGGTATACCCTTTGTAATTGTTATACCACCTCCAAACATAACGGGACGAATCCATATGGGACACGCCCTGAATATCACTTTGCAGGACATATTAGTAAGATACAAAAGAATGCGTGGTTTTGATACATTGTGGGTGCCGGGTGAAGATCATGCCGGCATAGCTACTCAAAATGCCGTTGAAAGATATCTCGAGAGCCAGGGAAAAAGCAGAGAGCAGCTTGGTAGAGAAAAATTCATCGAAATAGTCTGGGAATGGGCAAAAAAATATAGAAAGGAGATACGTCAGCAAATAGAGACACTCGGTGCTTCCGTAGACTGGTCTCGAGAAAGATTTACTCTGGATGATGGTTTATCAAAAGCTGTCAGAAAAGTTTTCGTAGATCTGTACAACCGTGGCCTGATATACAGGGGAAAATATATGGTCAACTGGTGTCCAAGATGTCAAACTGTCTTGTCAGACGAAGAAGTTGAGCACATAGAAGAGTCTGCAAAACTCTATTATGTGAAATATCCATTCTCGGGAAGCAATGAATATATAGTGATTGCAACTACAAGACCGGAAACAATGCTCGGCGATGTTGCAGTCGCAGTTAACCCGGAAGATGAAAGATACAAGAATATATCTGGAAAAACTGTTGTTCTTCCTCTGATGAACAGAGAGATACCAATCATAACTGATAGTTATGTGGACCCTGAATTTGGTACGGGTGCTGTAAAGATAACCCCAGCTCATGATCCCAATGATTTTGATATAGCAAAAAGACATTCTCTACAATTTATAGAAATCTTTGACAACGAGGCGAAAATAAATGAAAACGGCGGAAAATATGCTGGCCTCGATAGGTATCAAGCGCGGAAAGCTGTTTTAGAAGATCTTGAGAAAGCTGGGTTTTTACTCAAAGTGGAGAATATAAACCACGCCGTTGGGCATTGTTATCGATGCGACTCTGTGATAGAACCAAGAATTATGGACCAATGGTTTGTAAGTATGAAATCTCTCTCAAAAAGGGCTATTGAAGCTGTTGAAAACGAAGAAATTCGTTTTGTTCCTGAAAGATGGAAAAAGGTTTATCTCCACTGGATGTACAATATTCGCGACTGGTGTATAAGCAGACAACTCTGGTGGGGTCATAGAGTACCGGTGTGGTACTGCAAAAACTGCAATGAAACGATAGTATCTGAAATAGATATTGAAGAATGTCCAAAATGCGGCTCAAAGTCTATCGAGCAAGATGAAGATGTACTCGATACATGGTTTTCATCTGCTCTCTGGCCTTTTTCAACACTGGGATGGCCTGAGAAAACAGAAGATCTTGAAAAATACTATCCAACATCTGTTCTGGTAACAGGATTCGACATAATCTTCTTCTGGGTTGCCAGAATGATTATCATGGGTTATCAGTTTATGCAAAAAAAACCCTTTACAGATGTATACATACACCAGCTTATCCGAGATAAACACGGTAGAAAAATGAGCAAATCACTTGGTAACGGGATAGATCCAATAGATATGTCTGAAAAATATGGAACGGATCCTGTCAGGTTCACACTCGCAATCTTTGCAGCCCAGGGAAGTGACATAAAACTTGATGAAAGATACTTTGATACCTACAGAAAATTTGCCAACAAGATATGGAATGCAGCAAGATTTGTCCTGATAAATTTAGACAATTATAAACCCCAACCGCTGAATGAACTCTCCCTTGCAGATAGATGGATTCTTTCAAAGCTCCAGAAAGTTATCTCGGTAGTAAGTGATGCGATTGAAAAATACGAATTCAACATCGCTGCCAGGTCGCTGTACGAATTCTTCTGGAATGAGTTTTGTGACTGGTACATAGAATCTTCGAAGCTTGTTCTCAATAGTGAAAAGAAAGCAATCACACAGAATGTTCTGGTAAAAGTTCTTGATACAAGCCTCAGACTCTTACATCCATTCATGCCATTTTTGAGTGAAGAGCTGTGGCAAAACTTGCCAGTACATGGCGAATCGATAGTTATTTCAGATTGGCCAGAGGTTGATGTGACACTAATTAACGAAGAGGCAGAAAAGAATTTTGAAAAACTGGTTCAAATAATCAGGGGAATAAGAAATGTAAAAGCAGAAATGAACATTCCTCCAAAAAGAAATACGAAAGTCTACATATATGGTGAAACACTTTGTAAAGAGGAAAGCTCTTACATAGAACATCTTTCGGGTGCTCAAATAAGTTATGTGAAAGAGAAACCAGCTTGCTGTGCCACAGCTTTTGTTTCTGAAAATCAGCATGTATACGTTGATGTGGCTGGCCTGAATCTTCAATCTGAGATCAAAAGATTGATGAAAAACATAGAAAAATTGCAAAAAGAAAGAGAATGGCAGCTTAAAAAGCTCTCTGATGATAAATTTCTTTCCAATGCACCAGAAGAAGCTATTTCAGAAGCACGTCAAAAGCTTTCTGAGATAGAAGATCGGCTCAAAATACTCAATCAAATACTGGGTGATCTGATGTGACATACCTGAAAATGCTCGAATATCTTTACAAAGAAAGACCTTCAGGGAAAATCACACTTGGACTTGATAGAATTCAGAAACTGTGCGAGAGACTTGGCAATCCTCAAAATGTATTCAAAAGCGCTCATATAGCAGGTACCAATGGAAAAGGATCAGTTACACGATTTTTGAGCTGGCTTTTTATAGAACATGGATTAAAAACAGCTGCCTATTATTCACCACATCTGACATCCTTCAAAGAACGTATACTGGTGGATGAAAAATTCATAACTGATGAAACTATGCTGAATGCTTTTCATGAAGTTCAACAGGCAGCGATAGAGCTCGACAAAGAAGGAGAACAATCGAAACCAAGTTTTTTTGAATTCACCACGGCAATGGCTTTTTGCGTATACAGAGATATGAAAACTCAGGCAGCTTCGATAGAAGTCGGGCTTGGAGGACGATTCGACGCAACAAATGTACTTACCCCAGAAGTGAGCGTTATCGTAACTGTCGGATTTGATCACATGCACATACTGGGAAACACTCTTGAAAAAATCGCTTTTGAGAAAGCCGGAATAATCAAGGAAAATATCCCGGTGGTTTGTGGAGAAACTAACGAAATTCCCTTAAACGTCATAAATCAAGTAGCGCACTTAAAAAACAGTTCTGTATATCTCCTGGGAAAAGATTTCTACTACGACAACGAAAAACTTTTTCTTTCGAACAATACCTTTGATTTTCACAGCGATATCATCGAGCTCAAAGATTTGAAAATCTCCTTAAATGGTGCACACCAGTTTCTCAACGCCTCTGTAGCGCTTCAAGCATTTTTGATTTTTGCTCAAAGAAATAATATAAAGATAGATAAACTCAGGATAAGAAGTGCTTTGAGCAAGACAACCATGCCAGGAAGGTTTGAAGTCGTTGGTGAAAAACCAAAGGTGATATTTGATGGAGCGCATAACCTTTCTGCTGCACTTGTTTTGAGAAAATCTATAAAAGATTATCTTGAGGATGAAAAAATTGCTGCTGTGATAGGTATAGTTGATGATAAAGATAAAAGAAGTATTTTGACTCAGATTGCGCCCATGTTTGATAGGATAGTTGTTACAAGACCTTTCTCCCACAGGGCACAAAATACTCAGGAAACTTTTCAAATCACCAGGGAAATAAACGCAAACACGATCCTTGAACCTGATCCGATAAAAGCTTACGAAATATTGAAATCAGATGGGTATGAAACAATTATCGTTACAGGGTCTCTGTACTTAGTTGGATATCTGAGGGATTACATAATGGACGGGCAGCTTGATCCAGAGTGGATAATTGCGAGGTGAATACTTTGCTGGTGGGAGTTAAAGGCACAGTTCATAGTAAAAATGGTAGCAGTGTAATACTTGAAATCAATGGTTTTTTGATAAAAATTCTCTGTGACATTGAAACACTTGAAAAAGCACAGATAGGGCAGACAGTTCAGTTGCATACACATCTTGAATTCAGCCAGGAAGGAATAACAATTTATGGTTTTCTGAGCAAAGAAAGACTCTATGTTTTTGAAAAAATTCTGAAAGTCTCAAAAATAGGTCCAAAAACTGCTTTGAGAATTGTTTCAACCTCTGAACCAGAAGAATTAGTGCATTTGATAATTTCTCAGGATGTCGAAAAACTATCCAGATTTCCAGGTATCGGTAAAAAAACAGCCGAGAGGCTTATAGCGGAATTAAAAGACGAAGAATTTGAAATAAAATCTGATTATTCAAAAGAGTTGTCAGATGCAATCGATGCACTTGTCGCCCTCGGATTTGGTAAGATAGAATCAAGAGAGGCTGCAAAGAGCGTCTACCATTCTTCGAAGAAGGCAGAACAAATAGTCAAAGAAGCCCTTAAAATGCTTTCTAAGAAGGTGTGATTTTGTGAATGTCCTTAGTGCTGGTCTGGAAAATCCGATACTTGGTTATAAACTCGATCCAGGTGAACCGGGGCTTTCTCATTCAGCTCCGGCAAGCAGAAGTATCTTGCGCGTAGTTTCACAGGAAATAAGCAACTGGCTCGCATTTGAGAGGGAGGCCGCCAAAAACGGTGGAATAATAATTCATGGCGGGATCAATCTTGATTTAAGAAGAAAAGGGTCTTTTCTTGCAGCAGTCGCAGGTAAAACGACTGCATGGATATATTACCCTAACGGCGAAAAAGTTCAGGATAATTCCAACGAGTACAAAGACCAGTTGAGAAAACAAATTCGAGAGCTCGAAAACAAGCTGGAAGCAGCTATCAACAGTCATGAAAAAGAAAAAATAGAACAGCAGCTCAATTTTCTGAAACTCATGTTGAACATGCCGGCAAAACTGATTGAAGATCTGTTAAAACCCTTTGGAATATTCTTAGATGTCTTCGCTTGACTCCATAACCTTAACAAATACATCCACAATTTCTGGATCGAACATACGTGAGCTTTGATCTATTATCATTTTCAACGCATCGCTTTTACTCTTTGGACCAACACCCCATTCCGACGTTATAAAATGAGTCAGCTCGTCATAATAATCGCAAACAGCTATTATTCTTGCAAAAAGTGGTATATCTTCGCCTTTCAAACCGTCTGGATAACCCTGTCCATCCCATCTTTCATGATGAGATCTCACTGCAGGAACCAGGTCCCAGAGAAATTCTATCGTTGAAAGATAGATAGCACCCATCAATGCGTGATCTTTTGGCATGCTTTCCAAAGTCCTTATTCTGGTTGGAGTGAACATCATCAATTGTTCAATACCTATCTTTCCTACATCATGCAACATGCTTGCTTCTGTGAGAGAAAGAATATCTTCTTCGCTCAACCTTAACTCTGTTCCAATTTTTTTCGCGAGCTTAGCAACTCTCTGAGAATGGCTGAATCCGTTTTTGTCTTCAACCTCCATCAGAACAATCATAGCCTGGAGAATACCACTTATAACCCTTCGTGCCCATTTTGTGCTCGTCAATCCAGCGCTGGTAGCATCTTTTTCGACGTAAGATTTTGCAAATGCCCATAAAGATTTGTAATTTTCTTCTGCATTTTCAAAATTGGCAATTAATTTACCTTCATCGTAAAATTTGGCAGAAGAACCTGAAAAAACTATCTGAGGTATCCTGGAATCTGTCAAGGAATCTGTTAAAAGGAGCTGAGGAGAATTCTTCCCCTCAGCAGCTTCCATTTTTTCGAAAAACTCAATTATATTTTTATTCACCTTTCCCAGAACGGTAAAAACCACATTCATTCCTCCATCAAATTTTTCAACGAACGCGTCGCAATTTCCTCAGTTATTTTTTCCAGAACCAACTTTACTGGCTTGCTTCCGAAGTCACTGCCCCTTGTTCTGACAGAAACAGCTTCTGAATCAGCTTCTCTGTCTCCAACAACAAGCATGTAAGGTATTTTCATAGATTGCGCATCTCTTATTTTATACCCAACTGTCTCGCGTCGTGCATCTATTTTCACCCTTACACCGTTTTTAACAAATTCACTTTTTACCTTCTCAGCATATTCAAAATGTCTGTCAGCAATCGGTATTATAATCACCTGAACAGGTGCCAGCCATGTCGGAAATGCTCCCGCGTAATGCTCGATAAGTATTCCTAAAAACCTTTCTAAGCTTCCGTAAATAGCTCTATGTATCATGACAGGTTGTTGATATTTTCCATCCATACTGGTATAAACAAGCCCAAATCTCTGTGGCATAAGGAAATCAAGCTGAATAGTTGCACATTGCCAGGTTCTACCTATCGAATCTCTTACATGGAAATCTATTTTTGGTCCATAAAACGCACCTTCTTTTTCTTTCACAACATACTGTAATCCAACTGATTCCATAGCTTTTCTCAGGGCCTCTGTTGCTTTCTCCCAGGTTGCTTCGTCCCCCATATGATCCTCAGGCATCGTGCTCAGTTCGGCAGAATAGTCAAAACCAAACTGCGAATATATCCTGTGAACAAGATTTATCACACCTGCTATTTCATTTTCCACCTGATCTATTCTGCAGAATATGTGTGCATCATCCTGAGTGAAACTTCTCACACGAAATAGCCCATGCAAAACACCGCTCCGTTCATACCGGTGAACTTTTCCAAACTCAAAAAATCTCACGGGAAGATCTCTATAGGAAACCGGTTTGTTTTTGTACACAAGTATATGGCCAGGACAATTCATTGGTTTAATGGCGAATTGCTGCTCTTCTTTTGTAGTGAAATACATATTTTCTTTATAGTGTTCCCAGTGCCCCGACATCCTCCAGAGCTTTTCACTCATGACAAGTGGGGTCATAACTTCTTCATAACCATATTCAATGTGCAGCTGCCTGGAAAATTCCATAAGCTCTTTGAGAATAACTGTCCCGTTTGGCGTAAAAACTGGCATACCAGCAGCCACATCAAAATCAATAAAGAAAATATCAAGTGCAGGGCCAAGCTTTCTGTGGTCTCTTTTTCTGGCCTCTTCGAGGAGGTCAAGGTAATTTTTCAATTCTTCCTGCCTTAAAAATGCTGTGCCATAAACTCTTTGAAGCATCGGATTTTTTTCATCACCTTTCCAGTATGCTCCAGAAACAGAAAGTAACTTGAAGTGTTTAACCATGCCTGTGGAAGGCATATGTGGTCCCCTGCACAGATCGACGAAATCGCCCTGTTTGAATAAAGTCACTTTATTATCCTGTATCTCTTTCAAAAGCTCGACCTTGTACGGCTGGTCTTTTTCAGTCATAAAAGATATAGCATCATCTTTGCTCATTTCAATACGCTCAACAGGAATATTCTGTTCGATTATTTTCTTCATCTCTTCTTCTATCCTTGATAAATCTTCTTCAGTTATTTTTCCATTTAATATCTCAAAATCATAGTAAAAGCCGTTTTCAATCGCTGGACCTATGCCAAGCCTGACATTCTTCTTCCCATAGACATTCATAACTGCCTGAGCCAAAATGTGAGACATAGTGTGCCTGTAAACTTCAGGCGCAAGCTCGTGAAACAAATCAACAAATTCTACCTCTCCATCACTATCTATCGTTGATCTCAGGTCTATTAATTTACCGTTAAAAACTGCGGCAATAACTTCATCAGAACGAATAATTTCTCGAATCTGGACCGGTTTTTCTGATATAAACTCTCCATCGTTTTTTATTTTCACTTTAATGGGCACAAAATCACCTCCTGGATACTTTCTTAAATATTACCACATTTTCCAACGCTGCCTGTATTCAACAAAGTGATATCATATGAAGAGAAAGTAAATCGAGAGGTGATTGAATGCGGAAAGGTTTTCTTTTATTGATTTTATTTCTCTCATGTTTGATTTTTGCCGAATACACTTTAAGAACAGGAGATATCGTAAGAATCGAGGTTTTCGCCTATCCGGAGATGACAAAAGATTGTCTTGTAGACAGTGATGGGTACATCTCTTACGCTGGTGTAGGAAGAATAAAAGTTGAAGGGATGACGCTGTCAGATATTGAAAAAATAGCAAGTGAAAAAATAGCCAAATTAATTCCCAACCCGAGCGTCACTGTTTCACTTATTTCTTACGCACCGAGATATATTTACATTCAGGGAATAACGAATAGAAGAATAGATATTGGTATAAACCCTGTAACTCTCAGCCAAGTTATCTCAACTGTTGGTTCAAATGGGAATTTCAACATCGATTCCATAGATCTTGAAAATATAAGAATTTTCAGAAGAGAAGAAAGTTTTATCGTTAATCTTTCGGCTTTTTACGAAGGTTCAATTGAAGCAGATGTGCCTGTTTTTGAAGGAGATATTATTTATATACCTTCTAAAAGTCCTATCAGCAATGTAAAAGTTCTTGGGGCAGTGAAAAACCCTTCCTCATTTTCTTATATAAAAGGAATGACCTTGGCTGGAGTTATATCTCTCGCCGGAGGGGTTATTACAAATGTTGGTGATCTGAGAAATGTTTACCTCAGCAGAAATGGCACTGTGCAAAAAATAGATTTGGAAGCAATCCTGACGGGTAAAAACAACGATTTGGAGCTCAAACCGGGTGATCAGATTTATGTTCCAAAAATAGATTTGAGATACGCCTATGTGACCGGATTTGTTGCAAAACCGGGTATTTACGAATTTATGGAAGATGAGCCCATCACACTAAAACGATTAATAGCAAAGGCTGGTGGTGTGCAAGCAGAATTGAAATACATTGAAAAAATAACTGTCACTCAAAGCACCGCAAAGAAAGATTACTCCCCATCAGTACTTTCGGAAGGTGAAGATATTTTGCTTGAATCTGGTGCTTACGTGGATGTTGTAAAAAAGCAGGAGAGATTTGTTTATGTTCTGGGACTTGTGAAAAACCAGGGCAGAATTGATTTTCAACCGGAAGAATCAATGAAATTGAGCGTGTTGATTGCAAAAGCTGGTGGATTTGATTCTCCGCAGGTTGAAAAAGGTGGAACAATAAAGATATACAGAGACGGTTCATGGTATGAAATACAGGCATCTACGATAAAAGAAAAAGATATCGATTTGGAGCCAGCAGATTTAGTGAGAGTTGAATATCAGGAGTTTTACGTTTATGTTGTTGGAAATCTTGCAACGTCCGGAAAAATAATCTTTGAACCAGAAGAACCAAAGAAGCTGTCCACTCTGATCAACAAGGTTGGTCAGATTAGTGAACAGACTTTCGAATCTATTCAGTTAATTCAGCCCGGGCAAACACAAACCACCGTGCTCAAAATACACGACGTTTTAGATGGATTAAAAGATGAAGATTTGCAAAATGGTGCAACAGTTGTTTTTAAACTAAGGGAAGGAAGATATGTTTACTTTATAGGTGATCTTTCTCAATTCATAACTTTCAATTTTGATGAGAAAATCACGCTAAAAAGAGCTCTTTCGAAAGCTAACCTGAATCTTGATCTGGTTGAACAGCTGTGCAGAGTATCGAGAAACAGTGAAGAGCCCATCCAGCTTGAGCCCGATATAGTTCTTGAAAGTGGAGATATCATCAAGGTGACGCTCAAAAAGCCAGCGCGGGTGAGTGTTCTCGGAAGAGTTAAAGTGCCTGGTCAGGTGGTTTTCGAAGTCAACGAAAGATCCACCTTGAGGAACGCCATAGCGAAATGTGGTGGTTTTATAACCGAACCAACTGAAATTTTTGTTTCAGACAAAGTCATAGTTTATTCAGAAGGTAAGAGACATTTGTTCAGTGTAGATCAGGTTGAATCAGAAGAGTTCAACTTTTTCCTGAAAGATGGGGACTTTGTCTATGTAACAGAAAAGTCACCCCATTATGTTTTTGTGTTTGGAGATGCTGTGAAAAACGAAAAAATCCTGCTATCTCATAACGAAGAATTCAAATTATCAACTGTTCTTGGAAAGATAACACTTGTCAACGACGCCCGCCAGGTACATGTTATTTACCCTACAAACGAATCAACGCTTGTTTCGCTAAAAGATATCCAGATAAAGAAAGCAGACCTCGATCTGATAGATGGAACCTTCATTGTGATAGAAAAAGATTTAGAAAGTTATATTTATGTACTTGGCATGGTTAAAAATCCTGGGGGGTATTACATATCTGACAGGCAGATAACAGCCTTAGAGGCCTTGAGCCTATCTGGTGGCATAAGTGACTGGGGATCTTATAACCAGATTATTCTGAAACGTGGAAATGAAAGCAAAACAATAAACGCGGCGGATCCAATAGTTTTGAACAGCATTTCTGTGAAAGCTGGTGATATACTTTATGTACCGCCAATAGAATCAAATGTCGTTTATGTACTCGGTCAGGTTTCAAAGCCTGGACTGGTTAGAATAGATCAATACTCAACTGTGATGGATGCAATCATGAAATGCGGAGGTTTCACAACACGAGCGATCGCATCCAGGGTTTATCTCTTCAAAGGTGGTCCAACTGGAGAGCCGGTACTCTGCGATCTGTCCGGGACTTTGAAAGGAAAGTCTGTCGCAAGCAACCCCAATGTTTCGCCGGGTGATGTAATCTTTGTTCCTGATAATCCTCTAATGAATATAGTTGATATGATTCCAATAATTCAGAATCTGATCAGCATAATAAGCGGTGTACAGGGGATGGTTCAATGAAAATCAGGGCAAAAAGGGCTATTACACCAAGCAGAATTCTTGAAGATAAGATTATAACGATTGAAAACGGGGTCATACAATCTGTTTCATCTTCCGGATTGAAAGCTGATTTCACATATCCGATAATTGCACCCGGTTATATCGATAGCCATACGCACGGCGCAATTGGTATAGATGCAATGAGTGCTACTGTTGAAGATTTTGAAAAACTTTCTATGTTTTATGCAAAACATGGTGTGACAACTTTTTTAGTAACAACTGTTTCAGATAAATTCGAAAAGCTGTCATCTGTTGCCGAGACCGTGAGAAAATCAATGCGAACGAAACTCCCTGGATCAAAAATAGGTGGTCTTTATGTAGAGGGGCCATATTTGAATCCCTCGAAAAAAGGGGCACATAAAGAAGAATTGTTGAAAAATCCAGATCTTGAAGAGCTATCCAGATTCGTTGAGAAATTCAGAGAAATTACAAAAATCTTTGCCATAGCTCCAGAACTTAAAAACGCTGCAGTGGCGATTAAATTTCTTAGAAAAAATGGCATAATACCTACTATTGCCCACACAGATGCAACTTACGAACAAACTGTTCAAGCAATAGAAATTGGCGCAACAAGGGCTACTCATGTATTTAATGCAATGAAAAGTTTTTCTCACAGAGAACCTGGTGTTGTGGGCGCTGCTTTAACGGAGAAAAATGTTTACTGTGAAGTAATATGTGACCTTGTGCACCTTCATCCTGCCACTGTAAAGTTGATTATCAATGCTAAAGGCCCGAATAAGACGGTTCTGGTCACTGATTCAATGGCTGCAACAGGATTAGAAGACGGAGAATACTCCTTAGGAGAGCTTAAAGTAGTTGTAAAGGGAAAAATAGCGCGCTTGAAGGGAGAAAACAATCTTGCTGGAAGTACTCTAACACTCGATCAGGCAGTGAGAAATGTTGTTTTCAACCTTGGATATACTGAAAAGGAAGCTATAATTATGGCAACGCTGACACCTGCGAGAGCGAGTAAACTCAATGCCGGAATTATTAAAGAGGGAAAAACAGCAGATTTAGTTGCCCTTGATGAAGAATTGAATGTTGTTGCAACTTTTGTCTCCGGAGAAAGAGTATATTCAGCCTAACGGGAGGTGTCGGGCTTGAAGCTTGTCAGTATGGCACTTAGTGGTTTCAAATCCTTTGCCCGACCTACAAAGTTATTTTTTGCTGATGGAATAACAGCGATAATAGGACCAAATGGTGGTGGAAAATCAAACATAGTTGATGCCATAAGATGGGTGTTTGGTGAGCAGTCTATGAAACAACTCAGAGCAGAGGAAAAGTACGATGTTATTTTCGCAGGTTCCAGCAAAATACCTGCTGCAACAAGTGCATATGTTGAATTGTCCTTTGAGAACGAAGATGAAAAACTTGTGGTTTCAAGACTGCTGACATCTGATGGAAAAAATCAATATATGCTTAATGGTGAAGTTGTTCGCCTGAAAGATATCCATGAGAAATTTATGGGGACAGGCATAGGCAAGGAATTCTATTCCATAGCCGGGCAAGGACAGATAGAAAGGATAGTAAACGCTTCACCAGAAGAACTCAGATTATTGCTCGAAGAAGCAGCTGGTACAGCCTTCTACAGGGAAAGAAAAAAAGAATCCCTTGCGCGACTTGAAATTGTCAATAACAATTTAGCGCGCGTTCAGGATATATTGTACGAACTGGACAGACAGAGAAAATCCCTTTATTTGAAAGCAAAAAGAGCAGAGCGCTATCGAGAATACAGCTCACGTTTGGAAAACGTAAAAAAGCTTTATTACGGGAATATTCTCAAAAAAGAGATAAAGAGATTAAACCACCTGAGTAACCAACAAGAAGAAACCACCGAAAAGATAAAGAATCTACAGAAAGAACTTGTAGGCGTGGAAACAAACTGGTCTGCTCTAAAACAGGAATTCGCCAACGTTGATAGAGAGATAGAAAACTTTACAAATTTGCTCGAGGATTATAAAAAGCGTCAGACGACTTTGATTGAGTTGAGAGAAATGTACACCAAGAGATTAAATGAAAGAGAAAACAAGTTCGTCGAGATGACTACAAGACTTGATTCAATAAACGAGCAAATTGAATCTATTGAAAAAAGAAGCGAAGAATTAAATCTTATTTTCAAAGCTCTGATGGAAGAAATAAATACAAAAGAGAAGATGTTGCAGGACGTCGAAGAAAGACGTAACCAGCTGATCTCAAGGTATTCAGAAAAGGAAAAAGAACTACTCTCATTGAAGGAAAAAAGCGATTTAATACAAAAAAAGAAATTGTCTCTGGAAAATGAACTTTCAAGAATCGAAGATGCTTTAGAAGATATTTCAAAAAGAATTTCGATGGTTGATACACAACTCAATTTGAAATCACAAAGGCTCTATGGACTTCAACAGGAACTTGGAGCGCTCCTGGAGAAAATGAAAAACGCCGGCGACAAGGAATCCCAGCTTGCACAGGAACTTCAGTTGATCAGAGAGAGATTGAAGGAGCTCTCAAGCGAAAAGAGGGCCACTGCTGACCAGCTCGACAATGTAAGACGCATGCTGAGATCTCTGGATGAAGAGGAATCAAGGATCAAATACCGAATTCAAACCTACGAAGGATACACAAGGTCTGTAAGGGCAATATTCGCCAAAAAAGCCGAGGCACCATTTGATGGTATTTACGATGTGGTTGGAAATCTGATAAATTTTCCACCAGATTATACAAAAGCCATAGAGGTGCTTCTTGGAGGGGCTGTCCAGCATGTAGTGGTGGATAACGCAGAGACGGCAAAAAAAGTGATAGAATGGCTCAGTTCCGAGAAAATAGGCCGGGCAACTTTTTTACCTCTTGATCTAATAGAGTCCCATTTCAGTGGAATGAGAGACATAGAACGTCATCCAGGATTTGTTGGATATGCTGCGCAGGTGGTTAGAGTTAATGAAAAATTCAGTGCTTTGCCTGGATACCTTTTTGGGAACGATATAATAGTAAAAAACCTTGAAGACGCGGTGGATATCAAAAAACGTTATAGAGTTAGATGTCGTATAGCAACGCTGAAAGGAGAAATAATAGGTCAACATGGATCTATAACAGGCGGAGAGGTAGAATTAGAAAGATCAGACTCACTCGTTAAGAGAAAGATCAGACTTTCAGAAATAGCAAACCAGAGACGTGAGCTTTCTTCGCTGGAAAAATTGCACGAGCAAAAAATTAATCAGATAGAAGAAGAAACCAGATCACTTTTGAATCAGGAAAGAGTAGTGGAGAGAGAACTGACAAATGCCATTGCTGAAGGCAGCTCAACAAGAAGAATGGTTGAAGAATTGAATAAAACTGTCGAAGAACTGAACAAAGAGATAGAGTCAATGGACCAGCTTCGCAGGAATTATGCCATAAAATCCGAAGGAATGAGAAGCCGAAGAGAACAGATTATTTCTGAATTAAGCGATTTATCTAACCAGATTGGAATATACGAAGAAGAGTTAAAAAAATTCGATGAACAACTATCTCACGAAAGAAATATCCTTGAGGAGATTTCGACGCAATTCTCAGAATTGAAGGCAGAACTTACGAATTTGCTGGAAAGAAGAGTTCATTATGAATCAGAGCTGAGAAAGCTGAAAGATGAAAAGCAAAAGTTAAGTGAAGAATCTACCCAGCTGAATTCACAAATAAAGGAAATTGAGGGGGAAATAGACCGATTAAAGCAGATATTGCTTGATAATCAGAGAGAAATAGAGACAATCAAGAAAGAAACAGAAAACCTTTTTGAAACTATGAAAATGCAGAGGAGCGACAAAGATCAGAAATTTAATAAACTTAACGAACTGGAGAAAAAAATGCAGCAGATGAAAGAAGACAGAGAAAAATTAAGAGATTATTTGCATCATTTAGAATTATCGATTCAGGAGAGTCAGGCAAAAATAGATCAGCTGATAAATGAAGTGGATAGAGAAACCGCTATGAATACCGAGGAACTGTCAGGAGATGTGCTCGAATCACTGAAAAATGAGCTTGAAGATCTTCAAAACAAAATAAAATATCTCGGGCCGG
Source organism: Pseudothermotoga lettingae TMO (assembly GCF_000017865.1). Taxonomy (GTDB): domain Bacteria; phylum Thermotogota; class Thermotogae; order Thermotogales; family DSM-5069; genus Pseudothermotoga_B; species Pseudothermotoga_B elfii. The sequence goes on from NC_009828.1 coordinate 2,068,898, forward strand.
TTGACGTAACAGCAATAGATGAATTTAATCAGGTGGAGCAGAAGTTCAACGATTTAACTATGCAAAAAAAAGATCTCCAGGATGCGCAGGAGAAGATAATTAATCTTGTAAAGCGTACAGACGAGGAAGCACGTAACAAATTGCTCGATATCTATGAACAAGTCAACACGAAGTTTAATTATTTTATATCCCTTCTTTTCAGCGGGGGAGAGGGAGAGATAAAACTTGAACCAGGTAAAGATATACTCGAAGCAGGTGTGGAAATATCTGTGCGCAAACCTGGAAAAAGGATACAGAAGTTACAACTACTCTCAGGCGGTGAGAAAGCCCTCGTTGGAATAGCCTTGCTGTTTTCCTTGCTTGAAGTCAAACCAAGTCCATTCTATGTTCTGGATGAGATAGATGCTCCACTTGATGAATTCAATGCCGAAAGATTCAAAAGACTTCTTGAGGATGGATCGAAGAAAGCGCAGTTCTTAATAATCACGCATAATAAAGTAGTTATGGAATGTGCCGATCTGTTACAGGGAATAACAATGATAGATGGCGTCTCAAATGTTCTGCCCGTTGAAGTTGAAAACATGGCTGTCAGGGAGTGAAGAAGTTGTCGGAAAAGTTGTTGAGCAGACAGGAAATTTTTAGAGGGAAGATACTCACTCTTTGTGTTGATGAAGTTCTGCTGGAAAACAATAAAAAATCAGTGCGAGAAGTGGTTTATCACCCTGGTGCTGTTGCAATATTACCAATTTTGAATGATGGATGCATAATTCTCGTCAAACAGTTCAGATACCCTATAGGTAGAGAACTCTTAGAAGTTCCTGCTGGAAAACTGGATCGTAACGAAGACCCATTAAGCTGTGCTAAACGAGAATTAGAAGAAGAAACTGGTTATAAATCTGAATCGCTTGAGTATTTCGGAAGCATATATACAACCCCGGGATTTTCGAACGAGCAAATACATCTGTATGTTGCAACAAATTTGACAAAAGGACATCAAAATCCGGATGAAGACGAGTTGCTATACATTTCTGTGGTTCATCAAGAAAAAGCTATCTCGATGTGCTTTAACGGCGAAATCGTTGACGCAAAAACAATCGCCCTCATTATGTTAGCGCACAAAAAAGGAGTGATTTAATATGGTAAAAGTCACCGTGGACGGAAAAGAGTCTGTTTTCAATGTTTCAGATTTTGAAAATTTTGGAAAACTTTACGATGAATTATCACCGAAGGGCAAGGTTCTCAAACATCTGATTATCAACAATGTTGAGATTCCTGCTCAGAAAGTCTCAGAATTGAGAAATTCAACTTTAGAAGAAGATACAAATATAATTATGGAATTTGTTACTCCCTCAGAATACCTTGTGGAAATTCTTCCTGGAGTCATAGACTATGTGAAAACAGCTGTAAAACTCTTACCGAACGTCGCCGAATCTTTAAGATATGGTCAAACGAAATCTTTTAAAGACATAGAAAGTCTTTCAGATAGCATATCTGCCCTTGACAGCCTCAGACAGAGTATTCGCAAAATAACTGTAGTACCAGAGCCAGACACAACAGATGTGTTATCAAGATTAAGAAATTTTTTGAAATGTCTTGAAAAGCAAGACAAAGAAGATATTGCCAACGCTGTTGAAAATGATTTGCCAATCGTGTTAAAGTTTTACCAAGAATTTTTTCAAAAAACCCTTGAGAAACTTCGGGAGGAAGGAACATGAAAGATTCTTATATAGAAAATTCTGTAAAAACAGCCAGCCCGGCAAAGCTCGTTGAAATGCTTTACGAAAAAGGAATAGAGGTTCTCAAAGATGCAAAGGGATTTTTCAAAGAAAATAATTTTATCGCAGCAAATGAAAAAATTAAGAGAGCTCAAGATATAATAACTGAACTGAACATATCTCTGGATATGGAAAAAGGTGGCGAGATCGCAAAATCGCTCAGATCCCTGTACAATTATATGTATAGAACATTGATAGAATCAAATTTAAAAAAAGATATTCAGAAACTCGACGAAGTGATTTACTATTTTGAGCAGCTTCTGGACGTATGGAAGACTGCGATGAAATCTACAACAGTCAAACCAAATGAAAACGATCATCACCTGAATATCTCCATATAGGTTAGAGGTGGTGGAATAATGGAATCTGTCAAGTTGTTGACAGAGTTTTCGATTGTCAAATTTCTCAGCCTCGTTAACGAGGTTTTTAGCGATTACCCTGTGCCGGTTAACTGGGATACATTCAGTTTTAACCTCGATGCACGTGAAAATTCTATCTCCATGGAGAATTCATTTATATTTTTAAAAGATGACGAACCAGCTGGCTTTATAGTATGTTGTGTCAGAAAGGATAAGGGAAGAATAGATTCCATGGGTGTGATAAAAAGCGAAAGAGGAAGCGGACTCGCTTACAGAATGCTTGAACATGCACTCGAAGCTTTGCGCTGGAAAAAAGTCAGAACCGTAACGCTCGAAGTACTTGAAAGTGAGCTGAGAGCTGTCAGATTTTATGAGAAAAACGGATTCAGAATTTCGCGAAAACTCTTCACAATGATAAAAGAAATTCAGCACCCCACGACAAATGTAAACTTTCTAAAAGTAGATCCAAGATGGATCCATCAAGCTTCTGTAGAAGCCATGATATCTCTTCAACGCAATCCAAACTGGCAACGTGAACCTGCAACACTTCTGCTTGCTGGCAACAGGTACAAAACAGCAAGAACGACATTAATGAGAACCGTTGGTTATGTAGTATGGGGTTCAACAGAAAAAAGCGTATTTATAGTGGATTGTGCCCCATTGAAGCAACCAGAGATTTATGATCGTCTGCTCAATGAAGCAGTCAATTTCGTCTGTGCAACTGAAGGGAAAAACATATGCACAATTGCAAATGTACCAGAAAACGACCCGATGTTTTCAGCAGCAACAAACAACGAATTCAAAAAAGTTTTAACTCAACTTGAGATGACATTACATCTCTATTGAGAGGTGAACTAAGTGTTAGTGTTGTTTTTAAACAAAACAAACAAACACTGGGTAGAGAGAATAGAAGAATTTAGACTTAAATTTCCAGAAATTGCTTTCGAAGGCTATTTTTCTTCACCTGACGCACGCTCTTTGATAAAAGAAGCAAATATAGTGATTGCAGCAAGGCTAACTGAAGAAGAAATCCTTTCAGCAAAAAACTTGCAGGTGATAATTGTACCCATGGCAGGTGTCAATGCACTCAATTGGGAGGCAATAAATAAAAGGGGAATAATGGTAAGCAACTGTCATGAAAATGCACCTGCAGTTGCAGAAAGAGCCATGGCTCTGGCTCTTTCACTGCTTGGAAGGATAGTTGAATTCGACCAGGATTTAAGATATGGCGTGTGGCATGGCTATTCCGTCGGTTCACCGGAGCAGGATTACTGGACTTCTCTTAGAAACAAAACTGTATGCATAGTTGGTATGGGACATATCGGAAAAGAAATTTCAAAGCTCCTGCATCCTTTTAATTGCAAAATAATATCGGTTAGAAAATCCGCACCTTTTGAGCATTCCTGCGTGACATCCAATATTGATTGGGCTATTGAACAGAGCGATTTGATTTTTATAACAGTTCCGTTGACCAGGGAAACCAGAAATCTTCTCAATCGCGAAAGGCTGTACAAAATGAAGGGAAAATACCTTGTAAATATATCAAGAGGCGAAGTGATTGACGAAAAAGCACTTTTTGAAGTTCTCAAAGAAAATATTCTTGCCGGCGCAGCTATTGATACATGGTATCAATATCCAAAATCACCAGACGAAATTGTGCTGCCAAGCAGATATCCACTGAATACACTTAAAAATGTCATATTTTCACCGCACGTCGGTGGATATACTATCGACGGAGTAACTGGCTTGATGAATGAAACACTTTTCATACTGGAGGAATATCTGAAAAGAGGAAAACTAATAAATCAGGTTGATCCAGGAAAGGAGTATTGAAAAATGCTCAGCAATGAAATAATATGGTTTGCAGAAATAGCAATCGTCCTTGGAAGCTCAATATTAGCTTTCAGGATATTCGGTAAATATGGATTGTACACAGTTGTGGTCACAACAACTATTGTATGCAATCTCCAGGTAGTGAAACTTGTCGAACTTTTCGGCTTAACCGCCACACTTGGTAACGTTGTGTACGGTGCAAGCTTTTTTGCAACAGATCTTTTAAGCGAATTATATGGAAAAAAGGAAGCGCAGAAGGCTGTTTGGCTTGGGTTTACCTCTCTTCTCTTGACCACCATCTGGATGCAGATTAGCCTTTGGTACAGAGCATCTGCAGCTGATTTAGCAGATCCACATCTCAAATCAATATTCACTCTAATGCCGAGAATAGCTATTGGGAGCTTATCTGCATATCTTGTCTCCCAGCATCACGATGTGTGGGCTTACCACATGTGGAAAAAATTGACAAAAAACAGGCATCTCTGGCTCAGAAACAACCTCTCAACTATGGTGTCCCAGGCTATCGATACACTAGTTTTTTGCATCATAGCATTTCTTGGCATATATAACGCAAAAACTTTCACAAGCATTGTTTTTACAACATATGTACTGAAATGGCTTGTGGCTGTTTGTGACACTCCATTTATTTATTTGGCTGTGAGAATAAGCAAGGTGAAAAGCAGTGAGCAAGAACTTTGCTGAAAAATACCTGATCTATATTGTCTCAATCCTTGTTTTGGCCTTCGATGGTGCATATTTTGACGTATTTCCTCTGATAATCCCTTACATGGCTTTGGAATATCTCAAATTTAGCAAAATTGCTGATTCTTTAAGAGTCCTGGTGATTTTAACAATTCACTCTTCTTTGTGCTTTCAGAGAATAAATTTCATCTATGTATTAATTTTCGCAACTTACATATCTTTTATAATTATAAGAGAATATTTTCTCAAGCCGTTTCTACCATTTCTCATATACATCTTTTCTATTGGTTTGCTAACAATAGTAGCTGATTCCTGCTGGATAACGAGCCTGATTTTAACAACTTCGTCACTGTTCTTATGGAGGAACAAACTTGAAAAGGCTTAAAGTGATTGTTTATCTAATGGCGACCATTCCGTTTTTGATATTGCTGGCAAGGGCATTTGTGTTGCAAATTTTGCAACGCGAGTCACATCGCGAATATGTAGATTCTTTGAAGGTATATGTACGACAAATAGAAGCACCGCGCGGTAAAATTCTAACCAATGATGGATCACCAATTGCATGGGATGAAGAAGTACTGGTGGCACGTTCAACTGGACTAATGGACCCCAGCTCAGTGGAAGAAGTCGTTGGCCCAGAAAGAAAATTAAAACTCCTGCTTGGTGAAGAAATCATCGTAACAGAAGCTGAAGCAATAAAACTTCAAAAAACAGGTGTTCTTATATCCAGAAAATATATCAGAAAATACAGCAACCTTGCACCTCACGTTGTCGGATATATAGACATAGACAGAAAAGGAATGTCCGGTGTAGAAAAAGAATATGACTCCTACCTCAGAGGAACAAACGGTTACGAACTGATAAGTATCTCGCCTTCTGGTAAAACATTTGGGAGATTTTTACAGGCAGCTCCTATAGCCGGTAACAATTTGATACTGACAATAGATTCAAAAATACAAGATTACGTTCAAAAACTTTTAAAAGAATCAAATTACACCGGTACCATAATTGTCCAGGCTTCTGATGGTTCAATACTTGCTATGGCTTCAAATCCGGACTTTGACCCAAATTTGTTTGTAAACTCTATGGATCGAAGACAATGGAATGAAATTTCAAACAATCCACAAAGCCCACTTTTAAACAGAGCGATATCTGCAACATATCCACCCGGGTCTGTTATAAAACCACTGTATGCCATCGCCTACCTTGAAGAGGGTCTTGATTTAACTAAAACTGTAAATTGCAAGGGATACTTTGAGTTTGTTGGAAATTCTGGAAATGTTCTGGGAACTTACAGAGATTGGTATGTATCTGGCCATGGCGAAACTGATTTAAAAAAAGCTTTGAGGGTCTCATGCAATGTTTTCTTTTACAATCTGGCTCTGGAACTCGGTATAGAGAAAATGAAGCAATTTGCAAATTTGTTCATGCTGGACCAGTTAACCGGGGTGGATCTACCTGGAGAGCGCACCGGTTTGTTTCCAGATCCATCCTGGAAATCCAGAGTGTATAATCAACCCTGGTATCCCGGAGATACAATTCTGTGCGGAATAGGGCAGAGTTTTATAAATCTTACTCCAATTGAAGTGCTGAATTTTTTCAACGCAATAGCGAATGATGGTACATGTTACCAGCCTCATGTACTTCAACTCATTTCCAATCAACAGGGAGAAAAGATTGTCAGATATGAAAAAAACGCCTCATATAAAGTTCCTCTAAAAGACACAACGATAGACTTCTTAAAAGATTCTTTAAAAGAAGTAGTTGAATCAAATGGCAATCATTCCGAAGAAGGAACAGCTTACCAAGCCTTTAAAGGGCTAAATATTGACGTGGCAGGCAAAACAGGCACAGCAGAAACCGGTAAGCAGGGAGAAAAATCCCATTCATGGTTTGTAGGGTTCTCACCAGTGAAAAATCCCGAGATAATAGTACTCGTTATGCTTGAAAAAGCTGGCGGCGGAGGAGAAGCAGCAGCCCCACTGGCAAGGAAGGTGTTCGAGTTTTGGATGAACAATCGAAAATAATGAGATTTTTGAATGATTTTCTAAATGAAGTTGAGAAACCATCCAGGTACATAGGTGGTGAGCTAAATCAGATATTAAAAAACCCAGAAGATGTTAAGTTAAGAATTGGTTTGCTTTTTCCAGACGTTTACGAAATCGGAATGTCAAACCTTGGTTTACTCATAATATATTACGTTCTGAACAGCATTCACGATGTCTGGGCAGAGAGGGCTTTTCTTCCCTGGATTGACATGATAAACTTGATGCGCACAAAAAATATAGAACTGTTCACACATGAATCAAAGACGCCATTGCGAAATCTTGATATGATAGGTATCTCGCTTCAATATGAGCTGTCATATACAAATGTGTTGTGGGCACTTAATCTGTCAAAGATACCGATTATTGCTGAAGAACGCAGAGAAAATGACCCGATCATCGTAGCTGGCGGGCCTTGTACAGTAAACCCTGAGGTTATCGCGCCTGTCTTTGACGCAATAGTGATAGGTGACGGCGAAGAAGTAGCAGTCGAGATTGCATATAGACTAATAGAAACAAAAAATCTCCCCAGGCAAGAAAAACTCAGATCACTCTCAAAGATTAAAGGCGTTTACGTGCCAATATTCTATGTAGATTCCACACCACCTTTTCCTTCAGATAAAGATATTCCAGAAAAAATATCTCGAAGAACGATTCCTGATCTGAACAAATCTGTTCTTCCACCAAACAGAATTATTCCACATGCCCAGATCGTCCACGACAGAATCGTTGTAGAAGCAATGAGAGGCTGTACGAGAGGATGTAGATTTTGTCAGGCCGGAATGATATATAGACCAGTCAGAGAAAAATTTTCCGAAACGATGTTGAAAGAATCTTTCTCTGCTCTGTTATGCACAGGATACGAAGAACTTGCTCTATTATCACTCTCAACAGCTGATCACAGCAATATCGAAGCAATACTCAGTAAATTAAAAGAACTCCTCAAAGATTCCTGCACCTCAATTTCAATGCCTTCAACCAGGCTTGACGCTTTCGCGCTTGCAATGGCTAACGTTATGAGCAATGTCAGGCGAGCTGGCCTGACATTTGCTCCTGAAGCCGGGACGCAAAGGTTGAGAAATGTGATAAACAAAAATATATCCGAAGAAGATTACGTGAAAACTCTCGAAACAGCCAGAAAATCCGGCTGGAACAGAATAAAACTATATTTCATGATAGGTCTCCCAACAGAAACAGATAAAGATTTATCAGGAATAATTGAGATGGCAAACATAGCCCGAAAAATCGGATTTAAAAAAATAAATATCTCAATCTCGAATTTCATACCAAAACCACATACCCCATTCCAATTTTCCGAGCAAAAACCCGTTTCTTATATAAAACATGCCCAGAGGATATTAATACAGGCAAGAAAATTTGCAAACATTAGCTTTCACGATCCGGAAATGAGTTTAATCGAAGGTTTGATTTCCAGAGGAGATAGGAGTGTTTTTAAAACACTAATAAATGCTTTCAAAAATGGCGCAATTTTTGACGACTGGGACAACATGTTTAACCTCGACCACTGGCAAAAAGCAATTGAAAGCTCAAAAATTGATCCAAATGAATACCTCAGACCAAGAAAATTCGACGAGAGCCTTCCATGGGATCACATCGATACAGGTATCAGAAAACAGTTTCTAATAGAAGAATATCAGAAAGCTCTCAGCGGCTTACCAACACAAGATTGCAGATGGAGCAGTTGTTCGAATTGCGGTGTGTGCAACAAATATTTGAAAAATCTGCTGGAGGATAGATAAACTTGAATTTTTTCCATATTTTGCTTGTTCTGGCAGGCATTATATTAATTCAAAAACTGTCAGGATTGTTTCCTCTGAACAGAATAGTAGTGATGTCGTTTTTTCAGATTTCATATTCACTCGTTGTTTTTGCTATTTTGAGAGTTTCCTACACCTTTCAGATCAACTTGAAGGGTTTTCTGAGTTTTTTCATTATTTTTACAATAATGATCCTGCTCGGTAATCTTCTAAAAGCAAGTCAGATGAGAATTTACAAAAAGATATCACTTCAGGAATTTTTAACACTGGGCATCGTTCTTCCGTTCTCGGAAGAATTAATATTCAGAGGCGTGATCCTATTTCTTGTGCCCAATAGCTTGGTCAACGCAACTATTTTTTCTCTTGTTCATGGTGTAAACATATTTTCGAAAATCGAATCATTTTCTATATTCAACTTTGTCTACAGATTTATCGTGGGATACATCTTTGCAAATTCCGTTCTCAAAACCCAAAGCTTATTTTCTGCGGTTGTATGTCATATAATCAACAACCTTGTTGGCTTGCTGATTTTATCGAGATCTGAACATATACCCAAAAAAAGCACAGATACTGCTGAGCGTAAAAACAGTGAGAAGTGATATTGATATCATCCGCAGTGTGATTATCTGAACCAATCCTTCTACAGATTCTCTAATGTAATAACTCATTAAGAAATAACTGATGATACCTGATACAATAAAAGAAGTAACAACAACAAAAAGCGTCCTGGAGAAAGACTCGATTGAATTTCCAACAAACCAAGAAATAATGGCTACGAAAACCCACATCAGCGCAGATGGAAAAGGAGAAAACTTTCCAAGTACAAGTTCAAATATCACGGCATGATATAGGAAAGTCATAACAATTATGAAAAACAAGACTTTCTTCATTTTATGTTCACCTCTATGGGAATAGCCAGGCTCATCGACAGCCACAACCACCTGATCTTAACATTGGAATATCCAACAACATTCCATTCTGACGAAATCAATACGTCTTTTGACTGTGTTTCAAATGAAGCTTGCATTTTTCCATTCAAAGAATTTGCTATAAGTTGAAGTGTATTACCTCTCTTATCATAAAAATATATTTGATAATCAAGAGGCATGACCTTAAAGCGATCTGGAGGTATTATATTCACCTCTCCGCGAATAAGATTTTGAGAAAAGACAATGTTGCAGTTAACAGTTGTCTCTGAAAGTTTTTTGACATAACCTCTGTATACAAAAACCCCGGCAGCGTAATTAAACGCTACCAGGATTAGAGATATCCACAGAAATAACTTTTTTCTTATACTACCTTGCCTCCCCACTGACGACATAACAAGCCACCTTATGTTTTGGCGCAACTTCTGTTAAAGGAGGATGATTATTTTTCTCACAATATTCAACAGCGTAAGGACATCTGTCGAAAAACCTGCAGCGTTTCGGCGGGTTTATTGGTTTTGGCACACTTCCTTTTATGTTTGGCTCTCCTCTTTTCTGTTCTGGATCTGGTATAGGAACCGCGGTTAGCAGTGCTTTCGTATACGGATGAAGAGGGTTTTGCAGTACTTCTTCCGTTGGGCCAGTCTCAACTATTTTTCCAAGATACATAACTGCTATATCGTTACTCATATATCTTGCCACTGCAAGATCATGTGTTATGTAGAGATAACTCATGTTGTGCTCTTCGGCAAGTTTCATCATTAATTTCATAACACCTGTTCGAATAGAAACATCAAGCATTGAAGTCGGTTCGTCGGCCACAACAAAAGTTGGATTAAGTATTAGTGCCCTTGCAATTGCAACCCTTTGCCTCTGACCGCCCGAAAGTTCGTGTGGAAATCTAAACATAAAAGTTTCCGGAGGAGTCAATCCAACATCAGCAAGCATAGCAGCTACTCTGTCTTCCCGTTCTTTTAGATTGCCTATTTCGTGAATATTCAACGGCTCTGATACTATATCAAAAATAGTCAACCTTGGATTCAAAGACTCATATGGGTCCTGAAAGATCATCTGAACTCTTTTACGCAACTGCCAGATTCTCTCCCGACGATTTTCAACAAACTCTGAAACAAACTTTGCTCCGTTTTTGCCAAGTGAAAGAAATCTGTCAGCGTAGATCTTGTCAAGTCCGTTTATCTTTCTAAGTTCATCGTCATTCATCTGCGAGAATCTGTTTACATATGTTTTCTCAATATAATGCTTCGCTTTATTTTCATTTTCAAAAAGCAGCGGAGTTACATCTTCCTGTTCCACAACAACTCTTCCATCTGTCGGTTCTTCCAGACCAACAAGCACTTTCCCGGTTGTTGTCTTTCCACACCCACTTTCTCCCACCAGCGCGAGCGATTCACCTTTCTTAATCTCTATGGAAATATCATCAACAGCATGAACAAAATATCTAACCTTACCGAAAATTCTTCTTTCAGCAGGAAAGTATTTTCTCAGGCTTTCTATTTTCAAAACAGTTTCATTCTGCATAGAATTGCACCACCTCTCCAGGCTGAACAGGGTGATGGCATGCCACAAAATGCCCTTTCTCAATTTCAACATATAGCGGCTCTTCATTCTCGCACTTCTTATCAGCTTTGGGGCATCTTGGAGCAAACCTGCACCCCTTGGGGGGGTTGAGCAAATTTGGCGGTTCTCCGGGTATCGTAACAAGATCTGTTTTTTCGCCGACAGTACTTGGAAACGCGTGCATCAGACCATACGTGTATGGATGCATGGGCCTTTTGAATATCGTAACTGAATCGGCAAGTTCTGCAAATTTTCCAGCGTACATAACCGCTATTTTATCGCTAACTTCTGCAATAACAGCTATATCGTGAGAAATGTAAATCATTGCCATATTAAGTTTCTTTTGAATAATACGTATTTCTTTCAAGATTCTATCCTGAACAATCACATCCAATGCAGTGGTAGGTTCGTCAGCAATGATCACCCTTGGGTCACATGAAAGTGCCATAGCAATTACAGCACGCTGTTTCATACCACCACTGTATTGGTGAGGGTACTGATCCATTCTTGACGGATCTAAACCCACAAGTTCGAAAAGCTGGGCAACTTTTTCTCTTGCTTTATCCACTGGTACTTCAGGATAATGGTTCTGTATTGCCTCAACTATCTGATCTCCTACTCTGTAAACTGGGTTAAGAGAATTCATAGCCGCCTGAAAAATCATAGATACACCACGCCATCTATATTTTCTCATTTCAGACTCAGGAAGTGAAACCAGATCAACTGGACCATTACCCATATCAAAAAGAACCTTTCCAGCTTTAAACTCGGCATTGTCTGGAAGAAGCCTCAGCACAGTCATCGATATTGATGTCTTTCCACAACCTGATTCACCTACTATTCCCAAACTTTCTCCAGCGTCAAGATCAAAGTTTATACCATCGACAGCCTTCACATAACCCATTTTTGTTTTGTAATACATCTTCAAGTCTTTCACAGAAAGTAGCAACTTCATCACCTCTTTCTGAGTCTTGGGTTAACTATTTCTTCCAAACCTCTACCAAGGAAATAAAAAGCTGAACAAAGCAAAGTTATACAGGCGCCGGCCGGGACCCATAGCCACCAGAAAGTTCCTATGCTTGCACCCATCAGATAACCTGACGATTCAGCCATTTGAATTATTACTCCCCAGCTCATTCTTATATTGGCAAGCCCTAAAAATGACAGAGTAGCTTCTGTAAAAATGGCCCCCGTGACATTCAACATCATATACAGAAATGACAGCGGAAGAATATTGGGGATAATGTGCTTGAAAATTATATAAGCATCGCTTGCGCCGGCAGATTTCGCGGCCTCTATGAACGGTCTGACTTTGACCGTAAGTGCCTGAGCCTTGAGAACCAGTGTTATCGAGCCAAATCCAGATAGCAGGCCTATAATAACAGCCAGTCTGAAAAGTGTTAAATCGATAAAGGCACTCAAAACCATCAATAAAGCCAAACTTGGAAAAAGCATTACAATGTCAGCAAGCCTCATAAAGAAAGTATCTATAACCCCGCCATAATAAGCAGAACTTGCTCCGATTATCGTACCTATAACAACCGTTATCAGTGCTGCTGTTATACCAAGAACAAACTCACGTGGGGTACTGTACATAACCATCGACAATATATCTCTACCAAGTGGATCCGTACCAAGTGGGTGTCTTAAAGATGGTGGTGACGGATGACTGATTACTTCTGGGTCGAACCCGACAATCGGGTCGTAAGGTAGGAAAGTCTGATAACCATATGGGTCATCTTTCCAGAAAATATTTTTCATCACAACTGGATAAAGAGGATAGATCAAACCAAAAATCGCAAAAAAGATTATCACACCAAGCCCAAAAACTGCAAGTTTCCTTTCTTTAAACAGTTCCCAGTTGGTTTTGAACGATCTCAACCACAACTTGAAACGTATCTTCCACAATGGTTCCTTTATCACTGCTTCAACCATCATATCACTCCTCAGTACCTGATTCTCGGATCTAAGAAGGCATACAATATGTCGGCCACAAGATGCGCAACCAAAACAAAAACGCCCGTAAAGACAAGACAACCAATCAGCAGTGGACTGTCCTGCTGGTTAAGTGCTTCAAGGTAAAGCCTTCCTAATCCAGGCCACGAGAACATCGTTTCTGTGATTATTCCTCCGCCTATGGTGAACCCAAGACTTATCACAAAGTTAGTTACAAGCGGCAAAAGTGCGTTCCTCGCTGCGTGTTTATCTCTCACTACCTTATCTGGCAGCCCCTTCGCTTTTGCTGTAGTTATATAGTCCTCTCTTATAACATCAAGCATGGTATCACGCATGACAAGCATACTACCGGCAAATGTGTAAAGAGTCAAAGTAATAACTGGCAAAACCATATGCTTTATAATATCCCAGGCATAAGTACCCTTGCCTGAGGAAATCCATATCAAAATTGAAATCAGAACAGCGCCTGCTAAGGATGTATAGAGTAAAGTTTTCTTGGCGGGTATCGTCTTGAGTCTTTGAGAAATTATCGCCGCAATTAAAAATACAACCAGGAAAATAAATGCATTCAACATTAATTTTAAGAAAACATCCTGTGCTGAAAACGGGACATCTCTCCATAAATTCGGTTCAATAAACTGATTCAAAGGCAGTATTCCCAGGATAACCCCAAAGAGCCATATATTGAATATAGCCAGAAGGGGAAGAAATATTGTCCAAAAGATAATTCCAGTAAAGGTCGTTACCTTGTCAGCAATCTTGCCTCTGCTCCACGCTGCCTTTTTTCCCAGATTATATCCAAGTGCGTAAGAGACCAGTGTTGCTGTCACAAAAAGGAAAACAGTTCTTGGCAATCTTTCCATTATAAGTGTGGTGACTTTTCTGGGAAAGTAGGAAAAAGAAACTCCAAGATCCAGTACCAGGAAATTTTTCATGTAATACAGATATCTTGTAAAAACAGGCTTATCAAAACCAAACTGTCTTTTGAGGTTTTCTCTTATTTCAGGAGTGATCTTCGGATTCATCAAATATTTATCGAGGAAACTACCAGGTAGAGCCTCCATTAACCAGAAAACAATTGTTACATAAATAAACAGGAGTATAACTATCTGCACTATTCTTTTGCTCAGAAATCTGACCACTTTCTACCTCCTCCTCAGCTGTCAAAATCCAACCGCCCCATCGGGGGGCGGTTGGTAAATAAGGTAAGCCAAAGTTTTCTATCACTCAGCAGCTTTGACCAAAGTAGGTGTGCCGTATACATACTGCAAACCAGAAAGTGTCTTCTCATATGGGAAAACAACTTGATCTGACCTGTAAGCCTCTGTTACTGGCGTATCAAACAGAACAAGATATGGAAGGTCTTCTGCCAGGATTTCTTGAAGTTTGAAGGAAAGTTCTCTTGCCTTGTTTATATCAGAAGCCGCAAGGAATTCATCAGCAAGTTTGTCAAATTCTGGATTGTTGTAACCCGCAGCATTGAAATCTCCCACACCAGAGCGTCTGCTGTGGAAGAAATCTGCAACATGATCTGGATAGTAGCTAAGACTCCAACCAAGCATGTAAATATCAAAATTAAATGGTTCGTCAAAAACTCTCTGAACAATCAGGTTGAAATCAACCAAATTAGCCTTAATTGGAATACCAATCTCATTTGCCCATCTTTCAATGTAAAGTGCCATAGTGGCTCTCATAGGATCATAACCAGCACCCGGGGCAAGAAGTTCAATCTGCTCAATTCTCTGCCCGTCTGGTCCAATCAAGCCTCTACCCTGTCTGACAACATTGTTACCTTCTATCTTTGGTTCAACTACCCATCTGAAACCTGCTTTTTTCAACAGATCAATCGCGAGTTTCCTTCTATCGCCGGAGCTCAGACCATATCCTGGAGACAGTTTTTCAACATTCGGATTGTACCAGAAGGTATTTCCAGAAGGAACAACGCCATACTGTGGAAATGCCTGTCCACCAAGAACTCTCGAAGTGAGGAATTCACGATCTACCAGAGCAGCTATTGCCTGTCTGAATTCTTTTATGTTCATTGGAAATCTTCTCATGTTGAAGCACATATACCTGAATCCATTGACACTATTCTTTATGATCTTTACATTTGCTATCTTTGCAAGCTGATCTTCTTCACCTTTTTGCAAACCGAGCGAATTGAATATGAAGCTTACATCTCCGTTTATTAAAGCCGTAATAGCTGCCGACCTGTTTAGATACATTCTGTAAACGATATTCTCAACATATGGACCAGTCACGAGCTCAAGTTCTTTCTCGCCAGCAGCCTCTCCATAACCCGTCCATACAAAACCTGTATTTGGATTCTCAATTTTCACTGCTCCATTTTTGTAGAGGGTTAGAACACTTCCTTTATCATAGTAGTCATCTCTTGCCTCAATTTCTATAAATGCTCCTTTTTCCCATCTCTTGAAAGCAAATGCACCAAGGATTGGCTCATCAGATGTGTCGTAGTTGTAAATTGTCTGAAGAGGATTTCCAGTTTTGAAAGCCTCTTCGATCTTCGGTTCCCAATACTTTTTCTGCAGAATTGGTACCATCAGCGCACCAAAGTTTGCTTTTGCAAGGCTTGGCTGAGTGAAATAAGCTTTAACTGTGAAATCATCAACTTTTTCTGCCTTCACGAAATAATCCTTGTCAATATAACTCGCCCAGTTTCCACCTAGACCGTAATCAGTTATCAGCTTTCTCACTGTGTTCAAAGTCCAGACCACATCATCTGCGGTAAACTGAGTTCCATCAGACCACACAGCATCTGTTCTAAGTTTTACAGTATAAACCCACAAATCTCCCTCTTGGACAATTTCTGGCAGGTCTGCTGCGAGACTCGGTACCCAGTCAAATCTGACATCAGAATAGGAGTAAAGACCAGGATATCTTGGTGACAGCACATACCCTGTCCAGACAGTTGCGTTCGGTCCAAGATAATCCCATATGTTCAAAGATATGGGCTCCTGCAAAAACGCCCAGTTAACAGTTTGTGCGAAAGCGAAAGCCGCGACAACAAGTAGCATCAAAGCAAGGAATTTCTTCATTCCCACTACCTCCCTTCATAGGATAGTCTAAACCGATTATACAATCTGTTACATAATCAGTCAAATTGCTATACCCAAGCGCCTCACGACCATCTATATTTTCTGTACTTTCTCAAAATTTCCAATACATAATCGATATCGTAATCAGTGTGGTCTGCATTTATCTGAAATCTTATAGTTTCATCCCCTTTCGGTACTACAGGATAATTCAGACCAGTAGCTAAAATGCCGTTATCAAGTAGATATTTCACAATATCCAATGTTCTTCTGGTGTCTCTAACAAGCAAGGGAACTATCGGATGCTCACTGGCAATAGTCTCATATCCTGCTTCAGATAAGCCTTTTCTGAATCTCTCCGCAAGCTCCCTTAAATGTTTCAACCTCATCTCACCTTCTTCGCTATCCAGAATTTCCAACACTCTAAGCGCACACGCTGCTTCAGCAGGTGTTATAGGATTGGAATAAATATAGGTAATCGCCTTTTCTCTGAGATAGGTGGTTAGAGTTTCATTTGAAACTACATAGCCGCCATTAACCCCAAAAGCTTTTCCAAGAGTTCCTATCAGGATGTCTGCCATCGCACCCGTCATCTCTTCGGTACCACGACCTGTTGAACCGAAAGCTCCAACACCATGAGAATCGTCAACAATTGTTATTATATTTTCCTCAAAATTGCTATCATAGTGGTTGACAATCTCCGCTATCCGATGCAGTGGAGCATAGTCTCCCCTCATGCTGAACACACCATCTGTTACAATAATCAATCTCCTGGCTCTGCCAGTACTATTTCTAATCTTTTCTTCGAGATCTTCCATATCCAAATGCTTATAAACAAATTTGTCTTTCGGTCTGGAAAGTTTTATTGCGTTGATAATGCAGTTATGGTTGAGTTCATCACTGATAATAATTGTTTCATCTGTTACAAGTGAAGAAATCACGCCTATAACAGTTACATAAGCTGCGCTGTATATCATTGCATCTTCTCTTGAATGAAATTGTGCGAGTTTTTTTTCAAGTTCCCTGTGTGGAAAATAAGTTCCACTGATGAATCTAACGGCTCCGGGGCCAACACCATATTTTCTTGCAGCTTCTTCCTCAATTTTGATGATTTCATCTTTCAGAGACATCCCAAGATAAGAATTGGAATTCATTCTTATAAATTCTCTATCACCATAACCTTTCAGTAAAAATCTTGGTCCTTTTTTACCCTGTGGTTTTTTCACATCAACAATTACGAATTCTTTGCCCTTCGCTCTCCCTTCCATCGAGAGCCGCTCAAGTTCATCTCTCAGGACACCTGTGATCCTTGATAAAGGCATTGTTACACCTCCTTTTGTATTTGCACATTTATTTTACAACATCCTCAAAATTAACCGAACAAATGATTTTGAATTTCCATAACATTTGAGGTAAGCTCTTTTTTGTGGCAGGGAGGGATGATTATGAAAGCCATAACAAAAACACACATGGCGGCAGGATTGAAAATGAAAGATATTCCAGAACCTTCGAACTTGAAACCAACAGAAGTTCTGGTAAAGGTTAGAAAAGTTTCAATATGCGGCTCTGACGTACATATTTATAAATGGGACGACTGGGCACAGAAACATATTAAACCACCAATGACAGTGGGGCATGAATTTGCTGGAATAGTTGAAGCTGTCGGAGAAGCTGTAACAATGGTAAAAGTAGGAGATTATGTTGCGGCAGAAACACATATACCATGTCAGCACTGTTATCAATGCAAAACTAACCGTATGCATATATGCAAAGATATGAAGATTCTCGGCGTGGATATAGATGGTGCTTTCGCAGAATATGTCAGGGTACCAGAGATTGTCCTGTGGAAAGTTTCGAAAGAGATACCAGAAGAATTTGCATCTGTTATGGAACCATTTGGAAATGCTGTACATACAGCACTTGTTGAAGATTTGACAGGTAAAACAGTTCTTATAACCGGTGTTGGTCCAATAGGAGCTATGGCAATCCAGGTTGCAAAAGCTTCTGGTGCTTCACTGGTGATAGCTTCAGAAATAAAACCCTTCAGAAAGAACCTTGCAAAAATAAACGGCGCAGATGTCGTAATAGATCCAAGAGAAGAGAATCTGACTCAAAAAGTGATGAAATTGACAGGTGGAGATGGCGTAGACATTTTGCTTGAAATGTCTGGCAGCAGCACAGCACTTGAACAGGGATTACAGAGCCTCACCAGAGGTGGCAGTGCCTCTATACTCGGTGTTTTCAGTACCAGAATTCAGATTCCCATAGATGAACTCATAACTTTCAAAGGTATAAAGCTTTTTGGAATAACTGGCAGAAAAATGTTCGAAACATGGAGAATAGCTGACCAGTTATTGAAAAGCAAAAAGATAGACCTTTCGAAAGTAGTTACACACATGATTTCTTTTAAAGACTGGGAAAAAGGTTTTGAATTAATGTTGAATGGTGAATGTGGAAAAGTGGTTATGAGTGTAGAATGAGGGGATTTTTCCCCTCATTCTATCATTAGAAGATAAGGATAATGCGGCTGACCTCCGTCATGAATATCAATCTGAACCTCATCTATAACCTTTTCTAAGGATTCTTTTATTGCATTTACTTCTTCATCGACAGCATCCTGCCCAGTAAATATCGTCACTACCTCTTTACCGCGCAGATCAAGCGCTGTTAAAGCTCTATTTAATGCCTGCTTAAGTGACAAACCATGGGAAATCAATTTTTTACCTCTCATTACCATATACTCACCTTTTTTGATTTTTGTTCCATTGTGTCTTGCATCTCGCACAGCTCTGGTAATACTCAAAGGTATGATATATTTTGCCGCTTCGATGAATTTTTCTCTAAGTCTGTCAAGCTCTTCGTTTGGATCAAAACTCATCATAGATGATATGCATTCCTGAACGGTCTGGGTTGGAATTACGATAACATTTTTGCCTTTTGTATTTTCCGCGGCTTGCTTTGCCGCCAGGAAAATGTTAGGGTTGTTTGGAAACAGAAAAATTATCTCTGCGTTCACTCTATCTATCGCAAATTTCAAATCTGCCGTGCTTGGATTCATAGTCTGGCCACCACGCACAACCTGATCAACGCCGAGATTTTTCAAAATTTCAGAAATTCCATGACCTGGAGAAACAGCCACAAAACCATATTTTCTGGGTGGTTCGCTGTTCTGACCAACCAGATGCTCATGCTGAAGTTTCATATTGTCTATTTTTACTTTCAATATTTCTCCATATTTCAGGGCTTCTTCAATAACAACTCCGGGATTGTTAGTATGAACATGGGTCTTAAGAACATTCTCATCACAAACTACCACGGCGGAATCTCCTATTCCTTCCAAAAAGAGCTTGAGGTCACCTACTTTTCCAGATTGAAAATCATCGTAGCACTTTATCATTAATTCTGTGCAATATTGATAGACAAGCTCCTGAGCGGGAATCTCAACAACTACTTCTCCTTCTGTGTTCGTCATAACCTCAAGATTTACTTCTTTTTCTCCCTCAGCGATAGCCAGAAAGCCTTTAAAGATATAATAAAGGCCTTTTGCCCCAGCATCAACAACACCAGCTTCTTTGAGGGCAGGAAGCAAATTCGGTGTATCCCTGACTGTTTGTTCGCTCACTTTAACTACCCATTTGAGAACCTGTTCTATACTTTCCGCATCGACAATTTCTTCGGACTTTTCATCAAGTCTCCTTAAAACTGTTAGAATGGTGCCTTCAACTGGTCTCATCACAGCTTTGTAAGCAACGGCACGTGCAGATGAGATCATTCGTAAAATGTCTTTTGGCTGAAGAGTTCTTTTTTTACCACAGTATTCAGCGAATCCTCTGAATATCTGCGACAGTATAACCCCGGAATTTCCACGGGCTCCCATAAGTGTTCCATTTCTTATTGATTCCATTATTGTCTGCAAACTATGCTCGTTCTTCCCCAGCTGGTCAAGGTACTTGCAACCTTCTTTCATTGTCGCAAGCATGTTCGAGCCAGTATCTCCGTCAGGCACGGGAAAAACATTCAGTGCATTGAGCTCATCAACATGAATGGCAAGTTGCTCGGTGGCCTTTTGAAACGCAAGCCTCATAAATTTCCCATTCACTTTTTCCAAGATCCGCACCTCCTCAGCGGATCCCCGTCACGTGTACGTTGACTTCGATATCTTCACAGCCGCCAATTGTTTTCAAAACATGTGTAACATTTTCAATTATGTTTTTGGCCACTTCTGAAACTTTTACACCATATTCAAGCTCAATATAAAGGTCAACAAGCACCTTGCCAGTGTCAAGTTCCTCCACTTTGATTCTCTCTTCCTCTTTTTCACCAAAAAGCTTTCCAAAGAAACTATCTGAAGATATGTTAACGGGGCCGTAAGTCTGAACGGTTGCTATATAAGCAAGTTTTTTTAATGCTTTAAGGCTTATCTCCAGTTCACCATAATCAAGTCTTATTACCATGCATAAACCTCCTTCTTTAAAAATGATATCACACTTTCGAAAATGCCTTCAGAATCGAGTTTGCAGAGTTTCAACAATTCTTCTCTCGACCCATGCGAAACAAATTTTTCCGCCACCCCCATAGTAAGAACAGATCTTTTGTAGCCGTGTTTAATGAGAAATGAAATCACACTCTCCCCGAAACCACCGTTTATATATCCTTCTTCTAATGTGACTATGGCGTCATGGGCATCGGCAATTTTCATGAGAGATTTTTCATCAAGAGGTTTTACGCACCTGACGTAAACAATCGTTGGGTCAAGAGAGGCAAGTTTTCGTGTATTTTCAAGTAAAGTCCCGGCCGCAAGAACAGCTATTTTTCCGTTCCCGGTTCTGACAGTTTCCCAATTAAATATATCGAGAACCGTTGATTCATCCCAGAGTTTCTCAAAATTTGCTTCTCTGGAATCTCTTGGATATCTTACCGAAACAACACCTGATACATCTTTTTCAACGATAGAACGCAGTATGGAAATCAGCTCTACTAAGTTTGATGGGGTGAAAATTTTTGATCCTGGTATCGTCCTGAATAAACAAATGTCGTTAAGTCCGTGATGCGTAGGGCCATCTTCGCCAACTAATCCCGATCTGTCAACGGCAAACACTACATTCAAATTTTGCAGGGCAACATCGTGGAAAATCTGATCGTAGGCTCTTTGAAGAAAAGAGGAATAAATCGCAACAAAGGGCCTATATCCCATTGTAGCAAGACCAGCCGCGAAAGTAACGCAAGATTGTTCTGTTATGCCAAGATCAGCAAATCTTTCCGGAAAAATCTGCGAAAATTTTCTTAAGCCAGTACCATCTGGCATTGCAGCAGTTATGGCGAATATTTTGTCGTTTTTCTGCGAAATCCTAACTAACGTTTCTCCGAAAACTTCGCTGTAAGACATATGATTTTTCTTTGCCAAAGGCTCGCCAGTATTCAAATTAAACTTCGGCGCGCTGTGAAAAACTATACAGTTATTTTCTGCTGGTTCATAGCCTCTGCCTTTTTGAGTAATCAAGTGAACCACAACTGGATAATCATAGTTTTTTATCCTTTCAAAAAGCTTTTTCATCAGCTCTATATCATGACCATCTATTGGCCCTATGTGCTTTATGCCCAGAGACTCAAAAAAATCGAATCCAGAGATAAATAATTTAACACCCTCACGCAGCCTTCTCAATTCATCTTCAAGGTTTTTTCCAACCTCAGTACCTTCAAGCATTTTTTTCACAAGACCTTTAAATTTTACATATGCAGGATTTGTCCTTATTTTTGCAAAAGTTTCTGACAGGGCTCCAACGTTCTGGGCAATGGACATGCCATTGTCGTTAAGGATTATTTTCAATCTGGAATTCTGGCCCTTTATCTGATTCAAGCTTTCTAAAGCTTCTCCATTCGTTAAGGCTCCATCTCCTATAACAACCAGAACATTTTTCATTTCTTTTTTTAATCTGAGTGCCCTTTCTATCCCAAGAGCTGCGGCTATTGATGTACCAGCATGACCTGCACCAAATCTGTCAAAAATAGATTCTTTCAGTGTTGTATATCCACTGATTCCACCCAATTGTCTTAGTGATGAGAAACTTTCCCACCTATCCAGCAGTAATTTATGGGTGTAGCACTGGTGGGATGTATCCCATATAATAACGTTTTCTCTCGGGTCGAAAACACTGTAAAGCGCAAGCGTGAGGTCTACTACACCCAGATTGGATGCCAGATGACCTCCATTTTTTGAAACGACCTCGATTATACGACGCCTGATCTGCCGGGCCATTTCTTCAAGTTTTGTTGCATCTGCTCCAACAACATCATCAATATTCAACATTTTCGTCTTCCCTATTCTGCATTTTCAAATAAATGTCTTGAACCTTGAGTTTAGCATCTTCAAGCGCTTGATGCAACTTTCTGTATATTTCTGCACCCTTCTCGTATAGCATAAAAGCTTCATCAAAAGAAAGATCTTCTGATTCCAATCTAATTACTATAGACTCAAGCTCTCTGATCATCTCATCTATTTTCACTTTACAACCACCTTTACAACTCCATCAAAAAATCTCATGGAAATCTCGTCTTTTTCCCTTAAAATAGAAGAACTTTTGACCCACTTTCCGTCTTTTTCAACTATTACGTATCCCTTCTTCAAAAGTTCGACTGGGTTCAGTGAAAAAAGTTTAGTACCAGCAGAACTCAATTTTTTCTCATAAGAAAACATTTGCCTTTGCATTAAAGCGAATGCCTTTTCTTTCATGCTGTCAATTGAACTATGCGTCCTCAAAATTTGACTCATCATGGACTGAAAAAGAGATTTATTTGAGCTTTCAATTTGCTGCGAAAAAGACTCAATTTTTTTCCTTATTGACAGATTCATTCTCTGCATCAATTCCAAAAAATGCATTCTGATTTCCGAAAGATTCGGTACAGCAGCTTGAGCAGCAGCAGTAGGGGTATGAGCCGAATAATCAGCAACCAGATCAATGAAAACTGTGTCTATTTGATGGCCAACCCCTGTAATAACTGGATGACGAAGTTTGTATACAGCTCTTACAATATCTTCGTCGTTGAAAAGCCATAAATCATCTCTGGATCCACCGCCTCTTGTTATTATAACAACATCTACATCTGATTCATTTACATCTTTCAAAGCTCTCAATAAACTGCCTTTAGCATCTTCGCCCTGAACACCTGTGTGATATAAAAAGATTTCAACAAGCGGGTATCTGTCACTTATCGTTCGCAAAACATCCTGATATGCTGCCGAATTTCTCGAGGTTATCAAGCCTATTTTCGACGGATATTCCGGCAGGGGACGCTTTGGTTTATCAAAAATACCCTCAGCAACAAGTCTTTCATAGCTCTCTTTCATTCTCAGAAAAAGGGTGCCTCGCTCGGGAAGAATCTTCGCCTGCCTGCATATTAATCTATACTGACCACGAGGAGCGTAAACTTTAATCTGGCCCGCAACCTGAGCTATTCGTCCGTCACTTAACCCGAAACTTCTATAAGCTCCCCCGAAAAATACACATCCAATAGTTGTGAACTCATCTTTTAAATAAAAGAACAGATGCCCATTTCTTTCTTTTAAATCGGCTATTTCCCCAACTACCTGGATATCACTGAGATACTGATCCTGGTCTATAAGAGCCTCTATATAATATGTAACCTCACTGACAGTATAAATTTTATCCACTATCTTCACCTTTCCTCAAAAAATTCTCGGCGGCTTCTACAATCTTTTCACTTAATCCCAGCTTTTTTGCAAGAAGAAGTGCCATTTTCTGGTTAGATTTAATATCTTTTTCTATAGAGTAGTCTATCATTCTATGCGGGTCATCTGCATCGAAATTCTTAATTTTTCCACACATATAAACTCTGGAAGCAATTTTCACAACCTCCGGATAATGCGAGGTGAAAAGAAAGTAATCATCAGAGTCATTCAAGCATTTTACAGCGGCAACCGCAAGAGCTTCTCCCTCAACAGGGTTAGTCGTTGAACCAAATTCATCTATCAACACAAACTTCTTTCCTGGTAGTGATAGAATGTTGTTAAATGAAACTATCTCCGATGCAAAAGAACTGAGTCCCACTCCATTGCCTCTTGAAACATATCTTACAAAACCAAGAACAGGGCAGCTGAAAGCATCTGCAGGAATTGGGAAACCCATATGAAAGAGAATCACGAAACACCCTATGGTCCTAAGCACAGTTGTTTTGCCGCCCATGTTTGGTCCATACAAAACTGTTATTCCTCTGTTTATCTCTATATCCACCGGATAATACTGATAATCATTCTTCTCACAAAATTCCTTTACCGGTGGATATTTGCCTGATTTTACAATTATTTTTTCACTAATTTCTGGCTGGCAACATTTGTACAAAAAGAAAAAGTCGTATCTGCACAAATCAAGATCAATTTGTTCAACAGTCATTTCACATACTTTCAGAACCTCAAAAAATTCTCCAGCAATTTTTTCAAGCTCGCTGAGAAGGTGTTGTTCTTCGTTTGTCATAAACTCTTCTATTTTGTTCAATCTATCAGCCAATTTTAGCATCTCTCCGGTTGACTTAAGTTTCAGATGATATCTCCCTGCAGACCTTCTTACCACCTCTGCAAAATCCTTTTCGATAATATCTTTTGCCACATTCTCATCGCAAGTAAATTCATCATCCGGCAATTTTATCGAGAACTCACTCTCGATCTCTTGAATCAGTCTGGATTTCGCGTTTTCCAATTCTTTTGAAATTAAAAGATGATCTTTTCTTAAACTCAGCATCTTTTCAGATCTTAGATTGAACCCTTCTTGATCCCCTGTCAAATCAGACAATTTTACCCACAAATCACTCAGATCGGGAAAAAACCATATATCTCTTCCAAGATCTGCAAGCTCTCTACAGTGGTAAACAAATCTCTTTAGTCGAGCAAAATCACCCACGGTTTTGAAACCATAGTTCATCTGCTGATCTATACTGCCCATGCGCAACAGGTGCTGTTTAATTATCTGAACCTTACGACTATCCATATTAAAAACTTTGACCAATCTTTCCCAGTGCTTTTGAAAATCCTCTCCATTTTTAATCAGACATTTCATACCGTCCAAAGATTTTTTCCCATACTCAGTCAAAGGATTCACCTTAGAAAGCAATTGATCCAGCATTACAAACCTCAACGTATCACGATCAACAAACAAATGAACTACCTCCCAGGTAAAAACATTATACCAGCAGAAAACTGGGAGACATGCTCCTGGTATCCAAAAATGCCCAAAAAGTCAGGCAATTATGAGCAAAATAAGTGGGGCAAAGACTTCCGCTACAAGTGACATAACTGTTATCATTGTGTTTAGTGAAGGACCAGCCGTATCTTTAAACGGATCACCTACGGTGTCTCCGACGACAGCCGCCTTGTGTGCATCTGATCCTTTTCCTCCATGGTGACCTTCTTCAATGTACTTCTTTGCATTATCCCATGATCCACCGGAATTTGCCATGAAAAGTGCAAATATGATTCCAGTAACTATGCTTCCGGCCAAAAATCCTGCAAGAGCCTCTTTACCAAACACAGCTAAAGTTAGAACTGGTGCAATTATTGAGAGAACACCCGGTAATATCAATTCTTTCAGTGCGCCAGCTGTTGCTATATCAACACATTTTGCATAATCTGGATTTGCTTTACCTTCCATCAAACCCGGTATTTCTCGAAATTGCCTCCTGATCTCTTCAATCATTCTTTCAGAATTTCTCCCTACAGATAAAATCAAAAGAGCAGAAAGTAATGGTGGCATCACAGCACCTATGAAGATGCCCGCGATAACTTTTGGGGAAATCAAATCAAGACTTTGAATATCTACCAGATGCGTATAGGCTGCAAAAAGAGCCAGAACAGTCAAAGCCGCTGAACCAATTGCAAAACCTTTTGTTATAGCCTTAGAGGTGTTTCCTGCTGCATCAAGCATATCTGTTATTGCTACGACATCATCACCCAAACCAGACTGTTCTGCCACTCCTTTTGCATTGTCAGATATGGGGCCATACGCATCAGCAGAGATTATCATGCCAACTATTGAAAGCATTCCAAGCGCAGCATTTGCAACACC
Source organism: Pseudothermotoga lettingae TMO (assembly GCF_000017865.1). Classification (GTDB taxonomy): domain Bacteria; phylum Thermotogota; class Thermotogae; order Thermotogales; family DSM-5069; genus Pseudothermotoga_B; species Pseudothermotoga_B elfii. The sequence continues at coordinate 2,094,976 of NC_009828.1, forward strand.
GTAGAATGGGTCCACAGAAAAAATTTTCGCTATATACCAGGCAACAATTGTAGCTGCAGAGATGCACAGGACAGGTGGCGCCACACTCACAAGCCCATAAGAAAATCCAGTAAGTATGTTTATAGCAGCTCCAGTGGTGGAGGCCTCAGCAACCTGCTTTGTTGGCTTTTTTTCAATAGAAGTGAAATAATCAGAGGTTAATCCTATGATTACACCAGCAGCAAGACCAGAAACTGTTGGAAGAAAAACACCAAGCCATCTTGAACCTTCCAGGCCAGAAAAACGGGTAATTAAGAATAAAAGAACTACAAAAATAAAGCAGGTTGAAAAAGTTCCCATATTCAGCGCTCTGCCCGGACTTTTTTTAATACTTCTGGTTACAAAAACAAGTCCTATCATGGATGAAAAGAGACCCACAGAAGCTATCAAAAGAGGCAGAGTGGTGAGAATACCCCCTCCAAGCTCTGAACCAATTATCATCGTTGCAATAATGCTGGCAATATACGAATCTGTCAAATCCGCACCCATACCGGCAACATCTCCTACATTGTCCCCCACATTATCTGCTATTACAGCCGGGTTTCTTGGATCATCTTCGGGTATTCCAAGTTCAATTTTTCCAACAAGATCAGCACTTATGTCAGCAGTCTTGGTATAAATACCTCCACCAGCTTTCGCAAACAGCGCAAGAGCACTCGCTCCAAAACTGAAACCCAAGATCACACTTGCCGCATCGGAATCACTCCAGCCAAACCCCATTTTGAAAATGAAAAACAACACCACAATACCCAGCAGCGACACGCCTACTACAAACAATCCCATAACAGCCCCCCCATAAAACGCAATCGGGAAAGCTGCTTTTAAGCCTCTTTGTGCTGCCGCCGCTACTCTTACATTTGTTTCAACTGCGGCTCTCATACCAACATAAGCAGCTATTGTGGTGCATACAGAACCCAGTACATAAGAGATAGCCATACTCACACCCATGATCGGATTTTTCAAAAAACCACTGACCATTCCTATAATGAAAGCCATTATCACAACAAAAACAGCAAGAGTCCTGTTTTGTCTTCTAAGATAAGCGAGAGCCCCCTCTTTAATAGAAAAGGATATCTTTCTCATTTTCTCTGTTCCGGAATCTTTTTTCATGATATATCCGAAAAGCCCGAGCGCAAGTAAAATGGAACCAATCCCAGCCGCCAAACTTAAAAAAAACCAGCTCATTCAACCACCCCCCATTTTAAATATACATCAAAGTACGAACACATTTTCCCCCTTCAATCCAAAATTTTTTAGAATATTTTTTGTATCAAATACTAATCTACAATTTTCTACAAGCATCCTGTAATCAATTTTGTTTTTATGAGCTGTTGTGATAATGGCTATGTCTGCCCATTTGCAGAGGTCCTCCGTCAACTCATGTGTACTTATTTCTACATTATTAAAGAGAAATCTTTCCACATATGGATCTACAACTATCGTGCTGGCTTTATTTTTTTCAAGGTGCTCCAGAACTTTAAGAGCAGGTGATTCTCTTACATCATCTATGTCTCCTTTGTAAGCTATGCCAAGCAGAAGTACTTTCGCACCATTCATACATTTCCTTTTTTCATTTAAAAGTTGCATAGCCCTCTGAACAACATACTGTGGCATATAATCATTTATTTCACCAGCTAATTCAATTAACCTTGTGTGATAATCATATTCTCTTGCTTTGTAGGTCAGGTAAAACGGATCAATGGGTATACAGTGCCCACCTACTCCCGGACCAGGATAAAAAGGCATAAAACCAAATGGTTTTGTTGAAGCAGCTTCTATCACTTCCCAGATATTTATTCCCATTTTTTCAGCAACAATTGCCATCTCATTTATCAAAGCAATATTTACTATTCTGAAAGTATTTTCCAGAATCTTAGACATCTCAGCCTCTTTCGGCGATGAGACAACAAAGACGGGTGCCTCGAGCACATTTTCGTACAAAATCCTTGCGATTTCTGTTGATGCAGAACCAACACCCCCGACAACTTTCGGCGTGTTCTTCGTCTTGTAAATGAGATTACCTGGATCCACTCTCTCCGGGCTAAAGGCAAGATAAAAATCTTCTCCGCATTTCAATCCGGTTTCCTCCAAAATAGGTTTCAAAACTTCTTCTGTTGTCCCGGGATAAGTAGTCGATTCTAAAACTATTAACATCTCTTTATGTAATCTTTTTGATATCTCTTTTGCAGTGTTAATAACATATGTTAAGTCTGGCTGCTTGAATTTATCAAGTGGTGTTGGAACACATATGGTCGCGATATCGCAATTGTGGAGTTCATCAAAATTGGTGGTTGCGGTTAATTTTCCACTCTTTGCAAGAATTTGAAGGTCCTCTGTCACCACATCGCCAATGTAATTCTGACCTTGATTCACCATGTTAACTCTCTTTTGTTGAATATCAAAACCTATCACTTTGAAACCTGCTTTGGCCTTTTCAACAGCAAGTGGAAGACCTACATATCCGAGGCCTATCACACCAATAACAGCTGTCCTGTTGAGAATCTTTTCTTTTAGCATTTTCTCGCCTCCTTGAAATACTCACCGATGCATTTAACAACATATTCCACTTCAGTGATGCTGATCTCCGGGAAAATTGGCAATGCGAGCACTTCTTGACATGCCTGATCTGTATTTTCAAGTATCTTCGAACCAAATCTCGAGAAACATTTTTGCCTGTGCATACCAAGTGGATAATAAACAGCTGTTTCAACACCCCTGGTTTTCAAATATTCTCTTAATCTATCTCTGTGTCCTGCTTTAACCTTGACAACGTATTGATGAAATATACACGTGAAATCACCAGTAACACGGGGCGTCTCTAAAAATTCTATGCTCAAAGAATTTATCATCTCGGTATAATTCCTGGCTATCTTAATTCTCTTTTCATGATATTCATCAAGATACTTTAATTTTATCCTCAATACAGCAGCTTGAATTTCATCAAGTCTGCTATTTATTCCCTCCATTTCATGAAAATACTTGACCTTTGCCCCATGAACTCTAAAAACTCGACAAAAATCATTTGTATCATCATTGTTTGTTAAAATCATTCCACCGTCGCCGTATGCACCAAGATTTTTGGTGGGGAAAAAAGAGAGAATAGACGCATCCCCAACAGTGCCACTTTTCCTGATCGTGCCATCTGAATATACCCATTTAGAGCCGATTGATTGTGCGCAATCTTCAAGTATTTTTACACCATAATTACGTTTAATCTTTTCCAGTCTTTCCAAATCGACAGTTCTTCCAAAAAGATGAACAGGTATAACTGCCTTTATTTTTTCTCGATTTGGATGAGTCGTCAGGATTTCTTCTACCCTATCAAGGTCAATGTTAAAGCTTTTTCTATCAATATCTGCAAAAACAGGAACAGCTCCATTTCTTGTTATGCAACTCACTGTTGCAAAAAATGTAAAAGGTGTCGTGATAACGTAATCACCATCACCTATTCCTATTGCTTTCGCTGCAATATATAACGCATCAGAGCCGTTTCCAACACCTATAGCATGTTTCACATTAAGATAATCACATACTTCTCTCTCAAACTGTTTCACATTCTCTCCCATGATCAATTTTCCAGATCTAAAAACGCCATCTATCGCCTGCAAAATTTCACTTTTCAAAGTATCATACTGTCTCGTCATATCAAAAAGTGGCACATGCATTTTTTCACTCCTCTCTTTTCAAAGAAACTCGCCCATCTGTTTGAACACTGAAAATGTAGATATTTTTCATCCCATGACTTCTCGCCTTTGCCGATATTTTCCCGGCATGCCTGAAAGATGCTATTAGAACCGCATCATATATATCGGCAGCGAGTTTATCCGGGGAAATAATCTTAATTCCATTCAGAACTGTCCCATGCTTTGAATTATCATCATCCACAAAACAAACTATTTGGATTCTCTCTGTCTTCAAAATGTCAAGTAATGTTTCACCCACAACACCAGCACCATAAAGAACAATCTTTTGAATCCCATTTTTAAAAAGTTCTTCTGCTACGCTCATAAAAACAAGCCTTGAATTCGAATAAAGCTTTGCTACCTCCCTTAGATATGAAACTGCAAGATATTGCAATCTGTATATTCCATTTTGTGTGATGAAATAATTCATTTTTCTTCTGTTGGGACCAATTTTGTCTATAAGACCCTTTTTTTCAAAAAGCATCAGATATTTATTGACCATAGATGGTGCTATACCGGCAATTTTAGCCAGTTCTTGCTGAGTAATGTCGCTTTTCGAAAAAATCTCTTTCAGCAGAACATATTCCCTGAAAAGAATACCGGGTTCAAAAAAAGAAAATTTGTCCATATCAATCACTCACTGAATGAATTATACTATATATATTCACAAAATTCCTGAAAATCATCAAATCAGATTCAGGTAAATCCAGTAAACAACCACATTGAGGGCAGTTATTATTATTCCTGGCTTAAAAAACTCGCCGAATGTTATATGAATACCATTCTTCTCAGCATTTTGGACAATTATAACGTTGCTCGCGGCACCAAGAATAGTTAGATTTCCAGCAACCGTACTTCCGGCAGCAAGTGCGCTCAAAATCAGATCATTTGAGTTTTTGAAGAATGTTAAGAAAAGAACCACAAACGGGACATTAGATATGAACTGGCTGATGATCACACTAACAGAAAGTATGTGAGGTATGCTGGAAAGATTAATCAGAGAAATATATCTCTGGAAAAAACCACTGTTCCAGACAGATTTCATAACCACAAACATCGAAACAAAAAACATAATTGTTTCCCAATCGAGAGAGCGAATGATCTTAAATCTTTTCTTGCTGAACAGAATAACTGGTGTAGCTGCTATGAGAGAAGTATAACTCAGTTCTAAAAATTCCTTTCCGAGAAGAGTTCCAATAATCCTGGCAAATATCATCCCGATAAGAATTAGCATAGAAATTCTGGAAAGATATGCCAGGTCAACATCTTTAAGTCCATCTGCAGCATGGTCTAAGTCTAAATTTTTGAAAAATTTTCCATAAATTAATCTGATAACCAAATAAACAAACAGCATATTCAAAATCGTTGGCAGAAAAAGATATTTTGCGAAAGCAATAAACGGACTTTTCATGGAACTACCAAGTGCGATAAGGAGATTTTGAGGATTTCCTATTGGACTCATTACACTACCGGTAGTTATACCAAAAGCAAGTGAAAGTAACAGAATCTTCGGATTAATCCCATTTCTTTTGGAAAGATGTATCATAAGAGGCGTTCCAACAACGGCTATCGTATCATTTGTCAAAAGTGCGGAAAGAAAACCGCTTATAAAGATAACCATAAAGATCAAACCGTTCACAGTTTTCACTTTACCGAAAATGGTGCAGGACAAATAACCCAGATATCCACTTTCTCTCATTGCTTCCCCGATTATAAACATACCAACAAGGAATACTACGACATCAAAATTGATTGACATAACTGCGTCTACAGGCGAAATTTGGTTTGTGGCAACCAAAAACAATGCTGCTACGGACATTATTTGCCATATCTTCAAAGTCACATTTCTAAATTTTCTCATTGCTATGAGTGTAAAAACTGTTATAAGCACAACCAAAGATATATTCATCAAATCAGCACCAAATGAATTCTATATTTTGATCTTTTTTGAAAGATTAATATTCAATGTGCAAAAATTAATTTGATGTGAAAAATCACATGTACAAAACGCAACTTACTTTCCTTTCATCAATTTGAACGGTCCCCGTGAAAGTCGAGCATTCTTTTCTGGCATACGGACACCTCATTCTAAAAGAGCATCCTTCAGGGGGGGATATCAAATCCGGGGGTTCGCCCGTCTCTCCCAGCTTTAAACCTGATCTATCTGGATCTGGTGCTGCTGATCTCAGCAATTTTGTATATGGATGAAGAGGATTGTCAACAATCTGCTGGGCATTTCCTTCTTCAACAATCTGGCCAGCATACATAACGGCTATCCGATCCGAAATATACTTCGCCGATGCCAAATCATGTGTGACGTGGATCATCGAGATCTCATAATCATCGCGCAATCTCAACAATAAATTGAGAATTGATGCCTTTATTGATACATCAAGCATCGAAGTCGGTTCATCGGCAAGAATTATTTTTGGCTTTGTTATAATTGACCTTGCAATTACAACTCTCTGTCTCTGGCCACCAGATAATTCGTGCGGGTATTTATCAAGAGAATCAAGTGGTAATTCAACTTCTCTGAGTACTTCTCCCAAACGCTCTTCAACACCTGATATTTTAAATATCTCAAGTGGCCTTTTAAGAAATTGCCTTATTTTTTTAACAGGATTCAATGCTGAAAAAGGGTCTTGGAAAATCATCTGGACATTTTTTCTATATTCAAGTTCTTCAGATCTTGACATTTTTCTGCAGAGCTCTCTGCCAAGTACAAACAACCTACCAGAATCATGTGTATAAATCCTTGCAACAATTCTCAAAAAAGTGGTCTTGCCAGAACCGCTTTCACCAACAATTGATAATATTTCTCCCTGCTCTAATTTAAGATTTACCCGCCTCAGTGCGTGAACTTTATGAATCTTAAATCCTTTTCTAACGGTAAAGTTTTTGACAATCTCATTAGCTGTCAGTACAGATGACAAGAAACCCACCTGCCTCGGTCAACCTCTTTGTACTCAGGATGCTCATGAAAGCATATTTTCTTTCTAAAATCACATCGTTCATAAAAAGGGCATCCGGTTATGTGTTCTGAGAGATCTGGCGGTCTTCCTGGGATACTTTTGTATTCTTTTATCTGTCCAGAAATACTCGGTACAGCTACAATCAAACCTCTGGTGTATGGATGAAGGGGATTTTCGTATACCGCAGCTGTACCCCCATATTCCACTATTTCTCCGGCATACATTATAGCTATATGCCTGGATATTTCGAGCAGCAACGATATATCATGTGTGACAAAAATAGATGAAAACCTCTTCTCTCTCTGAAGTTCAAAGATTTTTTCCAGAATGCTTCTCTGTACAACTACATCGAGAGCTGTGGTTGGCTCATCGAAAACTATCAATTTTGGTGAAAGTGATAGAGCCATCGCTATAACAACCCTCTGTCGCATGCCCCCAGAAAGTTGATGAGGGTAACTATCCATGCGATCCACAGGAATACCTACTAATTGCAAAACCTTTTCAACTGTTCTATAGGCATCGTGTTTACTCACTCTGGTATGACGAATCACCGCATCGGCTATTTGATCCTTTATTTTCATAACCGGATTGAGTGAGTTCATCGAGCTCTGTGGAACAAAAGAAAACTCCTTCCAACGAACCTTAGAAAGGGCTTCATCGGACAGTTCGAATATGTTAATCCCGTTAATTATAACCTTTCCAGACTCAATATACCCCGGACTCTTTAACAGTCTCAACATAGCTAAAACAAGCGTGGATTTTCCACAACCAGATTCACCCGCAATACCCAAAAAATCTTCATCGTATATCCTTAAAGTAACGTTATTAACCGCCTTAACCACTTTTTTTCTAAATCGATAGCCTGCTTTAAGATTTAAAACCTCCACCATTTCGATCACCTTCAGCGCCCTCTGAGTCTTGGGTTAGTCATCTCGTCCAGTGAAAAATTCAAAAGAGCAAATGCTGTTCCAAGAAGAACTATAGACAATCCCGGAGCAAGAACCCAGGCCCACATACCGTTCAACAGTGCATTAGCACTTTGAGCCCAGTAAAGCATTGTACCCCATGAGATTCTACTTACATCACCAAGCCCAAGGAATGACAACGACGCTTCTCCAATAATGGCGTACAGCACAGAACCAAAAAAGTTCGAAGCTATCAATGACAGCATGTTTGGAAATATCTCGAAAAACACTATTCTGATGTTTTTCTCGCCTATTATTTTTGCTGCCGTTACAAATTCTCTATTTTTCATTGAAAGCATCTGTGATCTTATTACTCTTGCTCCGCCACCCCAGCCAGTTAATGCAATCACTATGATAACTGTCCAGAAACTTCTCACCCTTATATATGAAGAAATTACAATCATCAACGGAATACCCGGTATGACCAGAAACACGTCAGTTATTGTCGAAAGAATCCGATCAACTATTCCGCCGTAATAACCTGATGTCATGCCAAAAAAGGTAGATATCCCCGTCATTAAAAATCCTGTCAAAATGCCTATCAACAGTGAAAGCCTCGTTCCGTGAATGAGCTGTGAAAAAATATCTCTACCCAATCTATCTGTTCCAAGGAAATGCAGTTTAGATGGTTTTTCATAGGGTAGATCAACAATATCGTTAGGATTATAAGGAGCTATATACGGAGCAAGTAAAGCTATTGTTAGAAAAAATAGTATTATGCCAGCGCCAATCCATGTTTTAATATTCAAAATACTACCCCCTCGCTCTCGGATCAAGGGAAATGTAGACAAAATCCATCAATAGATTTGCGCCTAATACCGAAAGTGAGATAAAAAAGAATATAGCTTGAATCAGAGGATAGTCCTGACTGACAGCAGCTCTGTAAAGCTGATATCCCACTCCTGGATACGAAAAAACAATTTCTGTCAGAAGTGCACCACTCACAACAAAGCCAAGGGATAATCCAAAAGCTGTTATACTTGGCAATATAGCGTTCCTCATGGCATAGTTTCTGAGTATTTCTTCCTGCGAAAGACCCTTGGCCTCGGCAAGAAGAATGTAATCTTCGGCTAAAACGGAAACAATGTTGTTTCTCATGGTCAAAATCCATGAACCCAGTGAAGCAACAACAAGCGTTATAGCCGGCAATATTGCATGGTAAATAACACTCGAAATAAATCTCCAGCCACTGAGAAGCTCCTTGGTTGAGTATGCATTCGATAGCGGAAACCATTTCAAAACATATCCAAAAATGTAAAGAAGCATCATTGCAAGCCAGAAATATGGAAAAGCTTTTATCATCAAAGATATAATGGTAAGAGTTGTCCCGGTTGGTTTGTCTCTTTTGTAACCAGCAATCGCTCCAAGCCATGTGCCAATCAAAAAACTTATTACGGTAGATATACCCACCAGTCCTATCGTCCATGGTAAAGAAGATGCCAGAATATCTCTTACTGGCACCGGGTAATAAACGTAAGAGATACCAAAGTTACCCGTAAAGCTATTTTTAATGTATTCAAAGTACTGTGAAAAAAGAGATTTATCTTTTTCAAGGCCAATAGCAATTCTGAGTGCTTCCACAGCACTTTCGTTTACTTCTGAACCAAAACGCGACAAAATTCTTTCGGCAGGATCACCCGGCATAAGGCGAGGAATCAAAAAATTCAATGTCAAGGCTGTCCAGAGGGCTATGAAGAAAAACAGGATTTTCTGAAAAATGTACTTCAAAAACTACACCTCCGAAAAAACCGGGGTAGCCACCCCGGTAAGCATTACTTTGGCTGAAGATGCATTATCAAATAAATTTTGTCCATTCCTGTCGTTCTTGGTTCTACAAATGCATTATTTTCATTAGGCCAGCCAGTAAAATTCTTGATTGAGTATATAAACCACACGGGGTTGTAGAAAAGAGGCACCGCGGGAACATTATCCAATATGATTTCCTGTATCTTCGAGACAATAGTTTTTATCTCTTCCATATCGGCAGTCTGAGAAAGTTTTTCAACTAATTCATCTGTTTCCTTGTTTATCCATCCTCCTCTGTTACTTCCAGTATACGCATTTGAAGAGTGCAAATAATTCTGGAAAAAGATATATGGATTCGGGCCATAGTTTGACCAGCTAACTGCCACATCAAAATCTTTCTGCCTGATTTTTGCCAGGTATGCACCAAAATCTATGGGTGTAACATTCAGCTCTACACCTATTTTCTTTAGCTGCTGTGAAAGAAGCTGCGAAACAGCTATCCAGTCTGTCCATCCAGCCGGAACTATGAGTTCATACGAAAGTCTTTTCCCATCTGCTCCGACCAAAATACCATCTTTACCAGCTCTGAATCCCAAGGAGGCCAGTTCTGACTTCGCCTGCTGGATGTCGAATGAATACCATTTATCTTTGAGATTCTCGTCAATCAGGTATGAATATCCTGATTTGATCAGCACAGGATTCGCTTTTACCGCATAGTTTGTCATGCCTATCTTCACGAGTTCATCCGTATTTACAGCCCTTGCAATTGCTTTTCTAAATGCAGGATCTTTAAAAGGATCTCTCTCGAGGTTGAAGAAAAGAAAAACCGGGTTACCTTCAGGGAACCAGTATTTTATATCCTTGTTTTGAACATTCTCTATCCTTGGGTAATTGATGCCTGCCCAATCAAGTTCACCATTTGCGACCGCAAGCTGCGCTGGTTCATTTCCATTGAAAGCGGGAATTCGTATTCTATCCACTTTAACCTTCTCGGCTTGCCAGTAATCAACTCTTTTTTTCAATGTGAATACCTGATCGGTGAAATTCTCAAGCACGTAGGCCCCCGTGCCAACAGGATTTTCGTTGGTGAACTTTGAGGGATCGTCTAACTTTTCCCAGAGATGTTTTGGTACCATATATACACCAGCTATGTTGTAGATTATCAGAGTGTTCAATTTTGAGAAATTCAATCTCACTGTATAGCTATCAATTTTTTCAACAGATTCCAGTCCAGAGCTCCATATCCCCTGGGTATCGAGAGAAGGAAATTTTCTGAGCATTTCAAAAGTAAAAACCACATCATCTGCTGTAAAAGGTTTGCCATCAGACCATGTTACATTTTTTCTCAAATTAAAAACTATGCTCCTGTAATCGTTGCTCCATTCGTAATCCACAGCAAGCCACGGTATGATTTCACCAGTAAAATTATTGGAATAAATCAATGTTTCATAGATGAAACCACATGCTGCATATCCTGTTCCACCTGCAAAATACGGATTGAAATTTCTTTGATGAGCCCCCGTCACCGAGATAATCATTGTAAGATCTGCAGAAAAAACCAGTAACGATACCAAAACCAACATCATCACGAAAAATTTTTTCACATTTACACCTCCCAATGGCTTTTTGTGATTATATTATACAATAAAGTATTTTAATAATATCATTGAATGAAATGATCTACATATTGCATCTACAGGGCAATTGAATTAAAATTTTTTCCGGGAGGTGGTAGGGTGAAGCTGAAATTTGTTTTTGGTCAGATCGAGTGCGTGGCGGAGCTTGATGAAGACAGAGCTCCTCTGACAATCGAGGCTATCAAAAAGGAGTTGCCAATCAGAGGAATAGTTAACAGATGGGGAGATGAGATTTATTTTGAGACTCCCGTAAAACTCGCAGTGGGCGAAAATAGCAAAGATGTTGTAGAAGAGGGAGATGTTGCGTTCTGGATTCCCGGAAGAGCAATATGCCTGTTTTTTGGTAAGACACCGGTAAGCGATGACAAAATAAGACCAGCAAGCGCTGTGAATGTATTTGGAAAAATCAAAGATGGGCTCGATCTTCTAAAACAGGTAAAAAGTGGCACAAAGGTAACTGTTCATATAGAATAATCTCCCTTCAAACTGTGGTAACATATTTTTGAAGGGAGGAAATCAAGTGAATCAGAAAACACTCTTTTATATACTCATAGCATTCATAGTTTTCTTCATAGTCACTCAGCTTGTAACAACTCTGACCAGAAAACCACCCTATGAGATCGCCTATTACAGAAGCAAAATGGAATACGACTACACAGGTGAAGCTACTTTTACCGCTACAGCTGGCTTATTTTTCAAAGACAAAAATAAGCAACAGCAATATATAGATCAATATCAGCAAGCTTCGCTTTCAACTTTTAAAAGTTATTTCGACGATGTTAGCGAAAAAGTTGGCAGAAACATAGAGGTAATCTCCATGAACTCAACTATGACCGAGAGATCTGGAATACTCGAAGTCGTGGAAACGGCGAGGTTACTAAATGCTGCTTCTGTAACAAACGGAATTGTAGACACATCGTTGAAAGATATATCAATCTATTCAGTTAACGACTCACAGATAGTGGTTGTTGTGCCAGAAGGGGCAGATATACTCACGATAGAACCGACTCCAACAAAAATAGTTGAAAACGCAATTTACTGGCAACCAAGTGAATCATCCATGTCTTTTCCAAGAGTGATTTTCAAAGAAGGTGAAGAAGGTAAATGAATCTCATCGAACTTCTAAAATCATGCAGATATGGTGTTGCTCTAACAGGTGCAGGAATAAGTACTCCAAGTGGAATACCAGATTTTCGGAGCCCCACGGGGCTCTATTCCAAATACCCAGAAAATGTCTTTGACATCGATTATCTATACAACAACCCGGAAGGATTCTACAGATTCTGCAAAGAAGCTTTGATTCCTATGGCTGATGCAAAACCAAATGTAGCTCATTATTTGCTTGCCAAACTTGAACAAAAAGGTTACATCAAGGCCGTTATCACTCAAAATATCGATGGACTTCACCAGAAAGCCGGTAATCAAAATATCATCGAACTCCATGGTAGTATATACAATTATTACTGTATAAAATGTTTGAAGAGATACACCATAGATGACGTCAAAAATATGCTTTCGAAAACTTCTGTTCCAAAGTGTAGTTGTTCTGGTATGATTAGACCTGATATAGTCTTTTTTGGCGAGCAATTGCCACAAAAAGCATTATCGGAAGCAGAATATCACTCAATCAACTGTGATTTAATGATAGTATTTGGAAGCTCATTGCTGGTTTATCCAGCAGCGCAATTTCCATATATAGCGAAAATGAATGGCAGCAAATTGATAATCGTGAACAGCGGAAGAACTGGTTTGGATCACATATGTGATTTAAAAATCGAGAAGGAACTTTCAACTTTCGCAAATGAATTTTTCTCCTCTGGCTCAGATTTTTTAAACTGAGCTTGTTTTGAAACCCAAAAAGGAATGAGATATTCAGGATTGGATTACATATTGATTTAAAAAATTCAAGAAAGGAGGTAGCGGCAACATTCCTCTTCTATTAGTTGGAGACGGAATTTGCTGTGCTAAATTGTTATGGATGAGAAAGTGGCGATTTTTGGGAAAATTAATGTTGATACTTTTCTTTACATTGATCAGCTTCTAATAGGGGAAAATCATCTTTGCCAGCAAACATTTATTGATATTGGAGGCAAAGGTGCAAATACCGCTATAGCCCTTGCAAAGCTCGGCATACCGTGCCACCTAATTGCTTGCGTTGGTAGTGATAGTATCTCTCAAAGTGTTTTGAAGAAAATAGAGAGATATGGTGTAGATACGTCATTTATAAGATCTTGTAACGCTCAAACGGGTAAAACATTCGTAGTTGTCGAATCAAAAGGCAGAAACACAATGTTTCATTTGCTTGGCGCGAATGATCATCTCATTCCAGAAATTATAGATTGGACTTTCCTGGAAAAATCTTCCGCTGTTTTTGTCCAATTTGGTATACCATTCGAAACTGTCAGAGAAGTTGTGACTATGTCAAAACGTAACGGAAAATATGTTTATATAGACCCAGCAGGATTTCCAGATGAATCAGTTTTTGAAATCATTGCTTATGCGGACACAGTTGCTCCAAATGAAACTGAGATATTGAAATTAACAAAAGAAACAAACCTGGAAAAGGCGGTCAAAAAACTTTTATCAACGGGTGTGGAAGAAGTTGTGGTCAAGCTTGGTAGCAAAGGAGCAAGTTTGTTCACCGAGAAAACGTCATTTCACATCAACGCCTATGAAGTTAATGTAATTGACACAACAGGCGCAGGAGATGCTTTCAACGCAGCCTATATAGCCGGAAAAATGAAAAAATTCGGCAGGCGTGAAACCTTAAAACTCGCAGTTGCGGCTTCTTCGATTTGTGTTTCAAAACGGGGTACCTCAAGTGCAAGCCCCACTAAAGATGAATTAACCAGTTTCCTAAATTCCATAGGCGAAAAAGAACTCGTAAAGTCTTTGTGAAAAAGAGGGTGGTCAGCGTGAAAAAATACATTGTCGTAACAGGCGGAGTTTTGAGTGGAGTTGGGAAGGGCATTTTTTCTGCTTCTTTGGCAAGATTACTTAAAGAATGTGGCATTCGCGTCAATGTACTGAAGATAGATCCTTACTTAAATGTGGATGCCGGTACCATGAACCCCAATCAACATGGTGAAGTGTTCGTCACTGAGGACGGTTATGAAGCAGATCTGGATCTAGGGCACTATGAAAGATTTCTGGGAGAAAACATGAGTCGAAAAAACAACATTACAGCCGGTCAAATTTATTCGGCGATTGTCGAGAAAGAAAGAGAAGGAGGATATCTTGGCTCCACAGTGCAGATCGTTCCACACGTGACGGGAGAAATCAGAAAAAGAATTGAGTCGCTTGAAGGAGAAGTCAACGTCATAGAGATAGGCGGTACAGTTGGCGATATAGAAAGTGAAGTTTTTCTGGAAAGTGTTCGTGAGCTTGCTTTAGAAAAACCTCTCGAAGATTTTCTTTTTATTCATGTCACCTATGTACCGTATTTGAAAGCATCAAATGAATTTAAAACGAAGCCCACTCAGCAATCGGTCCAGCTTCTCAGGAGATCTGGTATAAATCCAGACATGATAGTCATCCGCAGCGAAAACCCTGTTAACGCAGACAGCCTGAAAAAAGTTGCACTTTTTGGAGGCGTTCCGCTGAATATGGTAATAAACCTTCCGGATGTACCAAATGTGTACTCAATCGTCGAAATATTAAAAAATTACGAATTGCATAAAAAAATTGCAGACAGGTTGAGAATAAATATTAACGAATCAACATTCAGCTGGAATTACCCAAAAACCTTCAAACCATTTAAAATAGCTCTTATAGCCAAATATCTTGGTACAGACGATGCATATAAAAGTATCATAGAGTCAGTGTTTCTCTCAGGGTGTTCAAAACCCGTTACCGTGGACTCGCAATCTCTGGAGGAAATGAGCTGGCAACATCTCTGTGCAACGCTCTCCGAATACGATGGCTTGATAATACCAGGTGGGTTTGGCAAAAGAGGTATTGAAGGAAAGATAAGAGCTATACAGTTTGCAAGAATGTACAAAAAACCCCTGCTTGGGATCTGTCTTGGTATGCAACTGATGGTTATAGAATTTGCAAGAAATGTTATGGGATATAAAGAAGCAAACTCCACAGAATTTGACCCGGATACACCATATCCTGTCATAACAATGATGGAAGAACAGAAAAAAGTACTTCAACTTGGTGGAACAATGAGGCTTGGAGCTCAATTAATGGAAATCCTCGAAAACACTAAACTCTGGCAAATATATGGCATTGCCAAAGTCAGTGAAAGGCACAGGCATCGATACGAAGTAAACTACGATCAATTTCCAGAGTTGTTCAAATTTCCAGACGAAAAAGGAGAAAAGCTCACCATAAGTGCAAAATCAAATTTTGTGGAAGCGATAGAGCTTCAAGACCATCCATATTTTATCGGCATACAATTTCACCCAGAACTTAAGACAAAAGTTGGAAAACCACACCCACTGTTCACAGAGTTTATAAAAACTATTGAAGATCTTTCAAAATAATATATAATACAATTATACTAATTTAATGTACATAATCTTAACGAAATAACAAAGGAGCTAATTATGTGAAATTGATCATATTTGATGTGGGTGGAGTGGTATGTTCAAATACATCGGTTGTAGATCATTTAAGCAGTTACTTGAATCTGAGCAGAAAGCAATTCCTTGATTTTGCCTACCAGAGTGGTTTACACAAATTGCAGGAAGGAAAGGTTTGTGTAAAAGATTTCTGGGAGAAATTCTCAGAGCTCTATGGAAAAACAATTGAAGAAGATCTATGGGCAAAGTTTTTCAAACCAGATTTGATTGTCGAGACTGTGGAGATCATCTTAGAACTCAAGAAAAAACATAGAATTGTTGCAGGGACAAACACAATCGAATCTCATTACAAAATCCATACGGCGCGGAATGACTATAGATTCTTCGATAGTATCTACGCTTCGCATATAATAGGAATTTCTAAACCAGATACGAGGTTTTTCAACCACATTCTTGAAAAAGAGAAGGTAAAACCGGAAGATACTGTTTTTATAGACGATACTTCTGAAAACGTAGAATCAGCAGCAAAACTTGGTATAAAATCAATTTTATTCACATCAGCTCAAGAACTCAGGCGGCAATTGCCGCTTATTTTATAGAAAGGGGAGAACGAAAATGAAAAAAGGTTTACTCTTACTGTCTTTGCTTGCTTTAGCAGGTATCATCCTTGGTGCAAAGACAACTATTACGTGGTGGATCAACCCATGGCGTATATCCCCTCCAGGGCATCCATCTGACAAACCCCTTACAGGAGAAGAATTTCCAAAATGGATTTCTGAAGAATTCATGAAACTCCATCCGGATGTAGAAGTTAAATATGTACTTGTTACAAACCAAGAATACGCCCAAAAACTTGCCGCAGCAATCGCGACGAAAACCCAGCCAGATTTCTTTAAGGGACCTGTCTGGGATAGCAGATGGGCAAAGAACGGATTACTCGAACCAATCGACGAATATCTCAGCCAAGAAGATTGGAACGATTTTTACACTCAGTGCTTGAAAGCAGGTTACATAAACGGTAAGCACTATGTATGGCCATGGGTTTATGGAACAAATGGAATGGGGTCCACAATGTTGCTGTACACACCAGATTTTGAAAGAGCCGGTATAGATTGGAAAAAAATTGTGAATGAAGGCTGGACGATGGAAGAATTCTTAGAAGCATGCAAGAAGCTTACGTGGGATGAAGATGGAGACGGGAAAGCTGATCATTACGCGATTGCATTCGGTGCAAAAGGTGATATGGTACACAATATTTTGAATTTTGTCTACGCATTTGGAGGAAGACTGGCAAACGAAGCTGAAAGCGAAGTCATACTGAACAGTCCTGAAGCCATCGCTGCACTTCAATTTGTTCTGGATCTCATAGAAAAACACGGTGTTGCACCAAAGGGTGCGGAGGCACTGGGAATATACGACGTTATAGGATACTTCCATACGCACAAAGCCAGCATTGGTTTTGGAGGGCCTTACGAAATAGGAAGAATCACACGTTATGTAAACGAAGGCAGGTTAGCAGAAGCCTTTTATCCTGTAATAGCACCATTTCCACACCTATCAGGTAGAGATCCTGTAGCATATGCAAGAGGTAGTGGCTTTGTAGTTTTCAAACAAAGTGATCCAAAGAAGCGTGAGATGATTTTTGAATTTCTGAAATTTATAACTAACCATGAAAATATAGCACTCCTGGAAACTCTCAATTACCTGACTGCAAGAAAATCGGTAAATGAAACTCTTTATCAAAACGATCAATACATGAATGAGCAGGTCAAGAGATACGCCCACATAATGGATAACTATGGCATAGAATTTTTCGGTAGCGAGGAATTCCCATGGTCTCAAATGAATGCACATTTTGTGGCAGCACTTGAAGCTATCTTTGCAAAAACAAAAACACCGCAGCAAGCATTAAACGAATTTGTTTCAGAGGCAAACAAAATTTTGAAAAAAGCAAAATAGAATCAAGGCGACCTCCCGGTCGCCTGTTTTCTCAGAGGTGATCTTATTGAATCTGCTAAGAAAAATATACAAAAACAGATATGCCTATTTTTTCCTTTTGCCGCATTTTTTGCTTTTTTTAATATTTTTCCTGATACCCGTAGGAAGCGGGATATATTTGAGTTTGTTTGATTATAATGTCTTTTCAAAAGAATTTGTTGGATTTGAAAATTACACATCAATTTTTGGTGATTGGCTCTTTAAAAAGGCACTGCTTAACACGTTCATATATACATTTGGAGTGGTACCGTTATGGCTTGGTAAAGCTTTACTTGTCACGGTTCTTATATATCCTTTTAGAAAACCTGTTCAAACTTTTTTCAAATCAATTTTTTACCTTCCGCATGTGACATCTTCGGTAATAATATCTTTGATCTGGCTCTGGATATTCAACCCAACTTTTGGTTTGCTGAACTATTTCATAAAATCGATTGGATTGAATCCTGTCATCTGGCTTGGAAACAAATTAACAGCTATGCCCTCTCTGGTGATGATGCAGGTAATAATGGGGGGTGGGTCAACTATAGTCTTGCTTTCTGCGGCTATGGCTTCCATACCCGAGTATTATTTTGAATCTGCCAAACTTGAAGGTGCCAGCTCATGGAAAATCTTCTCGAAGATCACCGTACCACTCTTAAAACCGACTATTCTGTATGCGCTCATTATGGGGATAATCGCTAATTTTCAGACATTTTCAAATATATACGTCATGACGCAAGGTGGACCAGAATTTTCAACAATTACAGTTGCTTACCTTATCTATACAACTGCTTTTCGAGACTACAATTTAGGTCTGGCTTCTGCAATGTCAATGGTCATGTTCGTTATCCTGGTAGGGCTGGGAGTGCTTCAATTTAAATGGCTTGGATCAAATGTTCAATATTGAGGTGTTGTGCATGAAGATGAACCAAAAAAAATTCTGGAAAAATTTCATATCATTATTTATACTTTTCATACTGGGCTTTGCTGCATTTTTACCATTATATTGGATGGTTGTAACTGCTCTAAAGCCACCAACACTTGTGCTCAAGTTCCCTCCAGAGATTTTGCCGAAAAATCCCACTTTAGTGAATTTCAAGATCTTCTTTGCCAGGCCATATATTTTTCGCTGGACATTGAACAGTGCCATCGTGGCAGGGTCTGTAACCATAGCAAGGATAATATTATGTGCGATGGCAGGATATGCTATTGCCAAAAAATCTTTTCCCGGATCAAAACTTTTTTTCTGGATTTACATAGCTTCAATGATGGTTCCAAGTCAGGTTACGTTAATACCTTTGTATATAATAGTATCCAACCTGAAAATGATAAACACTTACTGGGGGTTGATTATTCCTTCAATCGCTGCTCCCTTCGGCGTATTCCTCATGAGGCAGTTTATGGTTACACTGCCAGATGAGATAATAGAAGCCGCAAAAATAGATGGAGCTGGTGAATTCTACACTTTTTGGAAAATAGTGTTTCCTATAGCTAAACCTGCTGTAGCTGTGCTGGGTATTTTCACCTTCGTAAACGAATGGAACGACTTTCTCTGGCCGTTGATTATAACCAACACTACAGCGATGAAAACATTACAGGCGGGCCTTGTGATGATACGAGAAGAAATTCCTATGGAATATGCCCTGCATATGGCAAGTGCTACATTTGCTGCTATACCAATGCTTGTAGTGTTCTTTGCTTTTCAAAAATATTTTCTAAAGGGAATAACTGTTGGAGCAATAAAATAATACCGGAAAAAATTTAGAATAAGGGCAACTTACGTTTTAACTTTACCAGGATCCTGGTCGGCGCCTTCCATAATATATATACGAAATCCATCAAAGTCTAAAATCACAAAAAATCACTTGTGAAGATCGTTCTCGAGAAAAACATATCTTTTTCCTTTCAAAAAGCTGAAAAGAGATTTTTGCAAAAATAACCGTTTTCAAATTTTTTATTGAAGCCGTTCAGCGCTTTGTTACAGATTAATAACTATTTTCCAAATGCATACGCTCAGGCAATGTATTTATTTTTAATTCTGAAAAGATGTTTTTGAAAGCTCTGACATAAAAGGATCTATTTTTTTCATAGAGAATAGTATAAAAATAAGGTTATAACTTATATTAACAAAGTTCTTGACTTGTCATTCTACCATGAGTATACTCATGGTAAAGAAAAAGGTATGCCCAGGACATTTTATTCAAATTATTTTATGTTCTATCTTTCTAAATTACTTTTTATCACCAAAAACGAGATAGATCTTCTAATTAAGGGGAGGTGGAGAAATGAGATTCAAGTGGATTTTGCTTGCTGGTGTTTTTGTCCTGCTACTTTACGGTTGTCTTGGCCCCGTTAATGGATTGCCGACAGTTTCTTTGATTTCTCCTTACGATGGACAGGAAGTTGCCGTTTTAGCTTCTGACAAAGCTGTAACGTTGAAGTCCACTGCGACTGATCCAGAAGGACGAAGTTTGACTTTCGATGTCTACATGGGAACAAGTTCGACAAATCTTTCAAAGATCGCAACCGTTAATGAACCAGAGTACACAGTTAACAACCTGACACCCGGGCAAACCTACTACTGGAAAGTTATTGTCTCTGATGGCATTAGCTCTGTCGAAAGTCCCATCTGGAGTTTTACTGTTGGGGGCAATCATTCATTGGTAAAAGTACTTGATTTTACAACTGGAAGTGCAACTGTTGGGGCAACTGTCGATATTCTTCAAAATTCAAACGTAGTTATTTCAACTACAACAGATGAAGATGGTCATGCTGAATTTTACCTACCAGATGGTAGATATGATATCAAGATCACTGGTGAAGGAAAAGCCACGAGTGTGGTTCAAAATTACGATCCAGGTATTTTAGAAACGATCGAAACATTATCCAGAAGAGCTATGACAGATTATAATGTTGTTCCAGATGTAACCGTAGAACTGTTCACTCCAGAAGGAACTCCTATAACTGACCCGGAGGCCACAACACTGACATTTGATTCTGTGCAGGTTAAAGTCACAAGCTCGGAATTGATGTACGTAATGTACATCGGCTTAGATTACGTACCAAGTGCTGTTGCAAGAGATATTTCTGCCTTTAATACAGAAGAATACACAGCCACGATTTCTCTTTCCAGATTTGATGGCGTTACAGTGCCAATGCACGTTGTTGTTTACACAGTGAATGACACAAGAGTTGACAAGATTGTTTATCTTACAATTGATAGAACTCCACCAGAAGTTACCGAAAGAATTGCTCCTACAGGACTCTGGTACGCTGGTTGGACAAGTGATGCCGATGTGGAATACTACAGCCTGCCAAGTCCTATAAAACAAATACTTGAAGAAAAACTGCCAAAAGAAATGATCAAAGAACTTAAAGGTTATAAGCCAGAACATAATATACCTGAAACAAACATCTTTGTTCAACTCGCCTGGACGCATGCACCAAACACCAACAGAGCCGGGTACAATATTTACAGATCAACCGATGGTGAAAACTGGGAAAAGGTAGCGTTTACCACATCTTACTACAGATTTGACAAAGGCTTTGATCTTGAACCGGGCAAAAAGTACTATTATACAGTGAGAACAGTTTATGTAGATGGAACTGAATCAGAAAACAGCAACGTTGTTGAAGTAATACCACTCGATCTATTCAAAGTCAAATTGATTTCACCTGCAGATAACCAAACAAATGTTTCAAGAACTCCAACCTTCAGGTGGAAACCAGTTAATTGGATAGATCAAACATCAGAACCTCACATAGGTGGAGAATTTATAGGCGATGAAGAAATTTATTTTGTTTACCAAGGTAGTCCATGGATCTATGACACAACTTTAAGTGAGCAGCATATTTTCTATGATTCAATGATCTTAACCTTTGGTCCACAGGAAGTAATTCTTCCATTTGATCCAATTTCTGATTCAGACTGGGTTAGAATTCTTCCTAATGAAAGCCAGATACAGCAGACAGAACCTCTTGAAAAATTCAAAACATACGAATGGGGCCTGGACTGCGCAGTTGCTTATTATGAGACAGTTGATGGATACTGGATTTCTTCAACAATTGATCTTGGATACGATTGGGATAGATGGACGAATGAAGCTGACTATTACAATCGATTTACGACAGGCGATAACTGAGATAGAAGGGGGTGAAGATGATGAAAAGATTGATTATTGTATTATTCTTAAGCGTAATTTTGTTGCTTGCAGGGTGTATGAACAACAGCGTTCAGAATTCTCAACAACCTGAAGGCATAGTTGCAGCTATAGATAAAGGCGCAGAAGTAATGAGCAATGTGGTAATTGTCGGATACAAAGATGAATACAAGCAAGATATTGTAAATTTGATCAAATCAATAGACGAAAATGCGACAGTTCGAGTTGATTTCAAACTCGACCAGACAAATGTCATTAGCTTTTCTACATCGATAGATTACAGTACAATGAGAGAAAAGATCATCAGCAAGCTCAAAGCCGATGAAAGTTTAAAAGAAAAGATTAATTATGTAGAACCAAGTTATAAAAGATACCTAATCGAACCAATCACCAACGATAACCTGAAAGATACAGAGTTATTGACAAAAACAAAACAGATCTATGCAGATCAGCAGGAGGAATTTTTTGAAAAATACATGTGGGGTATCAGAAAGGTAAAGGCCCCCGAAGCATGGCAGATGGGGTATACCGGCGAAGGAGTCATTGTGGCCGTTGTCGATACTGGTGTCGATGGAACTCATCCAGATTTACAAGGTCAACTTGTTGAAGGCTACAGGCCTCTGACAGGTGAAACTTTACCAGCAGCTTCAGACAGTTCTTTTGGCGGTGCTCATGGAACTCATGTCGCTGGGACCATAGCTGCAAGTGATAATTCCATAGGTGTTATTGGAGTTGCGCCGAATGCAAAGATCATGCCGATAGTGATATTCGACACAGGTAGTCCTGAAACAGGTGGAGATGGAAGTTATATTGGCGACGATTATGTAGCACAAGGTTTTATGTGGGCTTTTGAGAATGGTGCGATGATTTTTTCAAACAGCTGGGGTGGAAAAGGCTATTCAATTACATTAGCCCACACTATTGCGCAAATCATGAGTTATGGAGGTATTTTCGTTGCTTCAGCAGGTAACAGCCATACAGATGAAATTCATTACCCATCATGTTATCCTGGAGTTATAAATGTTGCAGCAAGCACTGCGCAAGATGGAATAACCAACTTTTCAACACGCGGCAGATGGGTAACAGTTGCAGCACCCGGTGATTTCACAATCCTTTCCACCGTACCACTCTGGGATACTTATGAATTCTTCGATCAAGAAAATCCATATGCGCTGTATGGTGGCACATCGATGGCAACACCACACGTTTCTGGTGTGATTGCTTTGCTGTTAGAAAAACTTGGGTCCACTGAAGCTACACCTTATCAAATCAGAAAGCACATTGCAGCAACGGCAGATGATATCATGGCTCCGGGGTTTGATCATGACAGTGGTTGGGGTAGAGTCAATGCAGAAATGGCTCTCACACAAGATCTTCCATCTGATGAAGGTGCAAATGTTTATTTCGAGTTCTATGTAGATACAGATCCAGCTTCTTATGTCTATGTAACTCTCTATCCACAAGATGATACCATACCTGTTTACTATGGAAAATCAGATGAAAATGGTTCTCTGCCAATTGTTGGCATTGAACCAGGAGTTTACGATGTATACATGGCTTATGGAGATGCTGCATATTTGGGAATATCTACCAGCGAGCAATTAACTTATCATGAGTCAATAACTATTGAAAATGGGGACAATCCTTATGTGCACGTTTTTGAATCTGGTATGTAAAATTTAAATTTTTAAACAAAAAGAGGGGCTTTTGCCCCTCTTTTTATTATCATTTGGCATAGGCGATAGATCGTTTTTCTCTTATCACAACTACTTTTAATACTCCAGGATACTCTACCTCTTCTTCAATCTTCTTTGCTATTTCATAAGCCATTTTGTCTGCTTCCACATCATCAATTTTCTCTGGTTCAACAATAACTCTGACTTCTCTACCTGCCTGTATTGCGTAAGCTTTTTCAACATTTTTGAAACTCATAGCTATTTTTTCCATTTTAACGAGTCTTCTTATATAGGTTTCCAAACTCTCCCTTCTTGCACCCGGTCTTGCTGCGGATAAAGCATCAGCTGCAGCTACTAAAACAGATTCCGGGCAAACAGGTTCCTGCTCTCCATGGTGGCTCATTATCATATTAATGATATGGTCAGATTCACCATATCGCCTTGCAATCTCTGCTCCTATCTCGGTATGAGAACCTTCTACCTCGTGGTCGAGTGCCTTTCCAATGTCGTGCAAAAGGCCTCCTCTTCTTGTTCGATCAACATCCAGACCAAGCTCTTCAGCCATAAGTGCGGCAAGTTGTGCCACTTCTATTGAATGATCTAACACATTTTGTCCATAACTTGTCCTGAATTTTAGTTTTCCAAGTAATTTGATAAGCTCTGGATGCAATCCAGTTACGCCTGTAACAAAAGTTGCTTCCTGACCGGCTTCTTTTATCATTTTTTCCATTTCTTGTTTCGATTTTTCATACATTTCTTCTATTCTCGCTGGATGAATTCTTCCATCGGTTACGAGTTTTTCCAGAGTGAGCCTGGCTATCTCGCGACGAATAGGGTTGAAGCTTGAAAGCACGACAACTTCAGGCGTATCATCAATTATTAAATCAACACCTGTTATTTTTTCAAAGGTTCTTATGTTTCTTCCTTCTCTTCCTATTATCCTTCCTTTCATATCATCTGATGGCAAACTTACAGTAGATACAGTTATTTCACCTATATATTCAGGCGCATATCTCTGGACTGCTGTTGCAATTATCTTCTTTGCCTCTTTTTCAGCTTCTTCTTCATAATTTTCTTTTATTTTCTTATAAAGGATGGCTAAATCATGTTCGTATTTTTGCCTTGCTTCATCTATAACTATCTGTCTCGCTTCTTCTACAGTCATGCCTGCAAGTTTTGTAAACCTTTCATCCAGTTCTTTCTCACGTTGCTCAATTTTTTTCTTTGCCGCTTCCAACTGAACCCTCAATTGCTCAAGAGCAGTTTCTTTTTTATCAACTAACTCCTCACGCTTCGAAATAATCTCTTCGCGCTTCAACAATCTTTCTTCCAGGCTCCTGTGCTCGAGGTCCCTCCTTTTCTTTTCTTCTTCGATTTCTTCTTTGATTTTGTGGACCTCTTCCCTTGCCTCTATTATTGCTTTTCTTTTTATCTCCTGAGCTTCCTGCTCAGCCTTTTTTAATAAAGAAACAGCATCTTGCTGAGCTTTTCTATTTTTCTGTTCAATTCGCGATTTTGCCACCACATATCCCAAACCAAAACTGATTACAGCTGTTACCACAGCTACCAGGATTATCATCTATTTGCACCTCCTTCTATGTCAAACATACGTATTAATTCACCGGGAAATCCTCTTCTGTAGAGAAAATCCCCAATTTTTTTCCTGTCAATCCTGTGCAATTTAACTGTTTTCTCCATAATCTGAAAAAGATCAACCTCTTTCATAATTCTCTCGAGCGCATCATCGATGATGTAGTCTTCCACTTTCAACTCTTTCAACTTCGACTTTATTCTGTAAGGTCCGTATCCATGTACAGTCAGCATATCATACGCATAAAGATAGGCGAATTTCTCATCATCAACATACCCAGATTTTTCGAGCAACTCCAAAATCCGCTGGATAATGTCTTGATGAAAACCCTTGAGAATCAACTTTTCCTCCATTTCTTTTCTTGATCTCGATCTGAATCGAATCAACCTTTTAGCGTAATTCAAAGCTTTCTGAAAATCATCATTTTTCTTTTCCATTTTGCTTCTTCTCTTCCAAAATTTCAACAGGGAGATTGTATTTCAGGCGTATCTTTCTTTCTATTTCATTTGCAATCTGTGGATTTTCCACAAAGTAGTTCACCACATTGTTTTTTCCCTGACCAAGTGAATATTCTTTTCCATCATCCGCCATATAGAAAAACCAGCTTCCTTTCCTCTGTATCAGTCCTTCGCTGACGCCCATGTTGAACAATTCGTTTTCTTTCACAATTCCTTTGCCGTAGATTATGTCAAACTCAGCTTTTCTGAAAGGTGGAGCAACTTTGTTCTTGACAACCTTTGCAGTAACTGCGTTTCCTATGATCTCAGTACCTTCTTTTATTGATTCCCCCCTGCGAACCTCTATCCTCATCGTCGCATAAAATTTAAGTGCAAGCCCACCTGTAGTAGTTTCAGGGTTACCAAACATCACACCTATTTTCATTCTTATCTGATTGGTGAATATGACTATAGCTTTGGACCTGTTGACATTTCCTGCTATCTTTCTCAATGCCTGCGACATCAGACGAGCCTGAAGCCCAACCTGAAGATCTCCCATATTTCCTTCAATTTCCACTCTTGGTACAAGTGCTGCAACAGAATCAATTATTACGAGATCCACAGCATTACTTCTAACTAACTCATCAACAATTTCGAGCGCCTGTTCACCATAGTCAGGTTGTGAAATTAAAAGTGTTTTCAGATCCACGCCGAGTGCCTTCGCGTAAACCGGGTCAAGTGCGTGTTCAGCATCTACTATAGCTGCTATACCCCCTTTCTTTTGAACTTCCGCAATGGCATGAAGCGATATAGTGGTTTTCCCACTTGCTTCGGGACCATAAATCTCGATTATCCTGCCTCTCGGGTAACCTCCAACGCCGGTTGCTACATCCAGAGAAAGCGACCCAGTTGGAACAACTTCAACTGGCGCTACCTGATTTTCCTCACCAAGAATCATTATCGACCCTTTTCCAAAACTATTCTCGATTTTCTTGATTGCTTTTTCGAGCACTTCAGCCTTTGCTTTTTGCTCTTTTTCACTCATGTTTGATCAGTCCTCCTTCAAACCTGCATTCATAGACCTTTTTGTAAATGGGTCCGGCTGGCGTTAATCTTGAGAAATAAATACTAAATCGATCAACGGCAACGGTAATCGGTTCAAATGTGATATCCTCAATTAAAGGCTGCCAGGCACCTGGAAAATCTTTTATTCTCCCCACAGTTATATGTGGAGAGAACCTCTCTTCAAAAGAAAAATTGTGTTTGACAAGTTCAGATTTCATTTCTTCATACAATTTTTGAAGCGCCTGATTCGATTTAATTCCCAACCATATCACTCGAGGTTTGCTTTGCTTGGAAAAGTAACCAAGTTTTTCAACTATATAAGAAAATGATGGGAATCCCATAATCCTGTGGCAAAGATGTCTGGCTATTTCATCAACTTTATGAGATTGAACTTCCCCGAGAAAAAAGAGTGTAAGGTGAATATTTTCTTTACTGACCCAGTTGGCTTTAAAACCTCTCTTCATAAGTTTCTCCACTATCTGCTGAGAAACACCGCGCACGTTCTCATTAACATCAACAGCAATGAATGTCCTCAATTTTCATCCCCCCAGTACCTTTCTATTCTGGATCAGATAAATCAAAGCCGAAACAACAGTAAAAAATGCGCATGAGTAAATCACCAATTGATTGACAATTCCAAGCTGAAATCTGAAACTATTTTCAAAAAGCAGCAATATAACCAACAGCATCTGTAAAACGGTTTTCACCTTGCCCCATCTATTAGCCTGAATAACTACACCGCTATTAGCTGCGAGAATTCTAACTGCACTGACTACACTGTCTCTTGCCACAATCAAAGCGACCAGCCACGCTGGGATTTGAGGTATCAGGGCTATCATTGTTGAACTCACAAAAACTTTATCGGAAATTTGATCAAGAACTTTCCCGCTGCTGGTTATTTGATTAAGCTTTCTTGCCAAAAAACCATCTAAATAATCAGACAGTGCACCTGTTAGAAAGATGACCATCGCCCATTTCCACATTCCGGCTGATATAAGCATGAAAACCGGTATTGTTAGAAAAATTCTCGCAACACTTATAGTATTTGGTAGATTCATATCAGCTCTCCTTTCAAATCATACTCATCTGAATCTGTTATTCTAACAGTGTAATATCCAGGTATATCAACCTCTCGAGTTTTCTTCACGGTAACCTCACCATCTACCTCTGGAGCATCAAGATGACTCCTCGCCACATAAAACAACTCATTTTCCTGTTCTATAAGGACATTTAAATTTTTACCGACAAATCTTTTCAGACGTTCGTAAGCAATTTGACTCTGAAAAATGAGTAAATTTTCATATCTTTCCCGGGCAATCCTCTCAGAAACTTTTCGTTTCATAGAACTTGAAACTGTTCCTTCTTCGTCTGAGTATATAAAACATCCCAATCTGTCAAATTTTGCCTTTTCAAGAAAATCGAGCAATTTCTGAAAATCATCATTGGTTTCACCGGGAAAACCAACCATAACACTGGTCCTTATCGCTGCATCAGGATTATGACTCCTTATATACGCAATCAATTCGAGCAATTGTTCGCTGTTTTTAATTCTTCCCATTTGCTTAAGAATTCTATCGCTTCCATGCTGAACAGGTATGTCAAAATATGGCAACAACTTATCAAGAGAACAAATGGCATCAATCATTTTATCAGTAAGATGATCCGGGTGCAAATACATCACTCTTATTCGAAAATTTCCCTCTATAGAATTGAGTTTTTTCAGAAGCTGATCAAGCACTGCTTTATTGTAGAGGTCTACGCCGTAAGCAGTGGTGTCCTGAGCCACTAAAATGATTTCTTTCACACCAATTTCAACGAGCCTCTCGACTTCACTGTATATACTTTCGATACTTCGACTTTTGAACCTACCTTTGAAAAGGGGAATTGAGCAAAATGTACACGATCTGTCGCACCCATCTGCTATCTTCACATAAGCAAACGAATTATTACACGATCTTGGTGCTTCTTCATAAACCAC
Organism: Pseudothermotoga lettingae TMO; assembly: GCF_000017865.1. Lineage (GTDB taxonomy): Bacteria > Thermotogota > Thermotogae > Thermotogales > DSM-5069 > Pseudothermotoga_B > Pseudothermotoga_B elfii. The sequence goes on from NC_009828.1 coordinate 2,123,431, forward strand.
GGTAGGTTTTTCAACAAGATAGGGCGTGGCTTTCTCAATAGCCTCAGCAATTTGATGAGGACTCAGAACTCCCAGCCACGAATCAACCTCAGGAATCTCTTTTGAGAGTTCCTTTGAATATCGTTGAACGAGACAACCTTTTACACAGAGGAAAAAGGGACGATATTTCTTATAATTGGCAAAAGTGATTATCTCATCTATTGATTCCTTTTTAGCCGACTCTATAAACCCGCATGTGTCTATAATAACCGCTTCCGCTTCTTCGATATCACTTACAATCTCATGCCCTCTATCCTTCAGGATCGCCTCCAATACATCGCAGTCGGCTTCGTTTTTCGGACAACCCAGAACTTTTATTCCTATCTTCATTGATTTCCTCACCCTTTAAAAAATTTCTACGCTTTTCTAAATACAGTTTTCGCACATGCTCGAGCTCTTTTTTGTATTCATCGCTTCTGTAATTTGGATAAGTAAATTCCCAGTATCTGAATTCACCAGACAGATAAAGTAATGTTACCTCTGCATAAATACCTTTGCCAAGGTAAATTCTGTTGGCCCATGGCTTTGTTGACGCCAGAACAAAATTCAAATGGTGTACATAACCCGGGTCAAGATTGAACTTTCTCTTTCCCTCCACAGAATAATTTTTTTCCAATTCATTGGTAAAAACCTTCGCATCGACAAGAAGTGAAGGATGTATCAATTTTTCAAAACTTATAAGCCTTCCTTTCAAATCACTTCCCATTTCATAATCATAATAAGTTGTGTACGTGCCAAAAGGCAGCTGCTCTGAAATATAATCTATTTTTCCAAACATGCCTTCCAAATGAGGTTTTATTTCTGAAAGCCAGTAATCAATGTACTGGGAAAAAGCGAAAATCACCAGATTCACGAACTCTGTTTTCTTCACCTCTCCCACAGAATCACCTCAAAATCACTCACATGTATATTCCATTCCTTTTTCAAAGTTATTATTGAACAGATGCCTTTATTGCCATTTACTCTATATCGATTTCCAATCTCAAGCTCGATGATTTCTCCTGGTTCAACCGGTCGCTCGTTAAAATAAACAGTCTGCCCAGAATTGTTTACAAACTGAGCCTCAGGACTACTCGCAACATCAAAAAATTTCAAAGCTGAATAGGCAAAAAAGCACACCGACGCTATTAGCATTGCTATAAGTAAAAAAGAAATCAAAGCTCCATTCCCAGATACCTTTTTCACCTCAGCTTGTTTGCTTACTGGTTGTTCAATTTCTGAAAGCAATTCTTCAGGGTCTATTTCCAAAAATTCTGAATAACTTCTTATATAATGTTTAACATAAAATGGAGCATCGACCCTGTCAAATTGACCTTCCTCTATTAGTCTTATCTTCCATGCCGGTATACCTATACTCTGTGCAACCTGATCTATCGTAAGTTGCTTCGATTCTCTCGAGTTTTTCAAAATTTCACCAATTTTTACCCATTTTTCCATAAACACACCTCAACCTACACATTATTATACCTTATCACACCATTTGACAGGCGTTAATTTTAGTCCAGCTTGCATACAAGACTACCTGAATTGAGTACGTGAACCCCTTTGAGATTAACGCATCGATCAATTGCATCGAGGACCAATGCTCTATCTGATTCGTTTTCGACAAAATCTATCTCATCTCCATTTATGATCAAAACGTTTCCATTGTGGAATTCCATAAAGGCTTCGTCGTAGAACTGGCACAATTGTTCCCAATAGGACTTTTCAACATTTATCTCATACGCCCTTCCTCTTTTCTCGATTCGTTCAAGAGCTGTTTTTACAGAGCATTTTATATAAATTAAAAGTCTTGGTGTTGGGGATATCTCAGACATTGTCCTGAAAAAACTCTCATACACTTTATATTCAATTGGCTGGAGAAAACCAAGTTGTTTCTGCATTCTGACAAAAACGAGATCACCCATCATCGAACGATCCATGACCGCTTTATGAGTCTGATTAGCACTTCTAACCTGAAGGAATCGTTTATGAAGAAAATAAAGTTCCATAGTTAAGCACCATCTTGACTTGTCTGCATAATACCTTTCCAGAATAGCATCTGCCAGATCATCGCTCATTTCGTAGAATCCTGTCATGCCCTTCTCTTTTTCAAGAATTTCAACGAGTGCTGTTTTGCCAGCCCCAACGGTTCCTTCAACAACTATCTCAAGCATTGGCCACACTCCTTTTATTCACAACATTACCATTATATTCATAGATAACCTTTTCCGGCTCCCGAAAGATTTCCTCAACAATCTGCACTATGTTCGAAAATCTTTCATCCACCGAATCAGTATTTATTATGAGCAGGGAAGAAAGGCTATATTGGCCGAAAAAGTCCTCATATTCCCGATTCAGTATTTCCCAGTAATTTTCATCTATGCTGAGTTCCCACAATCTGCCACGCTTCTTGATCCGATCTATTGCCGTTTTTGTTGAGCATTTTAGGTAGATCATCAGTTCAGGTGGTGTAGAAAATTCAATTAAATTACTGTGCAATTCTTTGTAAATGTCATATTCAAGCTTTGTCATTTCACCTCTTTTCAGTAATACAGATGGAAATATATGATCACAAAAAATAGAGCGATCCATGACTACATTGCCTTTTTCACAACCGATTTTCATCTGTTTGAACCTTTTTGTCAGAAAATATATCTGTAACTGAAAACCCCATTTTGATGGGTCAATGTAGAAATTCTCCAGAATCTGGATCAGTTTTGAATCAGTTAATTCATAAATTGGTTCCAGACAAAGTCGCTCTGAAATGTAATTTATGAAGGTGGTTTTGCCAGCCCCAACAGTTCCTTCAACAATTATCTTTGGCTTCATGATATACTCCTCAAAATATCCCTGAGTTTTTCAAAGATTGACGGCACAGCGGCAATTATTTCGCCTGTTTTGAAATCAAATTTTCCATTAATACTTTCAACAAAGATTCCCGATTCCCTTGCTATTAAAACTCCACCAGCTGTATCCCAAGGTTTCAGGCCGATCTCCCAATAACCATCAAATCTTCCACAAGCAAGATAACAGAGTTCTGCAGCCGCTGAACCAAATATTCTTATTTCCTGAGAAAGAAAGGTCATTTTTTCTATGCTTTTGAGTGTCCATTCAAAAAGTTTCTCTTCGTATGGCCATCCGGTAACAAGAAGAGCCTTTTCAAGAGATGGGCTGTTTTTGTTGAAAATCTGCCTGCCGTTTAAAAAAGCCCCCTTGCCTTTTTTTGCATAGAAAAGTTCATCGCTTGCCGGTAAATATACAGCTGATTCTGTAATCTCACGGTAATCCAATCTTGCTATGCTCACTGCAAAAAACGGTAAGGAATGTGAATAATTCAGCGTACCATCAATGGGATCAATAATAAAAACACATTCTGCATCTGGTATCTCTTTACATCCGTCGCCTTCCTCTAAAATAAAACGCGCTTCAGGCAAATGAGTGGAGATAAAATCTACTATCATTTTCTGGCATGCAAAATCAACCTCCGTTACAACATCAGAAGATCTACCCTTTACATTCACAACATGTTCTTGAAAAAACCTTTCTTTTGCAAAAATTCCCGCAATTTTAGCAGCCTCACAGATAATTTTCATCCTTAAGTTCCTCCCTGAGTCTAAAAATTTCGTCTCTGAGCTTCGCAGCATCTTCATAACGAAGCTCACTGGCAGCCCGGTACATTTCTTCCTCAAGAAGAGACAGATATTCCTCTTTGCTCAAATCTTTCGCGAGTTGATGATAATCTATCTCGGGTTTTTCCATGAATTTTTCAAATATCTCAATTTGAAGCGGTTTTACAATGGTTTTTGGTGTTATGCCGTATTTTTCATTGTATTCCATTTGAATTTTTCTTCTGCGATTTGTTTCATCAATAGCCCTTTGCATAGCTGGCGTAACTCTATCAGCATACATCAAAACTTTCCCATTTAAGTTTCTTGCTACACGTCCTATTATCTGTATCAGAGTTGTTTCCGATCTGAGAAACCCTTCTTTATCTGAATCAAGTATAGCAACAAGCGAAACTTCTGGAAGATCAAGTCCTTCTCTAAGAAGATTTATTCCAACAACTGCATCGACATCTCCCCGGCGAAGTTTTTTCAGAACTTCGATTCTCTCAATTGCATCAAGTTCAGAGTGAATGTACAGAGATTTGATGCCCATTTCAACAAGATACTCGCTGAGTTTCTCAGCAGTCTTTTTGGTCAAAACAGTTATTAAAGCTCTCTCGCCCCTCTCGACAACCTTTTTTATTTCGCTAATCAAATCATCTACCTGATATTTCGTTGGCCTGACTTCAACCTCGGGATCAATCAGGCCTGTTGGACGGATTATTTGCTCAACTATCTGCTCACTCACCTGATATTCGAATGGCCCCGGTGTGGCTGAGACAAATATTATCTGTGGCACCTTTTTTAAGAATTCCTCGAAGGTGAGAGGTCTGTTGTCAAATGCTGAAGGAAGTCTGAAGCCATATTCAACAAGGCTCTTCTTTCTTGAATGTTCCCCGCGCCACATAGCTCGCAACTGTGGTACAGCTATGTGAGATTCATCGAGAAAAACAAGCACATCGTCATCGAAATAATCCAGAAGAGTATATGGAGGTTCTCCGGGTTTCCTACCATCAAAATGTCTCGAGTAATTTTCTATTCCTGGGCAATATCCGAGGGCAGATAGAAGCTCCAGATCATGCATTGTTCGTTGTTGCAGCCGTTGGGCTTCTAAAATTTTTCCCTGGTTTTTCAATTCTGTCAACCTCTGATCTAATTCATTTTTAATGGATTCTACAGCTCTCTTTAATTTTTCTTCAGTGGTCACAAATTCTATTGCTGGATAGATGATAATTTTCTGTAACTCTTCCAGCGGAGATCTGTTGAGTTTGTCGAAAGTCTCTATTCTATCCACAACTGAACCAAAAAACTCTATTCTTATACCTTCATCCTGATATGTGGGATATATTTCAAGAACATCTCCTCTCAACCTGAAACAACCCTTGACTGTTATTTCATTGCTTCTCTCATAACCAATTTTTGCAAGATGCTGAGCAACTGCGTGGGGAGAGATCTTTAATCCCGTGGAAAGCTGGATATTCATCCTGTCAAAATCAGATGGATCTCCGGAGGCATATATACTCGAAACACTCGCCACAACAACAACATCTCGCCTGGTTCTAACGGATTTCAATGCAGACATTCTCATACGAACGAGCACATCGTTTATATCGGCATTTTTTTCTATGTAAAGATCTTTTGTTGGAACATAAGCTTCAGGTTGATAGTAATCATAATAGCTGATAAAGTACTCGACTCTATTGTGGGGAAAGAATGTTTTGAATTCACCATAAAGCTGTGCGGCAAGTGTTTTATTTGGAGAGATAACAAGAGCAGGTCTGTTCAAACGGGATATGACGTTTGCCATTGTGAAAGTTTTACCGCTGCCTGTCACTCCTATAAGGGTCTGGAACCGATAGCCTTTTTTAATGCCCTCAACAAGTCTATCTATTGCCTGGGGTTGATCACCAGTAGGTTCGTAATCACTCACAAGTTTAAACATATGAATGCCCCCATGCTGTATAATATTATAAATCAAGGGGAGGTTTTCTCTTTGAATTTCGTTGAATACATTTGCTTAATAGTTATCTTAGTGGCTTTATCTGGAATAATTCTCAGGAAGAACCTGGTTATGAAAATTGTTTGCCTTGATATTATGAGTACAGGAGTGGTAAGTTTCTTTGTTGTTGTCTCATCACGTTTTGGTGAAAAAGTTCCTATTGTCTCGGAAACAGCTGAAGCATATGCTCATCCTGTTCCACAGGCAGTAATAGTAACAGCTATTGTTATAGGTTTTGCAACTCTTTCTCTATCTTTCACGGTGATTATGATTTTGATTCAAAGACTCCATACAACTGATACGGAAAAAATTGAAAGGAGAACACATGAGTGAATAATTATGTGATCTACAATTTGATTTTGCTGATAATTGCTTTCTTATGCTTCAATAAAAGTCTATCCAGAATAACTCTCCTAACAATGGGGGGAGTGAATTTCCTGGTGGCAAACTTGATATACATAAATCAATTTGCGGGTGAGGCCACTTTGCGCGGAGCTTTCGGGGTTCACCTTGTTATAGATGGTCTATCAAGGAATTTCCTTTTGATGAACGCTGTGGTCTGGCTTGCCTCAACTATGGTTGGTATAAAAAAGAAGCGAAATACGGTTTACTACTTCTTTTTAGCACTGTTTCTTCCCGTGTGCAATTTAGCTTTTGTGTCCGGTGATTTGTTCAATATTTATGTAGTTCTTGAACTGATAACATTGATCACTTTTTTACTTTCCTCGACAACTTCTAAAACAAAACAATTTTGGGCTGCGATGAAGTATATCATTTTGTGTACAGCAGCTATGAATCTATATTTATTGGGAGTCGGGATGCATTTTCTGGAGAGCGGTACTTTCGATCTGTCAAAAGAAATATCAAACCTGCCAGCAGGATTAATAATTGCCGGTTTACTGGCGAAAGCCGGAGTTTTCTTTTACAGTATGTGGTTGATAGATCTTCATTCAAATGCTGAGCCAGAAATCTCAGCACTCCTATCAGGAATAAGTATCAAGGGAGCTGTTTATGCATTGATGAGGCTGCAACCGATAATTTCAGGCAGTTACAGAATTGTTGTTATCTTTGGAGTCGTATCTGCTATAACAGGCGTGTTTTTCGCTATGAATGAAAAAAATTACAAGAGAATCCTGGCACAGCACACACTTTCACAGGTTGGTTACATACTCGTATCGCCATCCTCGGGGGCTATTTACGCACTCGCCCATGGTGTGTTTAAGAGTTTTCTCTTTCTTTTTTCTGATGAATTGCCATCCCTGGATATTGAAGAGTTGCTGCAAAAACGTTTAGCGGTGAACAAATGGTTATTTCTCGCATTGGCATCTTTAACGATAAGTGGCATGCCATTAACTATAGGAGCAGCTGCTAAGGATATGGTTTTGAGTACTTTAACCTGGCAAAAACCTCTCATGTATATCGCCTGTATTGGCACAGTTGCAAGTTTCGCTAAATTTCTTTTTTTACCATCTGCAAGGTATGAAAAAATAAAGAATCTTCCTTCATATCTGCTGCTTTCATTTTATTGTTTAACACCTTTCGTCAATCATGATCGAAAATTTCTAAGTCCGATCTTGCTGATCCTAACAGGAATTTTGTTTTATTTTATAGTAAAAAGATTTCTCAGACCGCTTCCAAGAACACTCGAAAATATAAATAACTCTGCTTTTCTATATATCATACTTGTTTTGATTTGCGTGGTGGTGAGTGTAAATGCGTAATTTGTCCTCTTTTCTTATAGGTTTATGTTTCTGGTTAGTATTACATCCAAAGCTTGATATCCTGACTGTTTTTATCGCTGGTTTAATCTTCATCGTACAAAATGCTATAAACATAGATTTTAAACCGAGGAGATTGATAATTTTCCTAATAAAACTTGTCTACAGCTTCTTACTGGCAATTTTGCAATCATTTAAATTAATAACCAAGGGCTATTTTTTCAATTCAAAAATACAATCCACCAAAGTAATAACTGACGAAGAACTTTTCGAAAAAACAATTTTGATAACGCTTACTCCGTACACACTTGTCATAGAAGACCAGCACGGCCATCTAATCGTGCACGAACTTGTTGAGGAGGAAAAAAGATGATATTGCTTGCCATTTATTCTGTAAATTTGATAATAGTTCTCTATATGTTTATATCAACAAAAGATAGATGGCAAAAGCTCATAAGTCTCGCCAGTTTCTCAACAAAGATTTCTTTGATACTGCTTTTGTTTGCCTATATGAAAACCGATTCGAATTTGTTCGACGTGTTCTTTTTTTATACATTGCTGAACGCTTCTGGAATTATATTTCTCTCTTATTTTCTCTCAAAGGAGGATCTGGGGTGATTTCGATAATACTGGTATCTGCCGGTTTGTTGCTGACCTTTTACGGTACGGTCGGGCTGCTACGAGCAAAAAATACAGCTCAAAAACTGCATTTTCTTGGTGTCAGCGACACGATTGGCTCTGTTTTAATATTTACTGGCATTGTAATCAACTGGTATGAAGTGTTAGCGAAAATAATCATGGTCAGTTTAATCACACTGATCACCGGACCACTCATCTCGCATATCATTGCCAGATCTATCATCCAAAAGGAAGATAGGAAGTGAAAATCCTAACTGCTATTCTGATTTTAATCCTTGCACTGTACACAGTGACGAGGAAAAAACCGCTTGAAGCTATTTTCGGTAGAACTATTCTAAGCATGGTTGCGGTTTTACTTTACGCGATATCTGCCGCTCCAGATGTTGCACTTGCAGAGGCTCTTTTGGGTGTCGTATTATCAACTTTTGTTTATATAACACTCTTCAGAAGAATGGGCAAAATCAGGATAGGGGTCGTTCCAGTTCATTCTCTGTTCGAGAAATTGGGAAACACATACCGGGGATTGGAGTATGAACTGGTTTCTACCTATGCAAGGCAAAATGGCTACGAAATCGAAATTACTGAATACGCTGATCAAAAAGAATTGATATCATCTTTTGTGGAAGGTCAGGTAGATATGATATGCGGGGCTGTAACTCGCAAAATGTGCCCGGATCATACTGATTGTTACGAAATACTGCAAACAAAATTTGCTATATTACCAGACAGAAGAACAGTTGATCTTCTTACATTTAAAGAATACATTCTGAAGCAGTCCATACGTGAAACAGTTGTTTTTTCGCAAGAAATTGACGAGTACGTGATAAGCATAGAAAAAAAGACGGATCTTTCGTTGAAATTCAAAGATTTTTACGAGGCAGCGAAAAACTCTGGAAAATTGGAATTGCTGAGAAAAAAATATGTGGGTGATTAATGTGAAGACTGTTTTTGTAATTGGGTGCGTTGCAGCAATCTTTATTCTTTCTTTAAGCTTTAAACCAGAGCCACAGTTGAACGAAAACGTCGTGAAAACAATTTATGAGCAGACAGTTTCACCCAACACAGTTTCGGGTGTATATCTCAATACCAGATTGTATGATACTCTTTTTGAAGTACTCGTTTTTTCAGTGGCATCAATAGGGGTTAAAATCAAATCGAAATCGCTCAAGATAGCCCCTGAAAGGTCACATATATCAGATAGGTCTGCCATTGTCGGAATTAAATTACTCGCATTTCTTTCAATCCTCGCAGGTTTCTATCTTGCTATATTTGGGCACCTCTCCCCAGGAGGGGGTTTTGCAGCCGGTGTGGCTGGAGCAACCGGATTGCTTTTGATTGCTACAACCTCAGGCTTTGAAGACCTGGAAAATTACCTGAAAAAGAAAAAAGCAGAAAGCATAGAAACACTTCTGATTGTTGCTTTTCTCTTAGTAGCAACAATTGATCTTTTAATGATTCATTTTCCTAAAATAAATGGCAAAGTACTTGAAGGCCAGTACATACCCATTTACAATGTCTTGATATTTGCGAAAGTATCTCTCGGTGGCTGGATAATAGTTTACAATTTTATTCGCCACCGAGGAGTTCTGTGAAATCTTTATTGAGAAGGCTGGAGATAGATCAGGCTGTTCAGATAATCTACAATTTCAACTGCTTCTTTTGATCTGGGCTCATTTTTCAGTGCCTCGGTTGGAGAAATATCACTTTCGTAGTACTGCTTATTTGCATCAGTATCAACTTGCACAATCGAGCCCTGAAGTGATAGACCGGCAAAAAACCCCTTACTGACAGAATAGGAATAAATTGATGCCTGAAGTTTATAATCCGTATCAGCTGAAAGAGATCTTCCAAGCGGTCCCGCTGATACACTGACGTTACCGCCAAGAGTCACACTACTGGAAATAAAACTGTTTACAGCCTTTTCGTTCATCAAAACAAGAACAAGTCCAACATTCTGCACACCTATTTGCGCACCAAGGCTAAGCCCAGTTAATTTGACAAATACAGGACCATACCACTTTCCTGTTGCGATATCTCTTTTAAAAACGACTCCTTCTCCATACTGGCCACCTATGACAAAACCGACTTTGAACAGCGAGGGGTATATAGCTATTCCTTCTGACTGGCGAAGCAATTCTACAAATGCTCCACTATCAGGTATATTGGAAAGTTCTTTGAGTATAGAAAGTGAGCTTGTCAATCTTTCCATGGGAGTGGCAGCGATGCCAAAAATCGGGACTAACAATAAAACAGGCAGAATTTTTTTCATTCTTACACCTCCGTTTTTAGTTTATCATAAATATGCAAAAACAAACGGAGGTGATATGTGTGAGGCAGGTCATCGAGGAGATAGACAGAAGAGGTTGTAAGTTTGTTGATTTAAAAGTTGTTGATCTCTACGGAAGATGGAGGCATGTAACTCTTCACAGGGAAAGTTTCTCAGAAGAAATTTTTGAAAAGGGTGTTGGGTTCGACGCATCAAATCTTGGTTATGCGTCTGTGACTAAAAGCGATATGATTCTCATTCCGGATGCCAGAACACTGTTTTTTGAAAAAATCGAAAATGAGGAAATCGCGAGCTTTATATGTGATGTGTATAGTTCAGAAAATTTTAAACCAAGTGAACATGATCCAAGATTTATCTTTAAGAAAGCCATTGAATACATCTCACCAATAGCTGACGATATAAAGCTTTCTATAGAGTATGAGTTTCATGTTTTTAGCAGAGTTCGATACTCAATCCAACCTAATCTCATTTTTCTGGAAACCGATAGCCCAGAAGGTTTTTGGAATTCCTCTCAATCCGGAGAGTATTTCGTCGGCCGTAAAAAAGGATATCACAGAGAAATCCCATTTGATAACTTCATGCACCTGAGAAATGCCATAGTTTCGGAACTTGAAAACGTGGGAGTTTCGGTGAAATACCACCATCACGAAGTAGGGTCTTCGCAACTTGAGATAGAAACAAATTTTGAAAGTGCACTAAAAGCTGCTGATTGGGTTATGTTAGTCAAACATGTCGTTAGAAAAATAGCTAAACAATCTGGATTTCTGGTGACATTCATGCCTAAACCACTGTACAATGAAGCAGGAAACGGCATGCACATTCATCAATACATGATTAAAGACGGAAAAAACATCTTTTCTGGCGACGAGTTACATGGGTTGTCAAAAACCTGTCATCAATACATGACAGGATTGTTAAAACATTGCCCGGCTGTTATGGCTTTCTCCAATCCAACAACAAACTCTTACAGAAGACTCGTACCGGGCTTTGAAGCGCCCACAAATGCGTCCTTTGGACTTGCCAACAGAAATGCCGCTGTAAGAATCCCAGGTTATGTAAAAGACCATTCTGAAAAAAGAATAGAATTTCGCACAATTGACGCTTCCTGCAATCCATACCTTGCAATATCCGCTATGATACTGGCTGGAGTAGACGGTATAAAGAAAAAAATGAAAGCGGAAGAATCATCTGAATTATCTTTGCCAATAGACCTTTCAAAAGCATGTGATGCCCTGGAAGAAGATAGAGAATTCTTAAAAGAAATTTTCCCAGATTCACTGATCCAGCACTGGGTTCAAACAAAAAGAGAAGAATATAGATATATTTCTTCTATTCCACATCCGGCAGAATATGACTTGTACTTCGACGTTTGAAGTTTTATAATAGCTTTAGGTTTTTCCACATTCTCAGGGAGGTGCTTTCATGAAGGTTAGAGTTGACGAAGCTGCATGCATTGGTTGCGGCGTCTGCGAAAGTCTGTGTCCGGAAGTTTTCAAACTTGCTGATGATGGTAAAGCGAAAGTTCTTCAACCTGAAACGGAACTCGATTGCGCAAAAGATGCTGCTGATAGTTGTCCAACTGGCGCAATCAGTGTTGAAGAGTAAAAAAAGAGGCGGGCGACCGCCTCTTTTTCTTTATTTAA